>JBATEO010000050.1:0-21395 GCA_049664045.1 Prochlorococcaceae cyanobacterium
GGCCGCGGTAGGTGCCGTCGGGATAGCCGGCGACACAGCCGTAGCGCTCGATCAGGTTGGAGAGCGCCTGGTAGGCCCAGTCGGTGGGCCGCACGTCGGAGAACTGGGAGATGCTGGTGACCTGCTCCAGCGAGCCTGCGCTCGTGTAGCGGTTCAGATCATCGATCGCCAGATCGGTGCGCTTCAGCTCAGCGGCGCTCACCACGCACGGCGTGAACAGACCGGCGCAGGCCAGAGCCAGCGCCAGGGGTTGGCTGGATGCCATGGAAATCCTCACAACAACGGATTCCGCCTTTCCCTCTTTGGGACAAAGGCGGCCGCAGCCCTTCTAGCGGGCGACCATGGGCCGGACTTTCGGACCCGGCACGATCCCATGTGACCAATGTTGCAGGGGTAAGTTCCGGTCAGAAGCGAAACGTGGTCTGGAGCATCCCACCCCAGGCATCGTTGCCGCCATTGGTGGCCACACTGCTGCCGTAGAAGAGGGCGGGTGTGAGCGTGATGCGATCGCTGAGGCGCACGCGGCAGAACAGTTCGTAGAGCATCCCGTTATTCGCACTACCGGTGAAGGGAGGCTGGCCCATGGCGAAGCCGATGGTGTTTCCAGCCCAGATCACATCATCCCACTGCAGGCCTGCCATCCAGGACTGAGAATCGTCCAGCGCGGAGATGGTCCAGTTGTAGCCGTAGCCGAGGCTGATCGAGGGGGTCCAGCTGCTTTGCGATGGACTCCAGTAACCGGCAATAGCCAGACTGTTGGTGTAAGCACCAGCCGGAACAGTGGCATTGAAGTTGGCATCTGCGAGCCTGGAATTCTGAGACCCGTATCGGTAGCTCAGGGCCAGTCCCCAGTTGGTGTCGCTATAGCCAAGCTGGGCAAGGGCATTGAGGCCACTTTCGCGGTTGTCGACACCGATGCTGGAATCGGCGAAGCCCTTGTTTGCCACGATGCTGGCATCAAGGGTCAATGAGGCTGAGGTCGCCTCCTGGGGTTGGCGCCAGCTCAGGCCGATCCCAGCCCCTGTGGCCTTGTTGTATGTGCCTGAAGCGCCCGCCAAGGAGAAATAGTCGAGCACCTCACTCCTGTAGGACGAGGGAAAGAAGGAGAGAATGTCATTGTTGCGCACAAGAGCGCCCACGGTGACCTGCAAGTCATCGCTTGCTGAAAAACGATAGAAGAAGCGGTCGATCCTTATGCGATCCTCTGAGCCTGACGACCTGTCCAGGGTGAAGACGCCTTCGCGGAACGGCAGTCTGGAGAAGTTGCCGCTGCGCAGGCGGATGCGCAGCAGGTCCGACCCGGTGACACTGGTGTCGAGAATCAGGCGCAAGTCGTTGTTGACGCTGGTCTGGTTCGGGCTTGCCGGACGGCTGCCGTCGGTCTTTCTGCGGGGGCTGTTGAAGTCCGGCGAGCCGTTGAGCATGACGCTGGCTTCACCACGCAGCCTGGTGGTTGTGGAGAACTGGCTGGCCTCCAGCTCATCCCTCCTGGCTTCGAGGTCGTCGTTCACCTCGGTGACATCCTCGAGGCAGGCATGGAGCAGAGCGGCAGCCTCGAAGCGGGTCATGGATCGCTGGCTCTTGCGGACGCCGTCGGGAACACCGGTCTCGCAGCCGTAGTGCTCGATCAGGTTCGACAGCGCCCGGCCTGTCCAGTTCACATGACGTGCGGCGTCGCGCTGATCTGCAGCGGCTGGCGGTGCGGGCGTGAGAAGAACGGTGCAGGCCAGGGCGATCGCTGTGCACCCCAGATGTCCCCTGGTGTTGCTCACGACCACGCGTTCAGCGGCTCTTCCGGCTCAGGCCGGCAGGGGAACGACCTTCTCGGTGATCTCCAGCCGCACCCGTTCCCCCTCGCGCAGGCAGTGCCGATTGGGGCAGATCACCATCAGGGTGGTGTCATCGACGCGCACCCGCAGCATCTGGTCGTGGCCACGGAACTCACGCACCTCAACCAGCGCGGCGGCCTCGGGGTCGGCCACCAGCCGGATCTGTTCGGGACGCAGGGCGATGGTGGTGGGCCCGTGGGCCGGTGATGCCAGGGGCAGGCAGCCCAGCGGCGTCTCCACCGCCGATCCGTGCGCCTCTCCGCGCAGCAGGTTGGAGCGGCCGAGAAAGCAGGCGACGAAGGCGCTCGCCGGCTGCCGGTAGATCACATCGGGACTGCCGGTCTGCACCAGACGCCCGTGCTCCATCAGCGCCAGGCGATCGGCCATCACCATGGCCTCCTCCTGATCGTGGGTCACGAGGATCGCCGCCGCCCCCGCCCGCCGCAGCAGCTGGCGCACTTCCTGGCGCATCTCCACCCGCATGGCCGCATCGAGGTTGGAGAACGGCTCATCGAGCAGCACCAGATCAGGCCCCGGCGCCAGGGTGCGGGCCAGGGCCACCCGCTGCTGCTGGCCACCGGAGAGCTCATGGGGATAGCGGCGGGCCAGGGCGTGCAGCCCGACCAGCTCGAGCATCTCCTCGGTGCGGTCCGCTGCCCGCTGGCGTGGCCAGCGGTGCAGGCCAAAGCGCACGTTCTCGGCCACCGTGAGGTGGGGAAACAGGGCGTAGTCCTGAAACACCAGGCCGATGCCTCGCCGCTCCGGACGCCAGCCGGTGATCGGCGTGCCCCGCAGCCGCACCGAGCCGGCATCGACCCGCTCCAGGCCGGCGATCATGCGAAGGGTGGTGGTCTTGCCGCAGCCGGAGGGTCCCAGCAGGGCCAGCAGCTCACCCTCCCCCAGGTCGAAGGTCACCCGGTCCACGGCGGGGCTGCCGCCGCCGAACTGACGGCTGAGGTCGCGCACCGCGAGCAGCGGGGCCGGGGGGCGGGAAGCGTTCATGGACAGGCTGGGGAAGCAGTCACGGGGCGCCGGCGGCTGGGTTCACGTCCGCCCCAGGGCCACCGGCAGGCCAGCCGCAGGCTGCGAGGGGTTGAATCAAGGCAAACCTAGGGTTTTCCCCAGACAGCCCAGCGTGCCCGATCTGCTCTCATCGGGTGACATTTGATACGAGCAGTCCCAGGATCGGAGCAGTCCCCGGACACGAGCAAGCGTGGCCGGACAATCCAGATGCCCGCACGCCGCGGGAGTGCTGGCACGACAGAAGCAGTGGATCTCCCTGGGCCCTGGGGGGCGGATGGAGGCAGTTCAGCGGCGGCGCTGAACCCGCACGGGCACCAGAACCGGCTGCATCATGCCTCCGCCACCGTTGTCGTCGTCAGAGTCGGTGGTGAGCCAGAAGGCCAGGCCGAACAGCGCAAGAACGCCCGAGAGCAGCAGCAGTTCGGCCATGACGCGCGTGTGACTCGACTCACGGTAGCCAGGAGTGGCAGCGCTGGCGTAGCGAATCTGGCCGTTCGGGTTCGGCATTCACGAACACCTGCTCAGGCAAGAACACTGAGCTCAGGCAAGAAAACCTGGCTCAGCCACGAAGGGCTCAGGCCGGCACGAAGGCCAGCACCAGTCCAGCCCCGGTGAGCAGGGCCGCCACCATCACGGTCCAGCGGGCATGGGCCTGGCGCAGCACGCCGAAGCTCAGGCCCACCACCAGGGTGGAGGCCAGCGCCGCCCCCAGCCACCAGCTGGCTGTGCCGCTGGCCTCCTGGCCGTGGAGCAGGGCGTGGATGGCGATGGACACGGCCACCAGGGTGCCGATCAGGCCCAGGCTCGGCCCCTGCCCGCTGCGCCGGCTGGCCAGGATCACCACCCCCATGGCCGAGACGGCGAGGGCCGCCAGCAGTTCGGCGCTGGGCAGAGCGCCGCCCAGGGAACCCAGCACCGCTCCGGCGACAGCGCCCACCAGGGCGAAGAGCAGAACCGAGCTGCTGATGTAGGCGGCCACACCGCCCACGCCCACCAGCAGCAGCAGGTGGTCGAGACCGGTGATCGGGTGGGAGAAGCCGTGGCCCAGGCCGGCATCGGCGAGGCCGTGGGCCTGGGCCGGCAGTGCGGAGAGCAGGCTCAGGCCCAGCCCCACGGCGGCGGGCAGGAGCAGGGGACGCAGGGTGGAGGAACGCATGAACAGTCCGGTCCGCGCCGGAGTGGAAGGAAAGAGGTGAAGCGAGGGCTGAAACCGGGGAACCCTCCCTGCCAGTATCGGCGCCGAAGCCCGTTTTGGCCTGATCAGGCGAATCCCCTGCCCGCGTCCCTGGCCACACAGGCCTGGAGCTGGCTGCGCAGGCGGTTGTGATCGAGGTCGCGGCCGATCAGCACGATCCGGTTCTTGCGCTGCTCGCCGGGCCAGTCGGAGTCGTCAATCGAGAAGCGCTTGCCCGCCAGGTGGAACACGTGCCGGCGCTCGCTCTCGTTGAACCAGAGGATCCCCTTGGCCCGGAACACCCCTGGGGGGAGCTGGTTGTCGAGGAAGTTCTGGAACTTGCGCAGGGCGAAGGGACCGTCGGCCGCGAAGGAAAGGGAGGTGAAGCCCTCGATGGCGGCGTGGTCGGGATGGCTGGCGTGATCGTGATCGTGGTCGTGGCTGTGGCCGTGATCGTGGTGATCGTGGGCGTGGTGACCATGGGCGTGGCCGTGTTGGGCGTGGCCCTGGTGGCCGTGGCTGCCGTGCCCGTGCTCGTGTTCACAGTGGCCGTGGTCGTGGTCGCAGCCGCTGTGGTCGGGCTCCGGCTCGGCCGGCCGCGCCTCGGCCACCACCTTGTCGCTCTCGAACAGGCCCACGCTGAGCAGCAGCGGCAGGGGCACCTCGCCCTTCACCGAGCGCAGGATGCGGGCGTCGGTCTTGATCTCCCGGATCCGCCCCTCCAGGGCCTCGAGCTGATCCGAGGCCACCAGATCGCACTTGTTGAGCAGGATCATGTCGCCGTAGACGATCTGGGCCCGGGCCACCTCCCCCTCGAGCAGCTCGTCGCTGAAGTTCTCGGCATCCACCAGGGTGATGATCGAATCGAGCCGGGTGGCATCGCGCAGGTCGCTGCCCAGGAACGTCATCGCCACCGGCAGGGGGTCGGCCAGGCCGGTGGTCTCCACCACCAGGTAGTCCACGGGATCGGGGCGGTCGAGGATGCGGTACACGGCCTCGAGCAGCTCGCCGTTGATGGAGCAGCAGATGCAGCCGTTGCTCAGCTCCACCATGTCGTCGCCGGTGGCGACGATCAGGTCGTTGTCGATGCCGATCTCGCCGAACTCATTCACCAGCACGGCGGTCTTGAGGCCCTCCTGGTTGCTGAGGATGTGGTTGAGCAGGGTGGTCTTGCCGGCGCCCAGAAAGCCCGTGAGGATCGTGACTGGCACAGCCCTGGGCGTCCCGGAGGGATCCCCCGCGGCGGTCTCGCCGGCAGCGGAATCAACCCCTGAATCAATCCCTGAATCAACCCCTTGGGCTCGGACGCTGGCGCTCATGGGCTCGGCGGGAATCGTTCTCAGAGATTAGGGCGGCCGCGGCTCAGGCCTCGGCCGACAGGCGGCCCTGGCGGCGCTGGCAGTCGGGGCACAGCCCGAAGAATTCCAGGGTGTGGAAGAGCGGCAGAAACCCCTTCAGCGCATCGCCGGGGAGCGCCAACTGGTGCACCGGGCAGTGGGCCAGGCGGTGGGTGCTGCCGCAGTCCACGCAGGTGAGGTGGTGCTCGTCCCGTTCCGTGGGCGCGAACAGGGCCTCGCCGCTGGGCAGGTGACGGCACCGCACCAGCCCCCACTGCTGCAGCAGGCGCAGATGCCGGTACACGGTGGCCAGTCCCATGGGGGTGCTGCTGGATCGCAGCCGGGCATGCAGATCCTGGCCCGACAGCTCGTGCTCGGCACGGCGCAGGGCCTCCAGCAGTTGTTCCTGTCGGGCGCTGAGCTTCGAAGACACGGGTGCCGGGGTGGAGGACGGTGCCACCGCAGGGGGTCGTTCTAGCCCGCCACCAGCCACTGGGCCTGATTCACGGCTCCCGCCAGCGGCTCCAGCTCGAGGCTGGTGCCGTCGATCAGCACCGCCCGGGCCAGTGCCGGTGGCGCGTCTCCGAGCGCCTGGGGCCGCAGCGTCGCCAGCAGCCGCTCTCCGCTGGCGTCCCAGTGCAGCCCGGTGCCGGGCTCCAGTTCCCAGCCCTCCAGCCGCCGCCGGCCCAGTTCCTCACCCTGCCGGTTCAGGGCCAGCAAGGTGAGGAGGGGCCGTTCGGTGCCCTCCATCAGCAGGGCCCACACCCGATCGCCGCTGCGGCTGCAGGCGCTGGCCACGAGGGCCTGCCCGCCCAGCCAGAGCTGGCGGGGCGGCTGACCAGGCTCCACCAGTTCCAGCGAGCGGCGGAAATCGGGCCAGTGTCGCTGCAGCAGGGCCCGGCCGGCCTGGGGACAGAAGCTGCTCAGATCGCGGCTGCCCGGCAGCGTCTGGCGCTGGGGCGGCCGGGGTGGCAGCGCCTCCAGGTGCAGCCCTTCGGTGTCGGGCACCAGCACGGCGCCGCCCTCGGGCAGCAGCTGCATCGGCCCGCTGGCGCTCCAGGGCAGGCGCCGCCAGCGCCATCCCCCGCCACGCTGCAGCCGGGCGATGCTGCTGCCGGGCTCCAGCTGCCCGCTCTGGATCAGCAGATCTCCATTGCGGTTGCTGCTGAGATGGGCGAACACCACCGGCTCGGCCTGCAGCGGCTCCGGGGCCTCGGCGCGCAACGGTCGGGCGGGCCGCTCCGCCGGCCGCAGGTTGTGCTGGGTCAGCCGGATGCGCCACAGCCGCAGCTGGCCGTCGCTCTGGCGGCTGGCCGCCACCACCCCGGAGCCATCCCCCAGTGGCAGGAGCTGGGGAATCTCCGGCCACACCGGACTGATCGGCCGCCAGCCCCCGTCGTGGTCGCGCAGCTGCACCTGCTCGCCAGCGGCCACGTCCACCACCGCCACCACCCGCGGCCGCGGATCCCAGAGCCACCGGCTGGCGGGCAGCCCCAGGCCCCGCTGATCCTGGCCGCCCAGCTCCAGCCGCAGCGGCGCCTCCACCCGCTGGCCCTCCTCGAGGCTGAGCAGCAGGCCGCTGCCGTTGCCCAGCCAGCGGTGGCTGAGGGGGGGCTCCAGGCGGCTGCCCCGCTGCAGGCTGGCCGCCAGCATCGGCCGGCTGAAGCGGGCCTTCAGCGCCGCCGGTCCAGAACTGGCCGCAGCGTTGCGCAATGCCTCCAGCCGTGGCGGCTGACGCAGCAGCACCTGCTGTTGCAGCAACGCCAGCAGGGCCGGCAGGCCCAGTGCCAGCACCAGGGGGCGGGCGGGTGCGGGTGCGGGGAAGGCGCCAAACCGGCTCATGGGTTGGGGAGGAGGGGGGTGTCAGGGGAGCTGTCAGGGCTCCAGGGGGCGTGCCGGGCGGGGGATCGGCTGGATGCGCTCGGGCACCACCACCAGGCGCCGGTCGTCCACCACCATGCGCCCTTCGATGGCCAGCCACTGGTCGGCCCGGGGCAGGGGGTCGCCGGCGGGCCAGCGCACCGGCAGTCCCACCGGGGTGGCATCCGCCAGGCAGCAGCGCACCAGCAGCCGCGCCAGCTGGGGCGGACCGTCGGGCATCGGCAGTACGAAGCCGCTGATGCGCACCGGATCGCCGTCGAACAGCTGGGGATCGGGCTGGCTGCGCAGCATCCGCACCCAGTCGGTGAGGCTGCGCTGAGCCGGTGGCAGCACGAAGCTCAGGGTTTCGCTGGCGGTGTCGTCGGCCGGCCGCTGACTGGCCAGATCGGCAAAGGACGGGTTGGGTGGCAGGGCGATCACCAGGGCGGCGATGGCGGCCGTGGCGGCGCTCAGGCGTCGTTCCTGGCGGCTGGCGGGGTCGGGCTCGCGGCCCCAGGTGCGCAACCCAGCCAGCACCTGCGCCACCGCCAGGATCAGCAGCACGCCGCCGGCCGCGCTCACCAGCGGGTGGAAGGCGGCCCGCAGCAGCAGATCCAGCCGGCCGTCCACGCTGCTCTGCAGCAGCACCACGGCCCAGAGGGCCAGGGCCGCGCCACGCGTCAGAGCCGCCACAGGTTCACCCACTGACCGATCAACAGCACCAGCAGCCCCGCGCCTGCGGAGGTGAGCAGCAGCCCCTTGCCGCGGAAGAGCATGCCCAGCAGGCCCACCAGTTTGATGTCGATCACCGGACCCAGCAGCAGAAACGCGAGCAGGGCCCCCGGGGTGACCTGGGCGGCGAACCCGAGGGCGAGGAAGGCATCCACGCTGGAGCACACCGACAGCACCAGGCTGAGCAGCATCAGGGCCACGACCGAGAGGGTCGGCGCCGACCCCACCGCCAGCAGCCACTGGCGTGGCAGCAGGGCCTGCACCAGGGACGCCACGGCGCAGCCGGCCACCAGCAGCAGGGCCAGTTTGAGAAATTCGCGGCTGCCGTGCTGAAGCACCTCCCGCCAGGTGGGGGCGGGCAGGCTGGGCAGGGTGGGCGCGGCGTCCTCGCTGAGGCCGATCACGCCGGCACGGCGCTCCAGCAGGCTGACGCTGGCCAGGGGCTGGTTGAGGCGGCGCTCCTCGAGCAGGTCGGTGCGCAGCAGGTCGGCCTCAGGCAGCAGCCGCAGCAGCAGCGCCAGCCCCAGGGCCACCAGCACGGCCCCCAGGGGCCGGGCCAGCAGCAGCCAGGGCTGATCGGGGAAGGCCGCCCAGGTGCTGGCGAGCACGATCGGGTTGAGCACCGGGGCAGCAAACAGAAACCCCAGGGCGGTGCCCACCGGCGCCCCTCCCACCAGCAGGCGCCGGGCCACCGGCACGTTGCCGCATTCGCAGGCGGGCAGGGCGAAGCCGAGGGCTGCCCCGGTGAGCGGCCCGGCGACGGGGTGGGCGGGCAGGCGCCGCAGCCAGGCGCCGCCGGGGCTGAACCAGCGCGCCAGCGAGGCGATCAGCACTCCGATCAGCAGGAACGGCAGCGCTTCCAGCAGCAGACCCTGGAAGAGGGCCCAGGCGGTGTTGAGGCGCGTCAGAACGTTGAACGCCATCGCTCCGGATTCGCCGTGGGGGATTCTGCACCGCTCACACCGGGATGCGGCCCGGGGCGCGGCGGTGGGCCGGGGCTCAGCGGTGCGCCTGGAGTCAGCGGTGCGCCTGGAGTGCACGGTGCAGCAGCCCCGCCGGGATCCGGCGTGCGCCCTCCCGGCGACAGAAGACGGTGGCGGCCGCTGGCCCGAGGTGCAGGGTGCCGAGGCCGCCCATCACGAACACCCCTGCGCGGGGCCAGCGCAGTTCGGGGGTCAGTCAGCACGGGCCAGTCACCCGCCAGCTCCAGCTGACGCAGCCGCTGGGCACAGAGAGCAGGAATAGAGCCTGGAGGCCGGCTCCCACCACCACGATCGCGGCCCTGTCCGCACGGGCGGCGCGGGCATCGCCGGGGCGCAGGCCAGGGCTGGAGGACAGCTCACTGCTCATCAGAGTCGAATCATTCTGGGAATCATTCTCGATTAAGCTGGCGCCTGGCTGTGGAGTCCTGCCGTCCGCATCCCGGTCAGCCGCTTGCTTCATGGCCCCTCGCGCCCGTCGCCGTTCCATGCCGTCTCCGTTTGCCGCTCCGTTGCGTGCCGCCCCCCGGCGGTTGCTGCTGGCCGTTTCGGCCCTGGGTCTGCTGCTGGCCGCCTGCGGGCCGGCCAACGGGCCGGGCGCCGCGGGCCGCCCGGATGCACAGGCCAGCGGCGATCTCAAGGTGGTCACCACCTTCCTGCCGATCACCCTGTTCACCCGGGCGGTGGCTGGCGACTGTGCCGAGGTCACGTCCCTGATCCCGCCGGGCACCGGCCCCCACGACTTCCAGTCGCGCCCCGGCGATCTGGTGGCCCTGCGCCAGGCCCGGGTGCTGGTGAAGAACGGCCTGGAGATGGAGGACTTTCTCGACAAGCTGGTGGCCTCCGTGGAGAACGCCGAGCTCACGGTGATCGACAGCAGCCGCGGGGTGGCCACGATCACGAGCGACGACGGCGGCCACGGCGATGGCCACGACCATGAGGACAGCCACGATCACGGCCACAGCCATGGGCCGGTGAACCCCCACATCTGGCTCGATCCCCAGCGCGCCGTGCAGCAGGTGGAGACCATCCGCGACGGACTGGTGGAGGCCGACCCCAGCTGCGCCGATGGCTACCGCCGCAACGCCGAGGCCTACATCGCCGAGCTGCGCCAGCTGGACGCCAGCCTCGCCAGCCAGCTGGAGCCCTTCCGGGGCAAGACCTTCGTGGCCTTCCACGATTTCGCTCCGTACTTCGCCGAGCGCTATGGCCTTCTGGCTGAGTTCGTGGTGGACGTGCCCGAGGTCAATCCCACCCCCGCCGACCTGCGCCGGGTGAGCGAGATCGTGGCGCGCAGCGACCTGCGGGCGCTGCTGAGCGAACCCCAGGAGGGTACCCGTTCCTTCAATGCCCTGGCCCGCGACCTCGGGGTGCGCATCAGCGTGTTCGATCCGCTGGAAACCGGTTCCGAGCAGGACGCCCTCGATCCCGCCACCTACCTGCGCGTGATGCGCCGCAACGGCGACGAGCTGCGCCGGGCTTTCGGGGCCTGAGGTGGGGTGATGCCAGGCGGGGGCCTTCCCTGACGACAGCGCCCTAGCGTCAACATCGGCCGACCGTGCCCGCTCCCGTCACCGCCCCAGCCCCGTCTGTCCCTTGGCCAGTCCGTTTCCGTACCGCCGCGGTCCCCGCAAGACCGGATGGGCTGCTGCCCTGCTGGCCCTGCTGCTGGCCGGTTGCGGCAGCCCCGGTGCCGGTCCGCGGGCGGATGGCAGCGGCGCAGGGGAGGGGCAGCCCCTGGTGCTCACCAGCTTCACGGTGCTGGCCGACATGGCCTCCGAGGTGGCCTGCGGCCAGCTGCGGGTGGAGTCGGTGACCCGGCCGGGGGCCGAGATCCATGGCTACGAACCCACCCCCAGCGACCTGCGACGGGCCCAGGATGCCCAGCTGGTGCTGGTGAACGGCCTGAACCTGGAGCTCTGGGCGCAGCGCTTCCTCGACAACGCCAGGGATGCGGAGCGGGCCGTGGTGAGCGAGGGGGTGGAGGTGATCCCGATCAGTGCCGATGCCGCCGCCGGCAAGCCCAATCCCCACGCCTGGATGTCGCCGCGGCTGGCGCGCCTCTACGTGGCCAACATCCGCGACGCCTTCATCCGCCTCGATCCCGCCAACGCCGACACCTACCGCCGCTGCGCCGCCGACTACACCGCTGAGCTGGAGGCCCTCCACACCGAGCTGCGGGAGCAGCTGGCGGCGGTGCCCGAGGAGCGCCGCCTGCTGGTGACCTGTGAGGGGGCCCTGAGCTATCTGGCGGCGGACTACGGCCTGGAGGAGGCCTACCTCTGGCCGGTGAACGCCGAGATGGAGGTGACCCCCCAGCGCATGGAGCGGGTGATCCGCACCGTGCGTGAGCGGCAGGTGCCGGCCGTGTTCTGCGAGAGCACCGTCGACGACCGCCCCCAGCGGCGGGTGGCCGAGGAGACCGGCGCCCGCTTCGGGGGGGTGTTCTACGTGGATTCCCTCTCCCGTCCCGACGGTGCGGCCCCCACCTATCTCGACATGCTGCGCCACAACGCCAAGACTCTGGTGGAGGGTCTGCGTGCCGATGACCAGCTCTGATCGCCGAAGCGGGCATGGCCCCGCCGCCGCCCCGGCCCAGGCGCCCGGCATCGCCGTTGAGAAGCTCACCGTGGGCTACAACGGCCGGCCGGCGGTGGTGGATGTGAGCCTGGAGCTGAGCTCGGGCAGCATCTGCGCCCTGGTGGGCATGAACGGGGCCGGCAAATCGACCCTGTTCAAGGCGCTGATGGGTTTCCTCAAACCCAGCAGCGGCAGCATCCGCATCGGCGGCTGCGGCCTGCGCCAGGCCCAGCGCGAGCAGATGGTGGCCTACGTGCCCCAGAGCGAGCAGGTGGACTGGGACTTCCCCATCCGCGTGTGGGACGTGGTGATGATGGGCCGCTACGGCGCCATGGGGCCTCTGCGCTGGTCGTCGGACGAGGACCGGCGCCGGGTGCGGCTGGCGCTGGAGCGCGTTGACCTCTGGCCCCTGCGGGACCGTCAGATCGGCGCCCTCTCCGGCGGCCAGCGCAAGCGAGCCTTCCTGGCCCGGGCCCTGGCCCAGGGGGCACGGGTGCTGCTGCTCGACGAGCCCTTCAGCGGCGTGGACATCAGCACCGAGCGGCTGATCATCGACCTGCTGATCGAGCTGCGCGACCAGGGGGCCACCGTCCTGCTGGCCACCCACGACCTGGAGTCGATCCCCAGCTTCTGCGACCGGGTGGTGCTGATCAACCGCACCGTCCTGGCCTACGGCGACACCTCCGAGGTGTTCACCCAGGCCAACCTGCTGCGTACCTTCAGCGCCGCCGCTCCCACCGCTCAGCACAGCTGATGGACGCCCTGCTGGCCCCCCTGCTGCAGCCCATGACGATGGTCTTCATGCAGCGGGCCCTGGTCGTGGGCGCGGTGGTGGCAGTGGTCTGCGCGGTGCTGTCGTGCTTCATGACCCTCAAGGGCTGGGCGCTGATGGGGGACGCGGTGTCCCACGCGGTGCTGCCCGGCGTGGTGATTGCCTACGCCCTGGGCCTGCCCTATGCCCTGGGCGCCTTCGTGTTCGGGGTGGGCTCGGTGGGGGTGATCGGCGTGATCAAGCAGCACACCCGGGTGAAGGAAGACACGGTGATCGGGCTGGTGTTCACCGGCTTCTTCGCCCTGGGGCTGGTGCTGATCTCCAAGGTACGCAGCAGTGTGGACCTGTTCCACATCCTGTTCGGGAACCTGCTCGGCATCACCGACGCCGACTTGCTGCAGACGGTGCTGATCAGCCTCGTCTGTCTGGCGCTGCTGCTGGTGCTGCGCCGCGATCTGCTGCTGTTCTGCTTCGATCCCAGCCATGCCCGCTCGATCGGGCTGAACACCGGCGCCCTGCACTATCTGCTGCTCACCCTGGTGAGCCTCACTGCCGTGGCCGGCCTGCAGACCGTGGGCATCATCCTGGTGGTGGCGATGTTGGTCACCCCGGGCGCCACCGCCTACCTGCTCACCGACCGCTTCGACCGCATGACCGCTCTGGCGGTGCTCTCCGCCGTGAGCGCCACCGTGCTGGGCATCTACGCCAGCTACTGGCTCGATGCCTCCACGGCCGGCTGCATCGTGGTGGTGCAGACCCTGCAGTTTCTGCTGGTGATGGTGCTGGCCCCCCGCCATGGCCTGCTGGCGCGGCGGCGGTTGAGCTGAGGCCCGATTCTCAGGGATCCGCCTCGATCGTCATCCAGAGCGTGCGGTGGGCGTCCACCACCTCCAGCGCCTCGAGATGTTCGGCCGTGAGGGCTCGGGCGTCGCCCATCCGCCATTCCAGCGACAGCGTCGAGAGCCGCTGCATGCACCAGTCCCGCAGCTGGGTGAGCTGCAGCGTGCGCTCCAGGGTCGCGGGTTTGGCGGGTTCCATCGGGATCAGAGCGGCCAGGTCGTCAGTGTGGAGGCCGTGCCCTGCCCCGGCCGATCCGATTGCACCAAGGCGCGTGACCATCGGCACCGCCCCGCCCCCGCTCAGTCACAGCCCAGTCACAGCCCGGTCACAGCCAGGGACCTCCCGCCGGAGGACACGCCGCCTTGTGCCCTCGGGCACGCTCTCTTCAGGCTTTCTTCCGGGGTGGCGGGCAGGCCGCGGGCCTATGGATGGGGATGGCCCGCCTCACTGCCTGACGACCCGTCCGCGCACCGAATGAAAGAGCTCACCCAGGCCATCAACCTCCATCTCGCCTCCGAATTCCAGGCCAGCCACACCTACCTGGCGATGTCGATCTGGCTGCGGGAGAAGGACCTCGCCGGGTTCTCGCAGTACATGCTCGAGAAGAGCAACGAGGAGCGGGGCCATGCCGCCCGCATGATCGCCTACCTGGTGGACTGCGACGAGCCGGTGGAGCTGCCCACCATCGAGGCTCCGGAGCGCAGCTGGCCGTCGGTGCAGCAGCTGTTCGATCGGGTGTACGAGCTGGAGAAGCAGGTCACCGCCTCGATCAACCGCCTCTACTCCCTGGCCGAGGACGCCGGCGAGCGCAGTGCCTCGGCGATGCTCGACTGGTTCGTGAACGAGCAGATCCAGGAGGAGGCCGAGGCCCGCTTCGTGCTCAAGCGGCTTCGCCTGGCCGGCGACAACAGCGCCGCCCTGCTGCTGCTCGATCAGCAGTTCCTCGAGGGCAGCGCGCTCGCCCACGTGAAGGCGGGCATGACCACCTATGGCGGTCAGTGATCGCGCCATGAACCGACGCGGCGAGGGCTGGCATCGCCTCTGCACCAGCACGCTGGGCTGCCATGGCGAGATGGCTACCGCGGAGGGTGGGGCGAATGCAGAGGCCGCCGACCTCACCGTGGCGCTGGTGGGCATGCCCAACACCGGCAAGTCCACCCTCTACAACCGCCTCACGGGCGGCAATGCCCAGATCGCCAACTGGCCTGGGCTCACCGTGGAGCTGCTGCGCGGGGGGATGCCGGCGGACCGGCGCGCTCAGCGCTACACCCTGGTGGATCTGCCCGGCATCCACGACCTCAGCGGCAGCAGCGAGGACGAGGCGATCGTGCAGCGTTTCCTGCGCCACACACCTCCCTCCATCCTGCTGGTGGTGGTGAACGCCAGTCAGATCACCAACCAGCTGCGCTTCGTGCTGCAGCTGCGCCAGCTAGGCATCCCCATGGTGGTGGCGCTGAACATGAGCGATGAGGCGCGCCAGCTGGGAATCGGCATCGACCACCAGCGCCTCGGCTCCGAGCTGGGCCTGCCGCTGCTGCCGATCAGCGCCAAGCGCAGGCAGGGCATCCATGAACTCATCGACGCCGTGCACCAGCTCGGCGAGCGGCTCGAGGCGGGCGACCGGGCCAGGAGCGCCGGCGGGCCCAGGGCGGGTGAGGAGGATGTCGATGCCCGGGCCGAAGCCCTGGCCGCCGCCGCCGTGACCCTGCCGGAGCAGTTGATCAACAGCGGCACCCGCCGGGCCGACCGCCTGCTGATGCACCCGGTGGTGGGCCTGCTGGCCTTCCTGCTGATCGTGATGGCCATGTTCCAGCTGCTCTATGCGCTGGGCACGCCGCTGCAGGATCTGCTGGGCAGCCTGTTCGACCGGATTCAGGCGGCCCTGCTCGAACCGCTGCTGGCCGCGCTGGGCACGCCGGAGTTTCTGCGCGGCTTCCTGGTGGACGGCGTGTGGCTGGGGGTGAGCACCGTGGCCACCTTCCTGCCGATCATCTTCCTCTTCTACGTGATCATGGCGGTGGTGGAGGACTCCGGCTACCTGCCCCGCGCCGCCTTCCTGATGGATGGCCTGATGCGCTGGCTGGGGCTCGATGGCCGGGCCTTCGTGCTGCAGGTAATGGGGTTCGGCTGCAACGTGCCCTCGATCATGGGCACCCGCGTGATCCGCGACCCCGGCATGCGCCTGCTGGCGATGCTCTGCATTCCCTTCTCGCTCTGCCAGGCCCGCCTCACGGTGTTCATCTTCATGGCGGCGGTGTTCTTCCCGCGGCCGTGGTGGGCGCCGGGGCTGGTGGTGTTCGGCTTCTATGGGCTCAGTTTCCTGGCGGCGGTGATCACCGGCCTGCTGTTCAAGCGGGCCTTCCCCAGCCGGGAGGCCTTCATCCTCGAACTGCCCCCCTACCGGGCACCGAGCCTGTCCACGATCCTGCGGCGCGGCTGGACCTCGATGCTCAATTTCCTGGTCACCACGCGCATGTTCATCGTGGTGGGGGCGGCGGGCATCTGGCTGCTCACCAACCTGCCGCCCGGTGCGGTGCAGGGCTCCGGGGACACGATCGCCGACGGCATCGGCCAGTTGTTTCAGCCGCTGCTGGGGCCGATCGGCATGAATCCGGCCCTCACCGTGTCGCTGTTCTTCGGCTTCATCGCCAAGGAGATCCTGCTGGGGGCGATGGCGGTGATCTACGCCACCAGCGAAGCCGACCTGGGCGGGGTGATCAGCCAGGCGATCACGCCCCTGCAGGCCCTCAGCTTCATGACCTTCGTGCTGCTCTACACCCCTTGCCTGGGGACGGTGGCGGCGCAGCTGCAGGAATCGAAGAGCCGTGGTTTCACGGCATTGTCGCTGGGGTGGTCACTCGCTCTGGCCTGGATTCTGGCGCTCGTGGTGTATCAGGGCGGGCGCCTGCTTTAGAAACTCACCTCCATCTCAGCGGCATGCTCATGGCGGATCATGAATTCCATGATCCCGCAGGCCACATGCATGATGCCGCCGGGTTTGCCGCGCCGCAGCACTTCCACCTCGGTTCCGGGCCTGATGCCCATGGCCACGAGCCGGCCCCTGAGGCTGGGCTGGGGAGGAAGCGATTCGACGCGGATGACGCGGCGTTCCGGAGCCAGACTGAGCGGCATCGGTTCCAGGATTTCTGATCACACTCTAGAGCTCACTGCCTCGATCTCCCATGCCAGGGCCCTCGCTGGGACTGCGCCAGATCCCACCTTGGGTCGTGATCCCGGTCACCCGTGAGCGTGCCCGGTGCCGACTGCGGGAGGGCCTTGCATCGTTAGACCGGTGCGGCATCCGGAGAGCCATGACGCTCACGATCTTCTACGCCACCTCCACCGGCAAGACCGAGGACATCGCCCAGCGACTGGCGGCATTGCTGGGCGGCAACACTCACGTGCGGGACGTGGATTCCCTCGCATCCGCAGAGGATTTCTGCGCTGTCGACGGGATGATCTGTTGTGTGCCCACCTGGAACACCGGCGCCGATTCGCTGCGCTCCGGCACCGCATGGGACACCTATGTGGAGGACATTCCTGAGATCGGCCTGGCCGGCAAGCCGGTGGCGATCCTGGGCCTGGGCGATTCCTCCAGTTATGGCGACTACTTCTGTGATGCCATGGAGGAGCTCTACCGCGCCTTCGAGGCGGCCGGCGCCCGGATGGTGGGCAGCGTGCCGATCGATGGCTACACCTTCAACGAATCCAAAAGTGTGATCAACGGCCGCTTCTGCGGCCTGCCGATCGATGAGGACAGCGAGCCCGATCTCACCGATGAGCGCCTGAGCGCCTGGGCCCGCCAGCTGCAACAGGACATTGCCGGGCAACTGAACTGAACCGAGCGATCACGACCCCTGCTCCACCGGGCCCGGTCTGAGGCCTCAGGCCAGCTTGGCCGGGTCGTGCTTGCCGTCGCTGAGCTCGCCGTCGATGATCAGCAGCGCCGCCGGCTGGTTCTGGGCGAAGCGCACCCGGCCCAGCACATGGGCGAAGGTGTTCTCGGAGTTCACCTGGTTGTCCACCAGGGGGTCGAGGAACACGGTGGTGCGGGTGTCACCCGCCCGCTCCGCCATGGCGTACATCTGTTGGAGCGAGGTGGTGACATCCGCCTCCATCTGGAAGGAGGCCGCCAGGATCTCCTCGGGCGACTGCCAGGCCTGGGCGGGCGCCGGGATGTCCTGCAGCACCACCGTCTGCCCCCGGGCGATCAGGTAGTCGGCGAAGGTGCCGGCATGCTCCTGCTCATCGCCGGATTCGTGCTTGAAGAAATGGGCGAAACCGCGCAGTTCACGCTCGGCGAACCAGATGGCCATGGCGAAGTAGGCCGCGCTGGCCTTGCGTTCCATGGTGAGGTGCTGCTGCAGCGCCTCCAGCAGCGCCGCTTCCATGGGCTGGGCCATGGCCCGGCCGGCCGGACCGGCGCTGACGCTGATGGTGGCGGGGGTGGAGCTGCCGGTGGAGATCATCGGGATGGGGAAGCGAAGGCTGAAGGAGCTGAGTTGGTTGTGCGCAAGGCGTGCTGCTTGCGCCCTGGAACTGATGACAGAAGCGAGCGCTGATCATTGGTGTCAGCGTGCCCGCTGCACGTTGTCGTCCGCGTGTTGATCCACGTGCTGATCGGCATGGAGATCCGCGTGCTGATCTGAATGCCGCACAGGCAACCATGGCTTGTTGTAAGAAATGATACACGCCTTGCCCGCTGCCTGCAGGCTTCCTGAGGTGTGATTTTCACCAGCCAGTTGCGAATGAGTGGCAGTTGCTGTACTCCCATTCCGTATTCCCATTCCGCAGGCCGCCCCACCCCCGACCGCACTGCTGTTGGGTCCGGTCACGATCGGTGCTCCGGGACGTTGGATCGGTCCGCTCAGGATGGGGCGGGTCAAGTCATGAAGCGTTGTCCTCGGGCGCCTGGCGTCCGAGGGCTTTTCCTCTGCGCAGGGCCACCGGCCAGGTTCAGGCACTTCGGGAGACGCCAGGACCCGGCTCAGAACCCGGCTCAGAACCCGGCATCGAACCAGGCCGGCAGTGCTTCGTAGCAGGCCGCATTCTTCTCGTTTTCCCGGGCCTCGCTTCTCCAGCAGCAGGTGCGCCCGCCATCGCGCGCAAGCAGCAGCTCGTTGGCCCAGCCCCACACCAGCTCGGCGCTGGTCTCCATGCCCACGTTGGCCATCACCCGCAGATTGAGGGCGCCCTGCTCGTGCAGCTGCCACCAGGTGGGCAGCAGGGGATCATCGGCACTGGCCAGGAAGGTGTGGTCGAACTGCTCCGCCAGGCGCCGCTCCAGCTCGCGCAGCCCGGAGAAGTCCACCACGAAGCCGTTCTCGTCGAGGGCGGTGGCCCGGAACCAGAAGCTGAAGCTGCGGCTGTAGCCGTGCACGAAGCGGCAATGACCGGCATGGCGCCACTGGCGGTGGGTGCAGGGGTAGCCGCTGAAGGTCTTGCTGCAGCTGTGGACCGGTGAGGACATGGGGGAAGATCGAGGCAGCGGCAGCGCCAGGGCCTTGCAAGCATCATTCCAGCCACCGGATCCGGCCCGCCCGCCCGCCCACACCCACGATCCGGCTTTCATCGCCGCCCTGCGCTTCAACGAGGCCGGCCTGATCCCGGCGGGGGCCCAGGACTGGCTGGACGGCGCCGTGCTGATGGTGGCCTGGATGAACAGGGAGGCGATCGAGCGCACCCTGGCGAGCGGCGAGGTGCATTACTGGAGCCGCTCCCGCCGGGAGCTCTGGCACAAGGGCGCCACCAGCGGTCACATCCAGACCCTGCGGAGCCTGCGCTACGACTGCGACGCCGATGTGCTGCTGCTCAGCGTGGAGCAGGCCGGTGACGTGGCCTGCCACACCGGCGCCCGCAGCTGCTTCTACGAGGAGGGCCCCCAGCCCACCGCCGGTGGTGCCGCTGCGCCGCCGCCGCCGGCCGATGTCTGCACCGAGCTGATGCGGGTGATCGAGAGCCGCCGGGATCACCCCGAGCCCGGCAGCTACACCAACAGGCTCCTGGAGGGTGGCGACAACCGCATCCTCAAGAAGATCGGCGAGGAGAGCGCCGAGTTCGTGATGGCCTGCAAGGACGGCCTCGCCGACGAGATCGCCGGCGAGGCGGCCGACCTGGTGTTCCATCTGCAGGTGGCCCTGGCCCATCACGGAGTGAGCTGGCGGCAGGTGCAGCAGGTGCTGGCCGGGCGCCGCGGGGCGCCCAGACGGGAGTGAGACGGGACCGCCGCACCCCTAGCCTGACGTGATGCTGAAAACGGTTCCCACCGTCAAGTCCGGCCCAGGCCCCGCCACTCCCCGCGACTCCACGGCCGGCCAGGGTTCCGCAGCCAACCCGGACGTGGTGCTCGAGGTGGAGAGCCTCACCGTGGGCTGGGGCGCCGCGGGCCGCGAGCGCCCTGCGGTCGAGAACGTTAGCTTCCGCCTGGCCGCGGAGACGGACACGGCCCTGGTGGGTCCCAATGGCGCCGGCAAAAGCACGCTGGTGCAGGCCGTGCTCGGCATCCTGCCCCATCAGGCCGGCAGCGTGCGGGTGCTGGGAGCCCCCCTCTCCTCCCACGGGCGGCTGCCCGCCACCGTGCGCGCCCAGGTGGCCTATCTGCCCCAGCAGGTGAGCGTGCGGGGGAGGTTTCCCCTCACCGTGGCGGAGTTCGTGGGCCTGGGCTGGGAACCCAGCGGGCTGCGCCTGCCCTGGGCGGGCCGCCGGGAGCGCCGGGCCGCCGTGGGCGCCGCCCTGGAGCGCACCTCCTGCGCTGATCTGGCTGCTCGCCTGATCAGCGAGCTGTCCACCGGGCAGTGGAAGCGGGTGCTGCTGGCGTTCTGCGTGGTGCGCCCCCGGCGCCTGCTGGTGCTCGATGAGGCCCAGGCGGGTCTGGATCCCCAGGCCTCCGAGCAGTTCCTGCGCCTGCTCTTCGACCTGCGCCGCAGCGAGGGCTGGGCGGTGCTCCAGATCTCCCACGACCTGGAGATGGTGCGGCGCACCTGTGATCGCGTGCTCTGCCTCAACCGCAGCCTGCGCTGCCAGGGCAGTCCCGAGGTCGCCCTCTCTCCGGCCCAGCTGGAGAGGCTCTATGGCCGCGGCTACGTGCCGTATCACCACCATCACCACCAGGATTCCGGTGCCGTTGTGCCTCCTCCAGCGGTGGCCCCGCCTGCGGCTCCTCCCCACCCATGACCCTGCCGCCGCCCGAGTGGCTGGAGCTGCTGCGCTTTCCCTTCATGCAGCGGGCCCTGGTGGCCGGCCTGCTGAGCGGATCCCTGGGTGGCCTGCTGGGCAGCGTGGCCGTTCTGCGTCAGCTCTCCTTCTTCAGTGACGCCCTGGGCCATTCCGCCCTGCTGGGCATCAGCCTGGGGGTGCTGCTCGGGGTGGAGCCCACCCTGGTGCTGATCCCCTTCGCGGTGCTGTTCGCCCTGGTGGTGGCCCAGCTGGTGGAGCGCAGCCAGCTGCCCAGCGACGCCCTGCTCAACATCGTCTATTCCTCGTCGCTGGCGATCGCCGTGGTGCTGCTGCGGCTGCTCTCGGCCCGGGCCGGCAGCCTCGAGCAGCTGCTCTTCGGCGACATCCTGGCGGTGTCCTGGGGGGATCTGGCCCTGCAGGCCGTGCTGCTGGCGGGGGTGCTCAGCTACCTGCTGCTCACCCGCCGCAGTCAGATCCTGGTGAGCCTCGACCGCGGCCTGGCGGTGAGCCAGGGGGTGGCGGTGGGCCGGCAGCGGCTCTTGTTCGTGGTGGTGCTGGCGGTCGTGGTGGCCCTCTCGATCAAGGCTGTGGGGGTGCTCCTGATCAGTGCCTTTGTGGTGATTCCCGCCTGCTCCGCCCGCCTGATCAGCGGCAGCTTCGCCACCTATCTGCCCCTGGCCAGCGGCATCGGCGCCTCCTGCGGGCTGATCGGACTGATGGCCTCCGGTGCCTTCAACCTGCCCTCCGGCCCCTGTGTGGTGATCGTGCAGCTGCTGGTGTTCCTGGCCGCCCTGGTCGTCCGCGCCAGCCGTCCTCCGCTCAGGGGCTGGAGCTGAGACCGGGCTGCCCTTGCAGCCACTGCACCGTGGCCCGGTCGCGCGGGCTGAGGCCTCGCACCGGCGCGGGCCCCGGCACCGCCGCCATGGCATCGGCGGGGTCGTCGCTGTGGCCCCAGAGGCCGAAGGCATGGCCGAGCTCATGCAGGGCTGTGGCTTCCATGGCCTCCGGCCGCTGGCCGGGGCTGATGCTCACCGTCACGCGTGGCTCCAGGGCCGGCGCGGCGGCGCGCTGCACCAGCCACAGCTCCAGCTC
>JBATEO010000051.1:0-2607 GCA_049664045.1 Prochlorococcaceae cyanobacterium
CTTCTCCCCTGCCGCCCTCGCCCCTGCCGCCGTCCCTGCAGGTGCCGCCGGCCTGGACGCCGTCCGAGCCGGCCGCCGCGCCGCCGCCGGAACTGCCCCCCCTCCATTCCCTGCGCACCTCCAGGACGGCGGGCGGCCGCCGTCTTCGTGGGGAGGATCGCGAGGAGCAGGTGGAGGGCAGCGTCTGGCCGGTGGTGATGGCCCTGGTGCTCTCGGCCGTGGTCGGCACCGCCCTGGGCTGGTGGTGGCTGAGCCGGGGCACGAGCCAGCAGCCGAGCACCCCCGATGTGGCCCTGCAGCTCCCCACCAGCCTGCCCCAGGAGGAGGTGAACCAGCGCCAGCAGTTGCTCAACCGCCTGCGGGCCATGCAGGTGGACCGGGCCTGGTTCCTCAAGCTGGTGGACGCCAGCCTGCTGGAGCGCTTCCCGGAGCGGGGCGGACGGCTGCCCAGCGATGCCGCCGCGGACGCGCCGCTGCGCCAGGCGTGGAACGAGCTGGCCCAGGAGTGGCTGGTGCGGGTGGAGCAGCTGCCCCTGGCCCTGCGCCAGCGGCTGGGCCGCTACGGCAACGCCGACTGGGAGCGCCGACAGGGCCAGCTGGAGTCGCAGGGGCTGAGCGGGCCGGTGTTGCGCCAGCTGGTGTCGGCCAATGCCCAGAGCCTGCTGCCGGGGCGCTCCGGCACGTCCCTGCCGCCGGAGCCCTTCCGCCAGCTCTGGTATGCCGCCGCCGAGCAGAGCCTCGCCAACCTGCAGATCGAGGCGATCCAGGCCCGGCCCCTGCAGACCGAGGTGCGCAGCGCCTCGGTGGCGGCGGGCGGCGGGCGGCTGTTTCCGGTGCGCCCGCCCGACGGCCACACCCTGGTGCTGGGGGTGAACGGCTCGCCGCTGATGCAGATGAGCGTGTTCGCCGCCGACGGCACCCTGCTGGAGGGCCGCGGCCCGCTGCGGGTGGTGAGCCTGGGGCCGGAGAACCGGGCGCCGCTGCAGCTGCTGGTGATCAATGAGGGCGTCGCGCCGGGCGTGGTGACGCTCTCGGTGCGCGCCGATCCCCCGGCGCCCCAGCCGCCACCGCCGGTGCCCGGTCCGGGCGACATTCCGCAGCCGCCGACGTCTGGCGAGCCCCCCCCGGAGGGCCCGGCCGAGGGCCAGCCGTCCCAGGAGCCCCCAGCCGAACCCCCACCGCCCGGGGAGCCTCAGTAGCGGGCGATCGCGGCCCGGGTCTCCTTCGCCATCTCCTTGCGCCGCTCCTCCTGGCGCTTGTCGTGCAGTTTGCGGCCCTTGGCCAGGCCCAGGGTCACCTTGATCCAGGAGCCCTTGAGATGGAGGTTGAGGGGGATCAGGGTGAGGCCCTTCTGCTCCAGGGCCACGCGCAGCCTGTCGATCTCGCGGCGGTGGGCCAGCAGCTTCCGCACCCGCAGCGGGTCGTGGTTGAAGTAGGCGCCGGCGTGGCTGTGGGGGGAGATGTGCACGTTGTGCAGCTGCAGCTGGCCGTCGCGGATCAGGCAGAAGCCGTCGCGCAGGTTCGCCTGGCCCGCCCGGATCGACTTCACCTCCGTGCCCAGCAGCTCGATGCCGCACTCGACGGTGTCGAGGATCTCGTACTGGTGCCGCGCGAAGCGGTTGTCGGCCAGCAGGCGGTTGGCGGCGTCCCGCTGGGCCCTGGCGGCGAGCTTCTTGGTGCCGCCCTTGGCCATTGGTCCCCCGGTGCCGCCGTGCGCGTGTTCAACTCCCGACCCTAGGCAGGGGCCGGTACCCTCCACCCATGGCGATCGTTTCCTCCGGACCGCAAGGCCAGGACCGCCGCGGGGCTGCACGGTCCAGCGCTGCACGGTCCAGCGCTGCACCGTCCAGCACGGCAGCGTCGAGCCCGGCGCCGGCCGCGGCCCGGGGACGCCTGGTGGATCCGGCCCCGGTGGATGAGCTTCAGGAGCTGGAGGCGCCGGTCCTGCGGGAGGACTCGCTGCGGCCGCGGCGGCTGGCCGACTACATCGGCCAGAGCGAGCTCAAGCAGGTGCTGAGCATCGCCGTGGAGGCCACCCGGGCCCGCGACGAGGCCCTCGACCATGTGCTGCTCTACGGCCCGCCGGGCCTGGGCAAGACCACCATGGCCCTGGTGCTGGCCGAGGAGCTGGGGGTGCGCTGCCGCATCACCAGTGCTCCCGCCCTGGAGCGTCCCCGCGACATCGTCGGCCTGCTGGTGAACCTGCAGCCGCGGGAGCTGCTGTTCATCGACGAGATCCACCGCCTCAACCGGGTGGCCGAGGAGCTGCTCTACCCGGCGATGGAGGACTTCCGCCTCGATCTGATGGTGGGCAAGGGCAGCACCGCCCGCACCCGCAGCCTGCCGATCGCCCCGTTCACGCTGGTGGGGGCCACCACCCGGGCCGGGGCGCTGAGTTCACCGCTGCGCGACCGCTTCGGGCTGATCCAGCGGCTGGAGTTCTACGGACTGGAGGACCTGCAGGCGATCGTGCTGCGGGCGGCGGGCCTGCTGGACGTGCTCCTGGATGGGGAGGCGGCGCTGGAGGTGGCGCGCCGCTGCCGCGGCACGCCGCGCATCGCCAACCGGCTGCTGCGGCGGGTGCGGGACGTGGCCAGTGTGCAGGGC
>JBATEO010000052.1:0-5194 GCA_049664045.1 Prochlorococcaceae cyanobacterium
GGGCGGGGCGCCTGACCGGGAGGGTGCCGAGGCGGCGGGCTCCTCCGGCTGGGGGGACCCGGCCGGTTCGGAGGCCGGTGCCGCGGGGCGCAGGCAGCGCAGCAGCTGCTCCTCGGCCAGACCTTCGGCGGCCAGCAGCGACGCGCCGATGCGCGGCTCATCCAGGAGGGCGAGAAGCAGATGAGGAAGATCGATCAGCCGTGAGCCCCAGGCGGCCCGGCAGCGGTCGGCCGCCTCGAGCAGGTCCTCCAGCGCGTCGCCGATGTAGAGGTCGCCGCCGGGACCACCGGGCTGCTCCAGGCAGAAGCTCTCAATGGCATCGAGCACCCGGTCGGCATCGATCGGCAGACGCTCCACCCAGCCGGCGAAGCGGCGCTCCAGCAACAGGGACTGGAGCAGGTGCTCCACGTCCATGGCGCCGTGCCGCCAGCGCCGGGCGGTGTCCTGGCTGGCGAGCAGCAGCTCCCAGGCGTCATCGCTGAAGCGGTCGGGATCACTGGTGAGGCTGCCGCGCAGCCGCTCGTCGGCCAGTGGGGGGGAATCGGTAGGCATCTCAGGCAGCGGCGCGGGAGCTGAGCTCGATCAGCTCCACCTTGTAGCCATCCGGATCCTCCACGAAGGCGATCACGGTGGTGCCGTGCTTCTTGGGACCCGGTTCACGCACCACCCGCCCGCCCTTGGCGCGGATCCGCTCGCACACCCCCTGAATGCCATCCACTCCCAGGGCGATGTGGCCATAGCCAGTGCCCAGCTCATAGCAGCTCGTGTCCCAGTTGTGGGTGAGCTCCAGCACCGTGTGGTCGCTTTCATCGCCGTAACCCACGAAGGCCAGGGTGTAGCGGCCTGCGGGATAGTCCTTGCGGCGCAGCAGGCGCATGCCCAGCACTTCGGTGTAGAAGGCCAGGGAGCGCTCCAGATCCCCCACCCGGAGCATGGTGTGGAGCAGGCGCATGGGTCTATGGCGGGATGGTGGGACGGTGAACAGGCGGTGGGCCGGCGGCCGGCCGGACGTGCTGCCGGGAGCACCGCGGTGCCGCTGAGCCCTCTGGCCATTGTGGGGGCGAATGCCTGGAGCGGTGCCGGAACGCACTCCAGAGGGCCCAGGGGTGACCCATAAGATCCCCCGCAGACATCCCGACTGCGGCTCCGTGATCGATTCTCTCGACCTTGTGATCGACACCGTGGTGGCCCGCGAGGTGCTGGATTCCCGCGGCACCCCCACCGTGGAAGCGGAGGTGCTGCTCGAGGGCGGCGCCAGCGGCCGGGCAATCGTGCCCAGCGGGGCCAGCACCGGTGCCCACGAGGCCCACGAGCTGCGCGATGGCGGCAGCCGCTACATGGGCAAGGGGGTGCTGCAGGCGGTGAGCAACATCGAGGAGAGGATCGCCCCCAGCCTCTGCGGCCTCAGCGCCCTCGACCAGGCAGCCGTGGATACGGCGATGATCGAGCTGGACGGCTCCGACAACAAGAGCGCCCTGGGCGCCAACGCCATCCTGGCGGTGAGCATGGCCACCGCCAGGGCCGCCGCCAACGGCGTGGGGCTGCCGCTCTACCGCTACCTGGGCGGGCCGATGGCCAGCCTGCTGCCGGTGCCGCTGATGAACGTGATCAACGGCGGCGCCCACGCGGCCAACAGCCTCGATTTCCAGGAATTCATGGTGGTGCCCCACGGCGCCCCCAGCTTCAAGGAAGCCCTGCGCATGGGCACCGAGGTGTTCCACGTGCTCAAGGGCCTGCTCAAGGACAGGGGCCTGAGCACCGCCGTGGGCGATGAGGGAGGTTTCGCGCCGGATCTGGGCAACGTCGAGGCCGGCGAGCTGCTGGTGCAGGCAATCGAGAAGGCCGGCTACCGCCCCGGCGACCAGATCTCCCTGGCCCTGGACGTGGCCAGCACCGAGTTCTTCAAGGACGGCCGCTACGCCTTCGACGGCGGCAGCTACACCAGCGCCGAGATGGTGGACCAACTCGCGGCCCTGGTGAACCGCTTCCCGATCGTGTCGATCGAGGACGGCGTGGCCGAGGACGACTGGGAGGGCTGGGGCCTGCTCACGGAAAAGCTGGGGGCCACCGTCCAGCTGGTGGGCGACGACCTGTTCGTGACCAACACCAGCCGCCTGCAGCGCGGCATCGACCTGGGCGTGGCCAACTCGATCCTGATCAAGGTGAACCAGATCGGCTCACTCACCGAAACCCTGCAGGCGATCGACCTGGCCGGGCGGGCCGGCTACACCAGCGTGATCAGCCACCGCAGCGGCGAAACCGAGGACACCACCATCGCCGACCTCGCCGTGGCCACCCGCGCCGGCCAGATCAAGACCGGCTCCCTGAGCCGCAGCGAGCGCGTGGCCAAGTACAACCAGCTGCTGCGCATCGAGGACGAGCTGGGCAGCCAGGCGGTGTACGCCGGTGCCGAGGATCGCGGGCCCCGCGGCAAGGGCTGAGGCCGTTGCTACTGGCCACCGCCCATCCCCGGCAGCTGATCGAGCCGACCGTCACGCCGCAGGCGGACCTGGAGTTTCAGCCAGCTCAGGCTCACCGGCGCGGCCAGCACCAAGGGCACGGCCACCAGGGCCGGGCGGGTGCTCACGGCCAGCAGGGCGGCCGCCACGGCCAGCCCGGCCAGCAGCATCGACTGACCGGCCACCTGTTGTGCCAGGGCCAGCCGACGCAGCAGGCGATCGGTTTCGCCGGCCCGGATCTGCACCTGCAGATCGCCCTGCTCGATCCGGGAGAGGCTTTCATCGAGGCGGCGGGGGATGCCGAGGGCACGGCTGCCCACCTCGGCGGCCTGGCGCGAGATCTCGCCGATCAGGGCAGAGCCGCCGAGGCTGCCGCGGGTACCCGGTCCACCACTCGAGGTCATCAGAGGAAGCAGGTAGGGGCGGGCGATGGACACCAGGCTAAAGGCGGGGTCGAGGCTGCGGCCAACGCCCTCGAAGGTGGAGAGGGCCCGCATCACGAAGATCAGCTCCGGGGGCAACCGGAAGGGCTGGCCGTACACCAGCGAATAGAGATCACCGGAGAGCTTGTTGATCACGTTGGGCGAGAAGGGCGGCGTCAGTGCCTCTGTGAGCATCACCCGCACCAGGCGCCGCACCGGGCCCGGATCCACCCCCGGGGCGATCACCCCGGCGGCCTGCAGCTCCTCCACCAGCGCACCCGCATCACGACCGGCGGCAGCCCGCACCATCTTCCCCAGGCGGGAGCGCAGCCGGGCTGAGAGCTGCCCCATCATCCCGAAGTCGTAGTAGATGAGGGCCCCGTCAGTGGCCACGGCCAGATTGCCGGGATGGGGATCGGCATGGAAGAAGCCGAAACGCACCAGCTGCTGCAGGTAGCTGGCGGCACCCTTCTCGGCCACCGCGGCCGGATCGATGCCTGCCTCCAGCAGGGCCTGGCGGTCGGTGACCTTGATGCCCGGCACGTAATCCAGACAGAGCACGCGCCGGGAACTGAGCTCCCAGATCACCGCCGGGATGCGGATGCCGGGATCGTCGAGAAACTGCTGGCGGAAGCGGGCCGCATGTTCGGCCTCCAGCCGGAAATCCAGCTCCCGCAGCAGCACCCTCCGGCACTCCTTGGCGATGCCCACCCAGTCGCGGCCGCGGCCCCAGCGGGGATGACGCTGCACCAGAGCGGCCACCTGCTGCAGCACTTCCAGATCCAGCCGGAACAGGTGCTCCAGGCCGGGACGCTGCACCTTCAGCACCACCTGCCGTCCGCTGCGCAGGCTGGCGCGGTGCACCTGGGCCAGGCTGGCGGATCCCAGGGGATCGGGATCGAGGTCGATGATCTCAGCGCAGCGCTCGCCCAGTTCCGCCTCCAGCAGCTCCTGCACCACGGCGAAGGGGAAGGCGGGCACCCTGTCCTGCAGCAGGGCCAGCTCCTCCACCAGTTCGGCGGGCAGCACATCGGGGCGCGCCGAGAGCAGCTGACCCAGCTTGATGAAGGCCGAACCCAACGCCAGAAATTCAGCGGTGAGCCAGCGGGCCCGCCGTCGGGCCCGCTGTGAACGGCGCTCAGGAGTGGCGCCACCCGGATAGCTCCAGCTCTGGCCGTCCCGCCAGAGCCCCAGGCTCAGGCGCAGGGCCAGCCACCAGATGCGCAGCGGACGCCAGAGCAGGGGTCTGCCGATCACGGGGCCTGATCGAGGCGTCGGCTGAAGCCCGCCACCTGGGCTCGCAGGGCGTCGATGCGGTCCTGCAGCTCAGCCGGCGACACGTGGGGATCGCTGCCGGCCTCAGGGCCGCCAGGCGTGGACGTGTCTGGGTGCGAACCGCCGTTCCGGGATGGGTCGTGCCCGGGAGAGCCGCGCTCCAGCCGCTCGGCCTCCAGCTCCACCTCCTGCCAGAACAGCCGCAGTTCCCGACGCCAGAGCTCGGGTGCGTCCTGCAGGGCCACGGCGGCATTGGCGGCCGCATCCAGCAGACCGCTGCCGAGTCGGGCCCCCAGCCGGGCGAGGGCCGCCTGCATCAGGCTCTGAGGCGCTGGCATCGGGGGCGGCTACAGCTGCAGGAACTGTGGCAGATGGAACCCCTCAGGGGGTGAAGGGCTCGGGCAGGGCCGGAGCCGACAGCTCCTGGGGTGGTGGGGTGTCGGCAGCCGGAGGGGGAGCAGGCTCAGGCAGCACCAGAGGAGCCGGAGCGGGTTCGAGATCGCGGTTGAGGGTGTCCGCCAGGTCTTGACGCTGGCGTTCGGCCTCCAGCTCCTTGTCGCGCTTGGCCCGCTCCTCCTCGGCCTTGCGCTGCTGCTCCTGCTGCTCCAGGGGGCTGAGATCACCGCGGATCGACCGGGCCTCCTCGCCCAGCTTCAGGCGCAGGCTCTCGAGGCTGGTGCCCTGGAACTGGCGCATCCGGAACGGTTCCGAAAGCCGCCCGCCCCGCGGCAGCTCCAGCTGCATCAGGCGCTGCACGACGCCATAGCCCAGCCCGAAACAGACCCCGGCCACCAGCGCCACGCGCCAGCGGGACGGCATCGGGGCGCGGGAGGAGCGAACGGGAGCGGAACTCACCATGGGGGAGAGGCTAGGTCGTGTAATCGGCGTTAATGCGCACGTACTGATCGGACAGATCGCAGCCCCAGGCCACGCCCGCGCCACCGCCCTCACCAACCCGCAGGCGGATCAGCACGGTGTCGCCGCCGGGGCCGGCGCCGCCCAGATAGGCGCCGGCTGCCCTCCCGCGCAGGTAGGCGG
>JBATEO010000053.1:0-19430 GCA_049664045.1 Prochlorococcaceae cyanobacterium
CCCAGCTCCACCAGGGCCGCCACCACGGCCCGGGCGCTGCCGCCGCAGCCCAGCAGCACCGCCCGGCGCCCGCTCCAGTCCGCCGGACCGTCAGCGCGCAGCGGCGCCAGAAAGCCCTCCACGTCAGTGTTGGTGCCCAGCCAGCCGCCCTCGGTCCTGGGCACCAGGGTGTTCACGGCCCCCACCCGTTCGGCCAGCGGGCTGAGTTCGCTGCACAGCGCCGCCACCGCCTGCTTGTGGGGAATGGTCACGTTCAGACCGCGGCAGCCCACCGCCGCCAGCCCCTCCACCACCGCCGCCAGCCGTCCGGCGGGGGCCGGCAGGGCCAGATACACCCAGTCGACTCCCAGGCTGGCCAGCGCGGCGTTGTGCATCACCGGGGAGAGCGAGTGGCGCACCGGATCGCCCAGCACCCCCACCAGGGCCGTGGCGGCGGTGATCGGCTGGCCCATGGCGGCGCGTTGGCGGCGTGGCCGAACCGTAGGCCTCGGTTCGGGAGCTGTTCGGGAACCACCCCTCGCCCCAGAAGGGGCCCGCTGCTGAGGATGCACACATCGAATCAGTCACCACGAGGAGGTGGGACCCCATGGGCAAGGTTGTTGGCATTGATCTCGGCACCACGAACAGCTGTGTGGCCGTGATGGAGGGCGGCAAGCCCACGGTGATCGCCAACGCCGAAGGGTTCCGCACGACTCCCTCGGTGGTGGCCTACACCAAGAATCAGGACCAGCTGGTGGGTCAGATCGCCAAGCGTCAGGCGGTGATGAACCCCGAGAACACCTTCTATTCCGTGAAGCGCTTCATCGGCCGCCGCGTCGATGAAGTGAACGAGGAATCCAAGGAAGTGAGCTATGCGGTGGAGAAGTCCGGCGCCAACGTGAAGGTGAAGTGCCCGGTGCTCAACAAGCAGTTCGCTCCGGAGGAGGTGAGCGCCCAGGTGCTGCGCAAGCTGGCCGAGGACGCCGGCAAGTACCTCGGTGAAACCGTCACCCAGGCGGTGATCACCGTGCCCGCCTACTTCAACGACTCCCAGCGCCAGGCCACCAAGGACGCCGGCAAGATCGCCGGCCTCGAGGTGCTGCGCATCATCAACGAGCCCACCGCCGCCGCTCTGGCTTACGGCCTCGACAAGAAGAGCAACGAGCGCATCCTGGTGTTCGACCTCGGCGGCGGCACCTTCGACGTGTCGGTGCTGGAGGTGGGCGACGGTGTGTTCGAGGTGCTCTCCACCTCCGGTGACACCCACCTGGGCGGCGACGACTTCGACAAGGTGATCGTCGACCACCTGGCCGACAGCTTCAAGGCCAACGAGGGCATCGACCTGCGTCAGGACAAGCAGGCCCTGCAGCGCCTCACCGAGGCGGCGGAAAAGGCCAAGATCGAGCTCTCCAGCGCCACCCAGAGCGAGATCAACCTGCCCTTCATCACGGCCACACCCGAGGGACCCAAGCACCTCGATCTCACCCTCACCCGGGCCAAGTTCGAGGAGCTGGCCTCCAAGCTCATCGATCGCTGCCGCGTGCCGGTGGAGCAGGCCCTCAAGGACGCCAAGCTGTCGGCCGCCGAGCTCGACGAGGTGGTGATGGTGGGTGGCTCCACCCGCATCCCGGCGGTGCTGGAACTGGTGAAGCGCATCACCGGCAAGGATCCCAACCAGACCGTCAACCCCGACGAGGTGGTGGCCGTTGGCGCCGCCATTCAGGGCGGTGTGCTCGCTGGTGAGGTGAAGGACATCCTGCTCCTGGATGTCACGCCGCTGTCCCTGGGCGTGGAGACCCTGGGTGGCGTGATGACCAAGATGATCACCCGCAACACCACGATCCCCACCAAGAAGACCGAGGTGTACTCCACCGCGGTGGACGGCCAGACCAACGTGGAGATCCATGTGCTCCAGGGCGAGCGTGAGATGGCCAGCGACAACAAGTCGCTCGGCACCTTCCGTCTCGACGGAATCCCTCCGGCCCCCCGTGGCGTTCCTCAGATCGAGGTCACCTTCGACATCGACGCCAACGGCATCCTCAGCGTCACCGCCAAGGACAAGGGCAGCGGCAAGGAACAGAGCATCTCCATCACCGGTGCCTCCACCCTGAGCGAGAACGAGGTGGAGAAGATGGTGAAGGACGCGGAGGCCAACGCCACCGCCGACAAGGAGAAGCGCGAGCGCGTCGACCTCAAGAACCAGGCCGAAACCCTCATCTACCAGGCCGAGAAGCAGCTCGGCGACCTTGGCGACAAGGTGGGCGCCGAGGACAAGGCCAAGGTGGAGGCCTCCAGCCAGAAGCTCAAGGAGGCCCTGGAGAAGGAGGACTTCGACACCATCAAGAGCGAGCTGGAAACCCTCCAGCAGGCGCTCTACGCCGCCGGTGCCGCGGTGTATCAGCAGGCCGCCGGGGCGGAGGCCGCCGCCGGCGCCACCCCGGGCGGCAACGGCGCGGGCGGGGAGGCCGGCAGCTCCTCCGGCAGCGATGACGTGATCGACGCCGAGTTCACCGAGAGCAAGTGACAGCTCATCCGGTGACCGGCAGCCGTTGAACCACCCAGCCCCCGTCCGGGGGCTTTTTCATGCGCACCTCAGTGGGGCGCCTCAGGCTGGGGCGTCTTCAATCCGCTCGGTCACCCAGGCGGCCGAGGCCGGCGCCAGCAGCACGCCGTTGCGGTAGTGGCCGCTGGCCACCAGCAGCCCCGGCTCCGGGGCCTCCAGCACCGGAGCCGGTTGCCGGGCGGGCCTGCAGCGCTCACCCTGCCAGCGGCGCACCACGCTTGACCGCTTCAGCCAGGCAAGTTCCGCCCCCGCCCAGCCGCGCAGGTCCTCCAGAGCCCTTGGATCGGCCCGGGGGGAGTGATCGGCCCCGCTGCCCGCTTCCAGGGTCGCTCCCAGCCAGAAGCGCCGGCCGCCCGGCAGATCGGGCCGCGGCACCAGGTTGATGCCGCGCCACACCACCACCCCCGGCCAGCTGCTGCCGGGTTCGCTCCAGCCGGCCTCGTCGTCGAGCTCCAGTTCCAGCGCCTGACCGAGCACCGGTTCCATCGGCAGGTGATGGCCCAGACCCGCCAGCAGGCCAGGCGTGGCCACCCCGGCGCAGAGCACCAGCCAGGGGGCTTCCAGGGTGGTGGCATCGCCGCAGCGCAGCCGCCAGCCGCCGCCGCAGCGCGCGATTTCCGAAGCCGGCAGGGCCAGGGTCTGGAGGCCGCCGGCCCGGGCGCTGGCCAGCAGGGCCGCCATGATGGCCAGCGCATCCAGCTGGCCATCGGCCGCCGAATGCAGGCCCCCGAGGGCAACGGCCGGCAGCTCAGGCCGAAAGCCTCTCACCTCCTGGGCCGACCACAGGCTCAGCGGCACCCCCCGGGCCTGACGCTCGGCGGCCAGCCGCTGCTGCCTGGCCAGCTCGGCCGCGTCCGCAGCCAGCAGCAGCAGTCCCCGGCGGCGGGGCAGGCTGTGGCCCTCCGCCTCCAGGCTGGCGATCCACTCGCCCCAGAGGGTGTGGCTGCGCTGGCGCAGCCGCCAGCCCCGGCCGCTGGAGCGGTGGAACACCTGGGCCATGAGCACGCCAAGGGCCGCCTGGCTGCCGCCTCCGGCGGCGGGCGGCCCGTCGATGGCCGGATCCACCAGCACCACCCGGTGGCCGCGGCGCTGCAGCAGCCAGGCGGTGGCCAGGCCGACAATCCCGCCCCCCACCACCAGCACCTGCCGAGGCGGGGGGCGGTCGCTGGCGAGCCCGGCTGTCAGATCGCTCAGATCTGCTTGAGGTCTTCCTTCACCTGGGCCGGCAGGATCTGGGCGTACTTGCCGAAGCCGCTGGCCACGGCGATGTAGGTCTTGCGCAGGGCTTCGGCATCCTGCAGACGGGCGGCCTCATCGAGCTGGGCGAGGGAGCGCTTCAGCTGGGCCGCCAGCCGCTCGGCCTCCGGCTGGTCGTCGGGCAGCAGCCGCTGGTTGATGTAGAGCATCTGGCGGCCCACTTCCTGCATCGGACCGTGGATCAGGTTGCGGGTGAAGGTCCAGTCGCGCCGGTTCACCAGGTCGGCCAGCTCGGGCAGGCGGTCGCGGGCCGCCAGGAAGCCCTCCGCCTGGCGCTCGATGGAGGCGATGTCCTCGGCGCTCAGGGTGGGGGGCTGGGCCTGCGCGCCGCTGCAGGCGGCCAGGCTGAAGCACAGCACCGCCGCCAGGCCAATCATCATCAGCCTGCGCAGGGGCTGCAGCAGGGCGGAGAGGGGTGAGGGGGCCGGCGCACCGGAAGGCATCGCGGGGGCCATCGGAGGGAGCATCGGCGGTGAGCATGGGCTATCGCTGGGCCTGACTGTATCCGTGTCGTCCCGTCCGGGCGCCGCGGTTGTCGCCGCTCGCAACCTGCCTCCTCCCGCGCCGCCGCGCCTGCGCTAAAACGGACTGAGTATGAGTTAGAGTGATGCGCGAAGCCGTGCTGCCCCTGGCCGCGATCCGCCGCCCCCTGGAGCGCAGCCTCGATGAGGCCAAGGTGTCCTGGCTGATGGAGGCGATCGCCGCCGAGGGCCAGAAGGAGCCCATCGACGTGCTGGAGGTGGACGGCCAGCTCTGGGGCTTCAACGGCTGCCACCGGGTGGCAGCCCATGAGCGTCTCGGCCTCACCACGATCAGGGCCCGGGTGCGGCGCGCCAACCGTCAGGTGCTACGCATGCACATGCTCTGAGCCCCGATCGCCCGCCGCCCCGATGTCGCCCGCCACCGCCATCCTCCAGGTGATCTGTCCGGACCGGCCGGCGCTGGTGAGCGAGCTCTCCGGCTGGGTGGCGGCCAATGGCGGCAACATCCGTCACGCCGACCACCACACCGACGCCGGCGCCGGCCTGTTTCTCAGCCGCATCGAATGGCAGCTCGAGGGCTTCGGGCTGCCGCGGGCGGCGATCGCGCCGGCCGTGGCGGCCCTGGCCGAGCGCCTCGGCGGCGAGGGCCAGGTGCACTTCTCCGACGAGGTGCCGCGGGTGGCGATCTTCGTGAGCCGCCAGGAGCACTGCCTGGTGGACCTGCTCTGGCGCACCCGGGCCGGTGAGCTGCCGATGACGGTGCCGCTGGTGGTGTCCAACCACCCACACCTGCAGGCCACGGCGGAGAGCTTCGGGGCCACCTTCATGCACCTGCCCGTGAACGCCGCCAGCCGGGCGGAGGTGGAGGCCGAGCAGCTGCGCCTGCTGGCCGACCACGGCATCGAGCTGGTGGTGCTGGCCAAGTACATGCAGGTGCTCAGCGGTGATTTTCTCGAGCGCTTCGACGCCGCCGGCCGGCCCGGCGGTTCGGGGGCTTCGGGCCATGGCGTGATCAACATCCACCACTCCTTCCTGCCGGCCTTCCAGGGGGCCCAGCCCTACCACCGCGCCTGGGAGCGGGGCGTGAAGCTGATCGGCGCCACCGCTCACTACGTGACCGAGGAGCTCGACGCCGGGCCGATCATCGAGCAGGCCACCGTGCACGTGGGCCACCGCGACGAGGTGGAGGACCTGATCCGCAAGGGCCGCGACACCGAGCGTCTGGCCCTGGCCCGCGCCCTGCGCCTGCACCTGCGCCGCCAGGTGATGGTCTACCGAGGCCGCACGGCGGTGTTCGACTGAGGCGGGTTCAGCAGGGTTCAGACCGGGACGGGTGCACCTGTTCCGGAGCACAGCGCCTCCTCGGCATGGCGCTGAAGGGTGGCCGGCGGCAGCGGCCCCTCCAGGTGCTGCCAGGGCAGCACGCGATCCGCGCTCCAGGTGGCGTGGATCACCTCCTCCCAGGGGGGCGGTGGCGGCGTGTCCGCGGTGCGGGACGGAGCCGGGTCGTGCTTGCCCGTCAGCACGGCCCGGTAGGCCTGTTTCCAGCCACCCAGGCTCTCGTGCCGGCCGCGGGCGGCGGCGATCACCGGGGCCAGGCGCCGGTCGCTGCGGGAGAGCAACGCCTGAATCACGCTCCAGCCGTAGCTCTCTGGGCGCAGGTCGATGCCCCTGGGCTTGAGGCGTCTGGCCAGCAGCTTCAGGCGCTTCTCGGCTTCGGGTCGCACCCCCTGCCACTGGAAGGGGGTGTGGGCCTTGGGCACGAAGGTGCTCACCCCCAGGGAGAGGCGCAGACCCGGGGTGGCCTTCTTGAGGGCCAGCAGCAGCTCGGCGGTGGCCTCCACGTCGGCCTCCTCCTCGCTGGGCAGGCCCACCATCCCGTAGAGCTTCAGGCCTGTGAGGCCGCCTTCCCTGGCGTAGCGGGCTGCGGCGAAGATCTCCTCGGTGGTCAGTTTCTTGTTCACCACCCGGCGCATGCGCTCGCTGCCGCTTTCGATGGCGATCGTGAGCGATTTGCTGCCCCGCCTGGCCAGGATTCTTCCCAGTTCGGGGGTCACCGTGGCGGCCCGCACCGAGCTCACGCTCACCCGGGTGCCCTCGAAGCGGTCCTGATCGAGCCAGGCCAGCAGGTCGGCGAATTGCGGGTGCTGGGTGACGGACGCTCCCAGCAGCCCGAGGCGCTGGGTGGCGGCCAGGCCCTTTTCCACCGCCGGGATCAGGCCGTCGTCGAGGCTGGGGGTGCGGAAGGGCAGGGTGAGGTAGCTGGCCAGGCAGAAGCGGCAGAGCTCCGGGCAGCTGCGCACCACCTCCACCATGTGGATCGACGGCCAAGCCGCCTCCGGGGTGATCACCGTGGAGTGGCTGAGGGTGTTGCCCCGCCAGGTCTGCTTGGCCACGGTCGCCGGGATGCCGGCCTCTGTTGGCTCGACTCCCAGCAGGCGACCATCGGAGTCATAGCCGGGGGCGTAGAGCGCCGGCACGTACACACCCGGGACCATGGCCAGGGAGCGCAGCCGCTCGGCTCTGGGGGCCTCCCGGCAGGCGATCACCGCCTCCACGAAGTCGGGCAGCAACTGTTCGCCGTCGCCCAGCAGGACGGCATCGAAGAAGGGGGCCAGGGGCTCGGGGTTGGCGGTGAGCACCGGCCCGCCCCCGAAAACGATCGGATCGTCATCACCCCGTTCCTGGCTCCAGAGCGGAATCCGCTGCTGCTCCAGCAGATCCAGCAGCACCGGCCCATCCAGTTCCCAGCTGAGTGAGAGCCCGAACAGGTCGCAGTGGCGGTGGGGGGGGTCGCCCCGGTCGGTGAACAGCCGCCGCACATCCAGGTCGGATCGCCGTGCCAGGGTCGCCCAGACCACCTGAAAACCGAGGCTGGTGATGCCTACGGAGTAGGTGCTGGGGAAGGCCAGCACGGTGCGCAGCGCATGGGCGGCCGGCTGGGCCGGCTCGAACAGCAGGATTTCCTGATCCAGGGGGCAAGGACGCCGGGGTGGTCCCAGCGTCTCACCGACACGACCCAGTGGTCCCTCGCGGACCTACTTGCCGATCAGAGCGCTCAGAGGGCCGATCAGGCCGCTGATCGCCGAGCCCGCGGCGGCGGCATCGGGGGTGGCGCCCTTGTCGAAGGTGCTGAGCACGGTGTTGGCAGCGGCGTTGATCGCTGGCCACTTGTCGCCGGCCAGGGGCTGGATCACGGGCGCGGCCTTCTCCCAGAGGCCCTTGAAGCCGCCCAGGGTGGCGATCGCCGCGTTGAGGTTGCCACCCTTCACTTCAGCCTCCCCCTTCTTGAGCAGATCGAGGACGGGATTCACGGCCGGGGCCAGGGCTGCCTGACCGGTGGCCGTGGCGGTGTCGGCCAACTTCTCGGTGGACTGACGGGCGGCTTCCTTCTGGCTCGAGCAGGCAGTGAGGCTGAGGGCACCGGCCACGGTCAGGGCCATGCCGGTGCTGAGGAGTCGGTTGAGGCGCATGATCAGTCCGCAACGATGTACCCCTGAAAGGTAAGGACGCCAGCTGGGATGGCCGGTTTCGTTGCCCTGTTGTAACGATCGCTACGGAATTCGGGGTGGTCCCGGATGGCGAGGCTCAAGCCTCCGCCAGCACCCTTGCTTCGTCCTCCTCGCTCACCACCCGGCCCTGGTCTTCGAAGCCCTCGATCTGGTCGAAGTTGAGGTAGCGGTAGAGCTCGGCGCCGTAGGGATCGATCTTCTCGGCGGCGATCGCCAGATACTCCTCCTTTGAGGGGATGCGGCCCAGCTGGGCGCACACCGCCGCCAGCTCGGCGCTGCCCAGGTACACCTGGGCGCCGTTGCCGAGGCGGTTGTTGAAGTTGCGGGTGCTGGTGGAGAACACGGTGGTGTTGTCCTCCACCCGGGCCTGGTTGCCCATGCACAGTGAGCAGCCGGGCATCTCCATGCGCGAGCCGGCCGCCTCGAAGATGGCGTAGTAGCCCTCCTCCCTCAGCTGCTCCTCGTCCATGCGGGTGGGCGGACACACCCACAGGCGGGCGGTGTTCTGGCCCTGGCCCTGGAGCACGTTGGCGGCGGCGCGGTAGTGGCCGATGTTGGTCATGCAGGAGCCGATGAACACCTCATCGATCCGGTCGCCCGCGACCTCGCTCAGCGTCTTGACGTTGTCGGGGTCGTTGGGGCAGGCCAGGATCGGCTCGGTGATCTCGTCGAGGTTGATGTCGATGATCTCGGCGTACTCGGCGTCGGCGTCGGCCTCCATCAGCTTCGGATCGGCCAGCCAGGCCTCCATGGCCTTGATCCGCCGCGCCATTGTGCGGGCGTCGCCGTAGCCGCGGGCGATCATGTTCTTCAGCAGCGCCACGTTGCTGCGCAGGTATTCGCTCACCGTGTCGACGCTCAGCTTGATTGTGCTGCCGGCACAGGAGCGCTCGGCGGTCGCGTCCGTCAGTTCAAAGGCCTGCTCGAGCTTGAGATCGGGCAGTCCCTCGATCTCCATGATGCGGCCGTTGAACACGTTCTTCTTGCCCTCCTTGGCCACCGTGAGCAGTCCCTTCTGGATCGCCACCCAGGGAATGGCGTTGACCACATCCCGCAGGGTGACGCCCGGTTGCAGGGAGCCGCTGAAGCGCACCAGTACCGATTCGGGCATGTCCAGCGGCATGGCGCCGATGGCGGCGGCGAAGGCCACCAGGCCCGAGCCGGCCGGGAAGCTGATGCCCAGGGGGAAGCGGGTGTGGCTGTCGCCGCCGGTGCCCACGGTGTCGGGCAGGAGCATGCGGTTGAGCCAGCTGTGGATGATGCCGTCGCCGGGGCGCAGGGCCACGCCGCCGCGGGAGGCCATGAAGTCGGGCAGCTCGGCGTGGGTTTTCAGATCCACCGGCTTGGGATAGGCGGCGGTGTGGCAGAAGCTCTGCATCACCAGATCGGCGCTGAAGCCCAGGCAGGCCAGCTCCTTCATCTCGTCGCGGGTCATGGGCCCGGTGGTGTCCTGGGAGCCCACCGTGGTCATCAGCGGCTCGCAGCTGGTGCCGGGGCGCACGCCGCTCAGGCCGCAGGCCTTGCCCACCATCTTCTGGGCCAGGGTGAAGCCCTTGCCGGTGTCGGCCGGGGCCACGGGGCGGATGAACAGCTCGCTGGGGGGGAGCCCCAGCTGGGCACGCACCTTGTCGGTGAGCGAACGGCCGATCAGCAGGGGGATGCGGCCGCCGGCGCGCACCTCATCGGTGATCGTGCTGGGCTTGAGCGCGAAGCGGGCCACGATCTCGCCGGCGTTGGGCTCCCCGGCAGCGGGCTCGATCGTGCCGGCGTAGGGGCGGATCGTGATCACATCCCCGCTGTTGAGGCCGGTGACGTCGCACTCGATCGGCAGGGCGCCGGAATCCTCAGCCGTGTTGAAGAAGATCGGCGCGATCTTCCCCCCCAGGATCACGCCGCCGCCGCGCTTGTTGGGCACGTGCGGGATGTCGGTGCCGGTGTGCCAGAGCACTGAATTGATGGCGGACTTGCGCGAGCTGCCGGTGCCCACCACATCGCCCACGTAGGCCACCGGGTGGCCCTTCTGCTTGAGCTGGGCGATCAGCTCCAGGCCGGCCGGCATCCGGGTTTCCAGCATCGCCATGGCGTGCAGGGGGATGTCGGGCCGGGTGGTGGCGTGGGTGGCCGGCGAGAGGTCGTCGGTGTTGGTTTCGCCCTCCACCTTGAACACCGTCACGGTGATCTCCGCCGGCAGCTCCGGCTTGGCGGTGAACCACTCGGCGGCGGCCCAGCTGTCGACCACCCGCCTGGCGTAGGGGTTGGTTTCGGCCAGCTCCAGCACGTCGTGGAAGGCGTCGTAGACGAGCAGGGTGGTGCTCAGCCCCGCGGCGGCGGCCTCGGCGATGGCGGGATCGGCGCTGGCGAGCAACGCGATCAGGGCGCCCACGTTGTAGCCGCCGATCATCGTGGCCAGCAGGTTCACGGCGTCCACCGGGCTCACCAGGGGACTGGAGGCTTCCCCCTTGGCCACCGCGCTGAGCCAGCTGGCCTTCACGTAGGCCGCCTCATCCACCCCCGGCGGGATGCGCTCGCTGAGCAGGTGGAGCAGGAAGGTCTCCTCGCCGGCTGGCGGGCTGGCCAGAAGCTCGGTGAGGGCGGCGGTCTGCTCGGCGCTGAGCGGCAGGGCCGGCACTCCCAGGGCCTCGCGCTCGGCGGCGGCGGCGCGGTAGTCGGCGAGGAAGGTGGTGGCGCTCATCCCGGATCGGATCACTCGGAGTCCATTGTTCTCGGCCGCGGCCCGGACTGTTGGTGGCAACCGCTGCCATTGCCCTGCCGGACCCCTTGCCCTGCCACGGCCCGGGGCGGCTGGGGCCATGCCCCTGACTAGGGTGATGGGCTGAGCGCGGCACCCCTCGGAGCCTGTTTCCCATGCACGCCACCACCAGCGACCTTCATGTGGTGGAGACGCGGCCCCTGGTGCCGCCCGCCGTGCTGCACCGCGATCTGCCGATCAGCGACCGCGCGGCCGACACCGTGCAGCAGACGCGCCAGCGCATCCAGGACATCCTGCACGGCCCCGACCGGCGCCTGCTGGTGATCGTCGGGCCCTGCTCGGTGCATGACGTGGCGGCGGCCAAGGAGTACGCCGGCTTCATCGCCGAGGCCCGCCGGCGCCACGCGGCCGAACTGGAGGTGGTGATGCGGGTGTACTTCGAGAAGCCGCGCACCACCGTGGGCTGGAAGGGCCTGATCAACGACCCCCATCTGGATGGCAGTTACGACATCAACACCGGCCTGCGGCTGGCCCGCTCGCTGCTGCTGCACGTGTCGGAACTGGGCCTGCCGGCGGCCACCGAACTGCTCGACCCGGTGGTGCCCCAGTACATCGCCGACCTGATCAGCTGGACCGCCATCGGCGCCCGCACCACCGAGAGCCAGACCCACCGGGAGATGGCCTCGGGCCTGTCGATGCCGATCGGCTTCAAGAACGGCACCGACGGCAGCATCGCCACGGCCGTGAACGCCGTGGAGGCCGCCGCCCGGTCCCACCACTTCCTGGGCATCAACCGCGACGGCCACGCCTCGATCGTGACCACCACCGGCAATCCCGACGGCCATGTGGTGCTGCGGGGGGGCAAGCACGGCACCAACTACCACCCCGAGGCGATCGAGACGGCGGCGGCGGCGCTGGAGAAGGCCGGCCTGCCCTCGCGCCTGATGGTGGACTGCAGCCACGGCAACTCCGACAAGGACTACCGCCGCCAGGCGGAGGTGGCCGCCCGGGTGGCCGACCAGGTGCGGGGCGGATCCCGCCACGTGATGGGTGTGATGCTCGAGAGCCATCTGGTGGCCGGCAACCAGAAGCTCGGCGCCGACCTCAGTGCGCTCACCTATGGCCAGAGCATCACCGATGCCTGCATCGATCTGGCCACCACGGCCGAGGTGCTCGCCGGCCTGGCCGACGCGGTGCGAGCATCGGCCAGGGGCGCTGTGGAGCGCCAGGCGCTCACCGTTTGAGCCAGAGCGTGTGAGCATGACCCTGTGACCGGCAGCCGCTCAGCATCAGGATCTGGCACTCGATTGCCCTGAGTGCCAGACAACGAAGCCTGCAACATCGTGCAACGGACTGTTCTTTCTGAACAGATTTCTTGTGCTGACTCCATAGCGTCGATGCACTTCAGTCGCAGGAGCGCCATGAGCTATCTGATGCAGTTCTGCGGGTTATCCGATCCCTTGCAGCTGTTCTATCTCGAGCAGCGCAGCGGTCCTGCCTTCGCGGGGTTCCGGCCTGTGCAGCTCGACGGGCTGCTCAGCTGGGCCCAGGCCATCGGCCAGCAGCGGCACTGGGACCTGGAGGTGATCCACCAGGCCGTGATGGATGCCTGGATGGAGCGTGCCGATGTGATCCGGCAGTGGCAGCTGCGGCTGCGTCATGAACCGGACGACCGGCTGCTGGTGGCTGGCCTGGGCACCGCCCGCGACTGGGAGCGCCGCTGCGAGGATCTGCTGCGGGCCTGAGTCAGCTGAGCTGCTGCCACAGCCAGGCCACCCCCAGCGGCACCGTGAGGTTGTCGATGCCGACGATGGCGATCTGCTCCAGCAGGGTGGCGGCCGCGGCAATGCCCAGCAGGGCCGGCCAGGCGGGGACCTCCAGCCCAAGCCCGATCAGACGCCAGCGCAGCAGCACCAGCACCAGCAGGCTGATGCCGGCCATCACGGCCGTTCCCAGCAGGGAGCGTCGCTGACCCAGCACCTGCCAGCTTGGGCTGTGCACCAGCGGTCCCACCAGTCCCGCCAGGCCGTCGCCGAGGGCCATCACCAGCACCCCGGCCGCCACCGGCGCGGGCTGCTGGGGCCAGTGCAGCCAGAGCAGGAGCGTGATCGAGGCGCCGTAGGCCACCGTGCCGTAGCTCGCCCGCCCCACGTCCTCCACGGCGGGCAGCAGCCGCAGGCGATGGTTCAGAGCCGCCAGGACCGTGATCGCTCCCGCCGCCGGCAGGGCGATCGGCCGGGCGATGCCGTAGGCCCAGGCGATCGGCACCACCGCACCGGTGCCGATGTGCACCAGCTTGCGGCTCCATTCCCGCTGGAGGGGGGTGGCGCCGCCCTTGAAGCGATGCCGCACGACGACCGCCGCGCTGGCCAGGAGAGCCAGCCATCCGGCCACCGCCGCCACCCCCAGGGCCTGCTGGGGCCAGTTCAGCGCTGCATTCAGGTTGCCCTTCAGGCCGCTCGGTGCACGTTACTGAGCAGCCTGAGCTTCATGATCGCCTTGGCCTCGAGCTGGCGCACCCGCTCGCGCGACACGTTGATCAGCCGGCCGATCTCGGCCAGGGTGAGGGGCTCGCTGCCCTCCAGGCCGAATCGCAGCTTGATGATCGTCTGCTCGCGCTCGTTGAGCTGCGACAGCCACGACCCCAGATGCTCCTTCTGGAGATGGCGGTCCATCGCGTCGAAGTGCTGATTGCTGGCGGGGTCGGCGATCAGCTCGCCCAGGGTGCTGCGGTCCTCCTCGCCGCGGGCATGGGCATCGAGGGAGGCGCAGGGAGCGCTCTGGGAGATCAGGTCGTCCAGCTCATCGGGTCTCATGCCCAGGGCGTGGGACAGCTCCAGCCGGTTGGGCTGGCGTCCCAGGCGGTGGGAGAGTTCCCGGGTCACCCGCCGCATCTTCGAGAGCTTCTCGCTCACGTGGATCGGCAGGCGGATGGTGCGGGCGCTGTTGTCGATCGCCCGGGTCATCCCCTGACGGATCCACCAGTAGGCGTAGGTGGAGAACTTGTAGCCCATGGCCGGATCGAATTTGTCCACCGCCCGTTCCAGGCCGATGGCACCTTCCTGCACCAGATCGAGCAGCTCCAGGCCCTGGTTCTGATATTTCTTGGCAACGCTCACCACCAGACGGAGGTTGGCGGACATCATCCGCTCACGGGCCCGTTGCGCCATGCGCACTTGCCGTCTCTGCTGGGGGCTCAGCTGATCAGCGCCGAGCTCCAGCAACCGCTTGCCCGCCTGCACGTGATGGGCGAGTTCGATCTCTTCGGCCGGAGTGAGAAGTGGCACACGGCCGATGTTGCTCAGATACCAGCCGATGGAGTCGGCATTGATCCTGGCGGTGGGCCGGGATGCAGTTCGTCCGGTTGTCCGACTGGATGGCGTCCTGGCGTCACTGGCTGTGATGCCGGAGCCGGATCGCAGAGGCGTCCCCACACCCTTGCCCTCCGATGAGAAGTGAATTGTGGCCGGAATGTAGCACTGCTGGACCCCTTCAGCCGTCCGAATTTTGAAGGTGGTGTGAATTAGCTGGGAATCGAAAAATCATGACGCCTGATTTGGTGTCCGATGCTGCTGGTGAGACACAATCCTGTAACGATTGCCACCTCGGGGCCCCGGCTCAGGCGGCCGGCAGCAGTCCCCCGCGCCAGCGGCCCATCAGTTGGCTCTGGGCCAGGCGTTCCTCGCCCTCCTGCTGGGGCTGGCTGAACTGGCCATCCGGACCCATGTGCCAGGCGCCGGTGTCGTGGAGATAGATCTCCAGCAGTCCCTCCAGCTGCTCCCGCAGCAGCGGATCCTCGATCGGCGCCACCGCCTCGACGCGCCGGTCGAGGTTGCGCGGCATCCAGTCGGCGCTGCCGATGAAGATCTCCGGCTGGCCACCGTTGCCGAACCAGAACAGCCGCGAGTGCTCCAGGAACCGGCCGATCACGCTCACCACGCGGATGTGGTCGCTGATGCCCTCCACGCCTGGCCGCAGGCAGCACATGCCCCGCACCACCAGCTCGATCGTCACCCCGGCCTGGGAGGCCTGGTAGAGCAGGGCGATGATCGCCGGATCCACCAGAGCGTTCATCTTGGCGCGGATGTGGCCGCCCCGGCCGGTCTGGGCATGGTCGATCTCGCGGCGGATGAGATCTTCCATGCCCTTGCGCAGGGTGACGGGTGCCACCAGCAGGCGGCGGAAGCTCTGCTGCTTGGAGAAGCCGGTGAGGTAGTTGAACAGCTCCACCAGATCGGCGCCGAACTCAGGCCGGGCCGTGAGCAGGCCGATGTCGGTGTAGAGGCTGGAGGTCTTGGAGTTGTAGTTGCCGGTGCCGATGTGCGCGTAGGTGTTGAGCCCGCGTTTTTCGCGGCGCACCACCAGGAGGATCTTGGTGTGGGTCTTGAGGCCGATCACGCCGTACACCACATGCACGCCGGAACTCTCCAGCTGCCGGGCCCACTGGATGTTGTTGTCCTCGTCGAAGCGGGCCTTGAGCTCCACCAGGGCCATCACCTGCTTGCCGTTCTCCGCCGCCCGGATCAGGGCCGCGATCACCGGTGAATCCTTGGAGGTGCGGTAGAGGGTCATCTTGATGGCCAGCACCGAGGGATCGTCGGCGGCCTGATTGAGGAACTCCTCCACCGAGGCGGAGAACAGGTCGTAGGGGTGCTGCAGCAGCACATCGCCACGGCGGAGCACCGAGAAGATGCTCTCGAACTCCTCCTGCTTGATCGAGCCGTCCTCCAGCTGGCTCTTCTGGGTGCGGGCCAGGGCGGGAGGTGTGCGGCCGCTGAAGGGGCGGTCCTTGAGCCGGGGCAGGCGGATGCTCAGCAGCCCCATGAGGTCGTCGAGGCCGAGGGGGCCATTGATGCGATACACGTCCTCGGCTTCCACGTCGGCGCCCTCGATCAGCAGCTGCAGCACCGATTCCGGCATCTCGTCGGCCACCTCCAGCCGCACCACCTCGCCGCCGCGGCGGCGTTTGCGCAGCCCCGCCTCCAGGGCCTCCATGAGGTCGTCGGCCTCCAGGTCCCGCAGTTCCAGGTCGGCGTCGCGGGTGACGCGGAAGAAGTAGTGCCCCTCCACGGTCATGCCGGGGAACAGCAGGCTGAGGTTGAAGGCCACCACCTGCTCGAGGGGCACCGCCGTGAACACCGGCTCCGGGCTGGGACCGCTGAGTTTCGGAGGAATGGGTACGAAGCGGGGCAGGATCTTCTGGGGCACCTTCACCCGGGCGAACTGCTGCCGGCCGCTCTCCGGGTCGCGCACCAGCACCGCCACGTTGAGGCTGAGGTTGCTGATGTACGGGAACGGGTGCGAGGGGTCCACCGCCAGCGGCGTGAGCACCGGAAACACGGCGTTGCGGAAGTAGTCGTCCACCCACTGCCGCTGCTCACCGTTGAGATTGGCGTAATCGATCAGGTGAACACCGTGCTCCGCCAGCTGACTCTTGAGCGAATGGCGGTAGTGCTGCTGCTGCAGATCCAGCAGGGGCCTGAGTTTCTGCTGAATGGCCTCCAGCTGCTGCTGGGGGGTGAAGCCGTCGTCGCTGAGGGTGGCGACGCCGGCCTCCAGCTGGCTCTTCAGGGAGGCCACCCTCACCATGAAGAACTCGTCGAGGTTGTTGCTGAAGATGGCGCTGAACTTCGCCTGCTCCAGCAGCGGCGTGTGCTCATCGAGGGCCTGGGCCAGCACCCGGTAGTTGAAGTCGATCCAGCTGAGCTCCCGGTTGATGTAGAGCTCGGGGGAGACCTTGGGCGCGGCTTTGCTCATGGCGGAACCGTAGCAATCACAGTCGGCGTGACCTGTGCCGCGTTTGCTTGACGGTGCCCATGCGTCGGGCGCCGCCGGCGACGATCGCCGCCACCCCCACCAGCAGGCTGAGCCCGAGCCAGAAGGGGCTGGTGCGGCCGAGGGTCTCGTAGGCCAGACCCGCCAGGGCGGGACCGATGAAGCTGCCCAGGCTCTGCAGCCCCTGCAGGCTGCCCAGGGCCGCACCCTGGCCGCTGTCGTCGAGGCGGCGCGACACCTGCGAGCGCAGACAGGGCGTGACCAGCCCCGTGCCGAGGGCGAGGAGCGCCACGCCCGGGAACACCACGGCGCGGGAGGTCTCCGCCGTGGCCAGCAGGATCAGCAGGCAACCGCCGATCACGAAGCCGATCCCCGCCAGGGTGAGGCGCCACTCGCCGAAGCGCGCCACCAGCGGGCCGATCAGACCGCCCTGCACCACCATGGCCACCACCCCCACCACCACGAAAGCGGCGCCCGCCAGTCCGGGACCCCAGCCGAACTGCTGCTTGAGGTAGAGGATCAGCACGGCGGCGAAGCCGTTGAAGGCCAGGAAGAACAGGAAGAAGGCCGCGCAGAGCCGCCGTACCTGGGGGTTTGCGAACACCCTGGCCAGCTGGGTGAAGGGCTGCAGGTCGCGTTTGCGCGGCAGCGGGATGCGGGCGTCGACCGGGTGGGTTTCCGGCAGCAGGGTGATCACCAGCACCAGGTTGAGCACGGCGATCGCCACGGCCACCAGCAGCGGCAAGTTCACGTGCACCTGCCCGAGCAGGCCGCCGAGAGCCGGGCCGAGGATGAAGCCCAGGCCGAAGGCCACGCCGATCAGCCCGAAGGCCCGGGCCCGCTGCTCCGGCGGCGAGATGTCGGCCAGCACGGCCCCGGCGGTGGCCGCCGTGCCACCGCTCACCCCGTCGATCAGCCGCGCCGCGAACAGCAGGGCCAGCGGCAGGGCGGAGCCGGCCGCCCAGGGCACCGCCCGCCAGTCGGTGGCGATCGTGAGGGCGAACAGGCCCAGCCCCAGCACCGAGCCGGCCACGCACACGCTGATCACGGGACGGCGGCCGAAGCGGTCGCTGAGGGCGCCGATCAGCGGTGTGGCGGCGAACTGGGCGAAGGCATAGCTGCCCGTGAGCAGGCCGAGCACGCGGCCGTCGCCGGTGAAGCCCGCCAGTAGAAACGGCAGCAGCGGAAAGATCAGCGTTTCGCTCAGCCGGTCGTTGAGCAGGGTGAGAAACGCGCAGAGGAAGGCGGCGCGGCGCGAAGCGGTCACCGGCGGGCCACGAGCACGCGGTGGCGGTGGTCGGAGGCGACCCGGCGGATGGCTTCGAATCCGGCTTCCCGCAGGGCGCCCTCCATGTCGAGGGCGAAATAGTCGGCCAGGTAGGGCTCGGTGCTCTTCAGCAGGGTGGCCAGCGGGGCCGGCATGGCGCGGATCGTGGGCGACTGGGGATCCTGGTCGACCATCGCCAGCACCCCGCCGGGGCGCAGCAGCCGGGCGGCTTCCGCCAGCACGGTGCGGGTGGCGGCAGCCGGCAGCTCATGGCACACGAACTGCAGGGTGATCAGATCGAAGCCGGCCGCCGGGAGCCCGGTGGCTTCGGCGGCGGCGTGGTGCCAGGCCTCGATGCACCCCTCGGGATCACGCACCCTGGCCACCGCCAGCATCTGGGGGGAGAGGTCGAGGCCGCTGACGCGCACGGGGTGGCCCTGGCGGGTTTCGAGCCAGGTCTTGAGCAGCTGGGTGCTGATGCCCACCGAGCAGCCCAGGTCGAGGGCATCGTGCACCGGGCCTTCGAGGCTGGGGGCGATCGCCGCGAAGATCGCGTCGCGCATGCGTGCCTCGGCCGCCTCGGGGCTGAGCGGCTCGTTCTTCCACACCCGCAGCGCCACCGACGCGGTGGCTTGCTCCGCCTCGCAGGCCGCGTCCCAGCAGAGGTTGCCCTGGTCGTAGGCGTGGAAGCGGGCCCGGTAGTAGGCGGGCACGACGGTGGCGGGGTTGGTGCTGGCCGCCAGCAGGGGCTCGGCCTGGCGCCGCAGCTGCTCGCGGCGGGCGCGCCAGGGGATGCCGCGCTGCTCGGCGGTGCGGATCATCATCCGCCGGGCCTGCACGAACAGCAGCCGGCGCAGGGGATCCACCGCCAGCACCCCGGCGATCAGGCGTCCCAGGGCGGTGCGGTCGTCGGCCCAGTTGGGCGGTGCCGGGGTGGCGTCGGGGGTTGCACCGGCTGTTGGTGCTGCGGGGCTCGAGCCGGCGGCGGCGGCGGGCATGGTGTCGCGCTGGCTGGGGTGGAGGAAGGCATCATCGCCGCCGCCGCCCATGGCGTGAGAGCCACCGCCGTCCGCCATGCTGTGGGCACGCCGCGGATCGGTGCGCCGTGCCGGAGCTCAGTCACCTCAACGCCTCCGGGGAGGCGCGCATGGTGGAGGTGGGGGATCGCCCGGCCAGCCGGCGGGAGGCCGAGGCCGAGGGCCTGATCGCCATGGCGCCGCAGACGCTGGAGCTGGTGCTCGCCGGCGAGGCCCCGAAGGGCGACGTGCTGGCGGTGGCCCGGGTGGCGGCCATCCAGGCCGCCAAGCGCACCGCCGAGCTGATCCCGCTCTGCCATCCGATCGCCCTCTCCGGCGTGGAGGTGGCGATCGAGCCCGCCGCCGACGGCAGCGGCCTGCGGCTGGTGGCCCGGGCCCGCACCACCGGGCCCACCGGGGTGGAGATGGAGGCGCTCACCGCCGTGCAGGTGGGCCTGCTCACCCTCTACGACATGCTCAAGGCCGTGGATCCGGCCATGACCATCGGGCCGGTGCGCCTCCTGAGCAAGAGTGGCGGCCGCCAGGGCAACTGGCGCCATCCCGATGGGCCGGAGCATCGGCCAGCGGCTGATGCTGGGCCGGCCGATGGCTGACGGCGTTTTCCCGGAGCCCTACGGCCGCGAAGGCCTGCCGCTCGATCAGGCGCTGGCCCGCATCCTCGAGACGCTGCAGCCGCTGGGGGTGAGCGAGGAGCTGCCGCTTGCCGCCTGCGCCGGCCGTACCACCGCGGCGCCGGTGCAGGCCGCGGCGGCGGTGCCGGGCTTCCGGGCCTCGATCATGGACGGCTACGCCATCGCCGGCGCGGAGGCGCCGCGCCCTGGTGCGCGCTGGCGGCTGGTGGGGCGCTC
>JBATEO010000054.1:0-24114 GCA_049664045.1 Prochlorococcaceae cyanobacterium
TCATCCACGATATTCAGGAACTTCAGCCTTCTGCCATCCATTGTCTGGTCGAACTGGAAGTCGATCGCCCACACGTGGTGCGGGTACTCGGCTCTCAGCAGCTCCCGGGAGCCGTCTGCGGGCCGTAAGCGCTTCCGCTGGCGTGGCAGGGGCCGCTGGAGACCCTCCTCGCGCCAAATCCGTTGCACCCGCTTGTGATTGACCGTCCAGCCCTCCAGTCGCAGGCGCCGGTAAACCAGACGTCGACCCCAGCGCACGTGGCGCCGGGCCAGCTCCCGGATCCGCTGCCTGAGCTTGTGCTCCTCGATGGCCACCACGGGCACTGGACGGCGCTGTGTGGAGCGGTTCTGGCCCGCCAGATGGCAGGCACGCCGCTGAGAAACCCGGAATCGTTCCTGCAGGACAACAACAGCCCTGCGGCGACGTTCCGGGCTCAGAAGTTTCCCTCCGCCAACTCCTTGAGCATGGCCTTATCGAGCTCAGCGTCAGCGAGTAATCGCTTGAGCCTGGTGTTCTCCTGCTCCAGCTCCTTGAGACGTTTGGCCTCAGTGGCCTTCATGCCGCCGTAGAGCTGCTGCCAGCGGTGGTACGTGGGACCCGACACCTCCAGGGTCCTGCTGACGTCGACAACGCTCGGGCCCTGGTTGAGGAGCTGCTCAGCGGTGCGCAGCTTGCGGATGATCTGCTCGGGGGTGTGACGCTTGCGTTTCATGGGGCTTCTCCTGGCCAAGTCTGGCCGGTAGGGAAGCTCTCATAAGGGCTGGTTCAGTTTCTGGGGTCCACGCCACGACGACATCGGCTACGTGCGCAAGGATGAGGCCGAGACCTCGGTGCTGTTCGTGCTGGTGATGCACCGCTACGAGCGCCGATCGCTGCTGGTGACCACCAACCAGCCGTTCAGCGAGTGGGAGAACGTGTTCTCCACCAGCGCCATGACCGTGACGGCGGTGGACCGGATGGTGGACCACAGCACCTTGATCCAGATCAACGGCGAGAGCTACCGCCGCAGGCGGGCACGGCGTATGGGAGGACAGCCCAGGAGCTGATTTATCGCCCTGACCGGGCGTCAATTACCCGCCTACGTAATTGACGCGAGCTGCCTACGCAGTTGACACCGGGCACCCTACAAAGAAGGAGAAGATCTGAAGGCACAGGCAAGAGCCTATCGCCGCCGTTATGGTCACTATCCAAAAGTGATCTGTGCTGATCAGATTTATCGCACGAGATCAAATCGGGCCTTCTGCCAGCGTCATGGCATTCGCTTGAGTGGTCCGCGCCTCGGACGACCCAAGAATGACCCACAGTTGGTGACCGAGGAGAAGAAGCAGTTTGCTGATGACCAGCGGCAACGCCATGCCGTCGAGGGCAAGATCGGCTAGGGCAAACGGCGCTATGGATTGGCTCTCATCCGGGAGAAGCTGAGCATCATCCAGGGTTCAACCATTGCCTTGAGTGTACTCGTCATGAACCTTGAGAAGCTCCTCGAGCTTCTTTTTGTCCTTCTGGGCTGCTGGCTACAGCTTCTTATGGCCCTCAGCTCCCCCTGGAAGAGCGAAATGGCGCTGGTTGGTGATCAGCCGGCAGCAGCCTGAGGATGAAGCAACACTCTGAGAGGGTATTTGCAGTTTTGTCGGGTCAGGCGCGCTCTGCTTTGTCAGGAGGCCCTAATCAGGTCGAGATCGGTTGCAACGGCAGAGCTTTAGGGCACAGGGAGGAGGCCATTCCGCCGACCTCAACGCGTGCTCGCAGCCTCGGCAAGAGCGCCTGTGACACACCTTAAATCAACCCTTACAACTCAGGTGGTTCAAGGATTGTTCTATAGACTTATTTTATCAAGCATTGACAGCAGATCACCGGTGGCGCTGACAGGCCTTCTCCCGGCTTCTGTTTGCTCAACTAAGTAAAGTAAAAATCTTGCCAACCCAGAATTATGGTCTCTTGCTAGCACTGAAAGACTAAAGACGCTCGCAAACTTCTTGGCCTGCCCAGGAGTCGCCAAGTCTGACAATATAAATTCCTCAAATCTGTCTGTCTGTTCATGCAATACTGAACTAAGAATCTGATTCGCTTTTCGGGGATTGCCATGTTCGTACTCATACCAAATATCGGCGAGAGTAAAGAAAAAATTACTTGGATCGGACTTGCTCCCGATGGCAATCAAGTCGGCGACTTCGTCCTTGAGTAGAATGTCACGATAGCGTACCATTAGGGACATGCAGTTATGAGCTAGTTGCATTGTGGAGATCCGATCGTCATAAAGCAGGCCTGACCGGACACATTTAACTGAGGACATTGCAATTTCTCTGTCGCCATGTGTCTTTCCAATATCAATGCGTTTAGTGCCGCCGATTCTGCAGGCTAACAACGCAAACCCACTGGAGCCAGCATAAATAGCTTTGCAACGAGCCATCAGGCTCAGCTCAAAGAATTCTGCTTCAAGCAAGCCGAAGGAACTAGGGATGAGGCGTTTTGCAACTATAGTATTCGGGTTTTCAGATAGAAAGCCAATAACACCATCATCCTGCCCGAAAAGAAGGACATTGTCTCCGCACTGCGATGCATTAGTAATAATCTCCAGGGCGACCGGGAGAGGTATTGTCTTGAAGGAGTGTCCAATGCTCTGTTTAAACTTTCCATAAATGATATCTCCCCCTCGGAGGTGAAGAGCGATTGAAGGCCTATCAATTGCCATCTCGCCTGCGGCCGCCATTGCTGCACGAACCGAATCAGAGAAGCCAATCTTATCAAATGCATGATGTATCGCTTTTCTGTACTTCGCCATTTCATGGGGCTGACTAGCTAAACTAGGATTATTAACTAGTAGGGACTGATTGCATGAATAACATCCATTTTCTCTTGATAGAAGATACTCGCTAGCCGGCCGAAGATTCCCAGGCAGAAACTGGTGATAGAGCCTGATGTATTCTGGATGAAATACTTGCTCCACTGATCGGATTGCAGACCACATTGCGTCATGCGATTTCATTCTCCATGTGAATCTGAATCCTGCGTCGTAAACATCACTTAATGCAATAGCATTTAGCATAGCCCTTAGGCGTTCCCCTAGGCCATCATTTCTTTTGGCGACAAAAATAAGCTGCTTGTTCATCTACTTAAGCAAGATAGTTTATTTTGCAGAGGGTGCAGTGCCTTAGGCGTTAACTGGGGTTTACCTAGGAGCATTCTGGGCATAAGCCCACTCGTATCTTCTCGACAGACGCGTCATAATCAGCCCATTTCGCCGTGACCACAATGCTTCTTGGCGAGAGAATCGGCCTGCTGATATTGGCGCTCTAAGGGCGTACGCTCTTGGAGGTTCTCCAGCAGTGAACAGTGGCCTTACTACCTACTCGATCTGGTAAGCACTGGACCAGTAGTTGGGGCACTTGATAATGACACTTGGTGTCGGAGTCCGCCCACAACTCCCAGCATATACAAGGCGGGCAAAACTTTCTCTGGCTCACTTTCTTGGCTATCAAGGGACTGCGGCTCAACGATAGATATTCTATCAACTATAGTCACTCCTAAGGTTATGAAGCAGATTGCTAGAGATGGAAGGTAGTCTAGTATCCACAGAAATCCTCGAGATCGCATCAAGGGAATACTGCTCCGACGAAATCAGAGGAGACAATGCCTTCGGTTCTGCAGAAGGCTTCCCAACCAGGCATTTCGGTCCAATGTGAAATAAAAATAAATTCAAGGTTAAACCGTGATGCGACATAGTAATCATATTTGCTATCCCCAAAGAAAACTGCTTCTCTGAGTAGCGTCCCCCGGTCAATCTCGCGCTTGACGATGTCATCTTTGGAGTCGGGACTTCCAAAAATGCCCGCATCAAAAAAGTGTTCCAGCTTCCGCTTAGCAAATACTTCACGTAGCTCATCTTGCTTTCCTCCGGAAACAACCATCCACTTGGCGTCAGGTGTTCTCTTTCTGAGTTCAGAGAGGCCAGGTGTGCAGGCGCAAGTAAGCAGCCCTTCCATCACGTTTTTCGCGTAGCTATTGAGAAGTTCTTCAAGCAGCTCTCCGCTTGGATCATCAATTGCAAGGTATTCAAAGAGAAAGAAGCGAAACTTTTCAAAGCGAGAAATGCCCCCGCGTGATTGATGGTAGCCAACTAGGAAACGAGCGTGCTCTTCTCCAAATGGAAGGGCTGCTCGATAGAACGCCTCAGACTTAATCTTGTTTGAATCAAGGATGACGCCGTCACAGTCGAAGATCAGGGTCTTATACTTGGTAATATTCATAATTCTTGGGCATTGAGACGTTCAAGCTCTCGCTCAACTGGCTCCACGTCGGCCGGCACATCAACAGCCATGCTTCCCGGAGTCGCTTCAACCATCAGTACATTTCTCCCCAGCTCAAGGAAGCGAAGAATCTCGATATCTTCCGTTGCCTCCAGGCCGCTCTTGCGCCCAAAGGCCACATAGGCTTCAAGTTCCTCCTTCGTGTAGGCATAAATACACACCTGCTTCTTGTACTTTGAAGGGGCCATCGTTGAGTCTTTGAATCCAGGTATGCATTGGCGTGACATGTAGACCATCATCCCGCTTTCATTGGTGATCACTTTGGGAATGTTGACGCTGTTGGGGTTCTCCTCATTTCCAATCCATGTATAGGCATTAATGATCAGATCCCGATGTTGCTCTTTTGCTTGAGCAACGTGGAGAATGTCTTTAGGATTTACCAAGGGTTCATCGCCTTGGAGATTAATGTAGCAATCTGCTACCAGCTGTTCGGCTGCTTCCGCCACCCTGTCTGTTCCGGTTAGAGCCGTTGCGGATGTCATTACAGCTTGAAATCCCTGTGCGATTACGACTTCTTTAATCCGCTCATCTTCAGTGGCAATGTAAACATTCTCTTTCCCCACAGCGGCCATCGCTCGCTCAGCAACCCAGAGCACCATCGGCTTGCCCAAAAGCGGCACGAGTGGCTTTCCAGGATATCTGCTTGATGCATAGCGTGCTGGGATGATAACAGCTATTCTCATGGATGGGGATTAGATGGCGTAGACGGAAAGTGTTGGGATGCTGTATTCTGTTGGAGTAATTGCCACAACTGGTACATGGCCTTTGGTTTCAACATACTCATCAAACACCGCTGACATTTCTTCCGTTCTGGGATCTCCCGGACCATAACCATCAAACCCCGCCAGCCAGAGCTGTGTGGCCCCGCCTGAGGCTGCCAGACCTAGGGCGTAGGCAACAACCAATGACGAGGGAGTTGAGCAATGGTGAAGACTGAAGGAGAAGCTACTACCATTTACAGAGAGTCCAAAATCGAGCAATTCCTTATCACCGAATTCGGCTCTGACATCTGCTGGCAACATTGATGCTGGTGTTATCAACGGATGAGGCAGCTGAGCATGTATAGGTGCATCAGCCAGGAGCCGCACGGGATGGCATGCTATCCGGTAATCGATCAGCTCCTCATCGACATTCTGTTGTGTATTGAGTGCTACTACAACGGGCTGAACCCTGTGAATCAGCCTCTCAATGGCCTGACGGTGTTTCTTGACTCCTGGCCCAGCCCCCACAAGCAATACCTTTTTTCCCTTCAAGACGGAAACCGGGGTCCAACTGCCTTGTGGATCGCCGGAGTAGAAGAGCCGGGCATCTTGAATGCGGCTAGGATCGTATTTTGAACCACCCTGATGAATCAGATGATTTAGCACAGCAAGAATATCCTCTTCTGTGTATCTGGAGTCTCCCAGCATCTCTTGAACATAGCTGGGGTGGATACCGTGCTTCCCTGAAAGATAATAATATGGATTCTTGCCCCATCCATAGTGCTGCTGCATGGGTGTGAAATCTGTTCGCAATATCTCCATCAATGGCACCAGATCTACAGGCTTCTGTCCATGGGCTGCGAGCTCAATAGCGAGCTCTTCTGTTTTTGCATTGCCCGGACCACGTCCCATGCCAGTGACAGTACCGTCAAGCCAAGTGGCACCGCAGCCGAGCGCTTTCAGGGTATTGGCCAGAGCCAAGCCGAGGTTGTCGTGAGTGTGGATACCAAGGGGACCATCCCATTCTAGTCGTAGCCAGGAGATCACTGACGCCACATCGTCTGGTTTCATGCCTCCCATGCTGTCGGCGAAGTACAATACATCGAGGGATGACTCTGAGGCTAGTTTAGCCAGCCTAGCCACCTGGTCTTTATTTCTCTCAGCAATCTGCATGATGTTGAAGCCCACTCTGAAGCCCATCGCTTTCAACTCGGAGGCGGCTCTGAGTGCAGTTGCAAATTCATGGTAGTGGCATGCCACCCTGACAGTGCCGATAACTGAATCTTCAGCTGGCTTTGGAAACAGCTGTCGTACCGTCTCAACCTGAGTTTGAATATCTGCAAGTTCACTGCCATTAACCATCACGGCAATATCTAGGCCAGCTGGTATTTCAAGACTTTCCAGAAAGTCATCTGTAGAGTAGGCGCATGGGCCCTTAAAGCCTTTGTTCTTTAGTGATCTGAAGCCCAGCTCAGCGATGGTCACGCCTGCACGACCGACTGACCTCAGATATCGTTCTATCAGGTCGGGGGCGAAGTCCCACGATGTGTAATACCCCCCGTCGCGCAAGGTACAGTCTAAAAACTCTAGATCCATGGTCGTATCCTGATGGTCTTAAGAAATAGCTGAGTCAGCACTGAGCATCTGGTCTTCTTCCAGTGTGTTTGAGTAGCACGCGGGCGATTTCGTCGTAATGATAGCAGCCCCTGACGATGCGCGTTGGCAGTGCGGAGGTCCTCGGGAAACATCATCTTTCCCGTTCTGCTCCTAAGACTGTCTTCATGCTTCTCGATGCCAGAGATGTGCTAGAGGGATATCCGTTGGTCGTAGTGCCGAATTGCAAGAGTATCCTTTGCTCCTTTAATATATCCGTATTCTTTATCTCTCGCCCACTTCTCCCAGGCCTTCCAGCAAGATGTTGTGAGATTCATGGATTCAAAGTGTATCACTGTTGGCCTATAATGGCCAAGACTCATGATAACGTCTATGTCCAGGCCTTCGCAGTCAACTTGAAGAACGTCAATGTGCTCCCAAGCATGTTTGCTTACTACATCTTCGAGTCGCTTCATTGGAACACTTAGCTCTTTAATTAATGCCTCTCCGGCTTCTCTGGTAACGCCCAGCCGTGGTGCAATCCGTTTGAGTACTTGTTCTTTGATTGACGAGAAAACTGGATGTGGCGGTTGGCCGAATCTTTGTTCGTATGCGTCCCAGTACTCCTGTTTCAGAATATAGAGTGTCAGCTCGCCTTGTTCGGGGCCAATGGCAATATTCTCAATGCTTAGTTGCCCAGTAAATGCCCTGTAGTTGTGTTTGATGCGTTCAATCAGCCACGGCTGCGGCTCGATCAAAATTGCTTTTGAGCCATGGGCCAAAATGTGTTTATAAATAGGATCCCCGCTCTTGCCGTCATTGGCCCCAACCTGTACAAAGTTTAGACTTTTTTCCCGGCCTAGCGCTCCTCCCATTGCGGTAATAACCATTGACAAATCCCATTGCATAAATGCGCGTGATGACTTGGTCCTGAATGTCTTTATGAGTCTTTCCAGCTTTTCGGCGGGAATTCCCGTCTCTATGGCGGCATGCTTTGTATCGACTTTTGACTCAAGAATCCAACTCGCAATCTCAGCCAGTCTTCTTAGGTCCTTCATTTGCCTGTGAGCTCTCGTCGTAGTTTGCCGGATATCTCTGGATGAGGAGTTCTCCGGGTGCAGCCTGATCTGCATCTTCCGTGCCAAGTTGTCTCCACTGTTACGATCCTCCCAGGAGTCTTCCCAGAGGCCGCCCACGAGCCGTTGGAGGCGGCTCGAGTCGAGCTTCCAGGATGGTCTAACCCTGTTTATTACCCATTTCTCTTTTAGCCCAGCAGATTCTGACCATCACCCACCCCTCAGTCCATAGGATGCCAGGATGCCCCCACTGAACCGTGCCTCCCAGGCCCGGCCCGACCTGGCGGCCCTCTTCCCCTTCCCCCTCGACCCCTTCCAGCTCGAGGCGATCGATGCCCTCAACCAGGGCCACTCGGTGGTGGTGAGCGCGCCCACCGGCAGCGGCAAGACCCTCGTGGGGGAGTACGCCATCCAAAGGGCCCTGTCCCACGGGCACAAGGTGTTCTACACCACCCCGCTGAAGGCTCTCTCCAACCAGAAGCTGCGCGATTTCCGCGAGCAGTTCGGGGCCGAGCGTGTGGGGCTGCTCACCGGTGACATGAGCCTCAACCGTGAGGCTCAGGTGGTGGTGATGACCACCGAGATCTTCCGCAACATGCTCTATGCGGAGATCGACCACCCCGACGACGACCCCCTGGCGGGGGTGGAGGCGGTGGTGCTGGATGAGTGCCACTACATGAACGACTCCCAGCGCGGCACCGTCTGGGAGGAGTCCATCATCCACTGTCCGCCCTCGATCCAGCTGGTGGCCCTCTCGGCCACCGTGGCCAACGCCGGCCAGCTCACCGACTGGATCGAGCGGGTGCACGGCCCAACCCGGCTGGTGCACAGCGACCACCGGCCCGTGCCCCTGGCCTTCAGCTTCTGCAGTGCCAAGGGCCTGCACCCCCTGCTCAACGAGGCCGGCACCGACCTGCACCCCAACGCCAAGGTGTGGCGGGCCCCCAAGGGCACCCGGCGCAAGGGCCCCAAGGTGCCCCGGCCGCCTCAGCCCGAGGCGCCGCCGCTGGGCTTCGTGGTGGCGCGGATGGCTGAACGCGACATGCTGCCCGCCATCTACTTCATCTTCAGCCGCCGCGGCTGCGACAAAGGTGTCCGCGATCTCGCCAGGCTCTGCCTGGTGAGTCCCGACGAGCAGGCCCGCATCCAGGCACGCCTTGACGCCTTTGTGACCGCCAGCCCGGAGGCGGTGCGCGAGGGCCATGCCGAGCCCCTGCTGCGCGGCATCGCCTCCCACCACGCCGGCGTGCTGCCGGCCTGGAAGGAGCTGATCGAGGAGCTGTTTCAGCAGGGGCTGATCAAGGTGGTGTTCGCCACCGAAACCCTGGCCGCCGGGATCAACATGCCGGCCCGCACCACCGTGATCTCGGCTCTCTCCAAGCGCACCGAGCGCGGGCACCGGCCGCTGATGGGCAGTGAGTTCCTGCAGATGGCCGGCCGCGCCGGCCGTCGGGGGCTCGACTCCCAGGGCTACGTGGTCACGGTGCAGAGCCGCTTCGAGGGGGTGCGCGAAGCCGGGCAGCTGGCGCTGGCGCCGGCCGATCCGCTGGTGAGCCAGTTCACTCCCAGCTACGGCATGGTGCTGAACCTCCTGCAGCGCTACGACCTCGCCAAGGCCAGGGAGCTGGTGGAGCGGAGCTTCGGCCGCTACCTGGCCACCCTCGATCTGGTCGACGACCAGGCCCGCATCGCCGAGCTCGAACAGCAGCTGCTGAGCCTGGAGAGTGGCTCTGACTCCGCTCCCTGGGACGATCTGGAGGACTACGAGAAGCGGCGCGGCCGCCTGCGGGAGGAGCGCCGGCTGCTGCGCACCCTGCAGCACCAGGCCGAGGAGACCCTCGCCCACGAGCTCACCCTGGCCCTGCAGTTCGCCAGCGAGGGCACCATGGTGAGCCTCAAGGCCCCGCCGCTGCAGGGCCGCGTCACCCCGGCGGTGATCGTGGCCAAGGTGAAGGGCCCGGGGCAGTTCCCGCTGCTGCTCTGCCTCACCGACGCCAACCTCTGGATCCTGGTGCCGTGCAGCGCCGTGGTGAGCCTGCACGCCGAACTCAGCTGCCTGCAGGTTGCTCAGATCGCCCTTCCAGACCTGCAGCACCTCGGTGAACACCACCACGGGGATGACCGGAGCGCAGGGTTGGCCCTGGCGGTGGCCTCCATCGCCCGCCGCCACGACATGGCCACTCCCCAGTACGACCTGGCCGCTGAGGTGCAGGCCCAGGCTCACTTGGTGCAGCAGCTGGAGGAGGAACTCGAACTGCATCCTGCCCACCGCCGCGGCGACCGCCGCCAGCTCAGCAAGCGGCGGCGCCGCGTCGAGGAGCTGGCGGCCGAACTGGAGGAGTGCCGGCGGCTGCTGCACTTCCGCTCCAACCGCCACTGGGACACCTTCCTGGCCCTCATCGAGGTGCTGCGGCACTTCGGTGCCCTCGCCGGCGCCGATGGCCTCGAGCCCACCGAGGTGGGCCGCACCGTCGCCGCCCTGCGCGGCGACAACGAGCTCTGGCTGGGGCTGGCCCTGATGAGCGGCCACCTCGACGATCTCCACCCGGCCGAGCTCGCCGCCGTGCTGGAGGCGATCTCCACCGAGGTGAACCGGCCCGATCTGTGGTGCGGCTGGCCGCCGCCGCCCGCCGTGGAGGAGGCCCTCCATGATCTGCGGGGCCTGCGCCGCGAGATGGGGCGTCAGCAGGAGCGGGCTCACGTGGCCTTCCCGATCTGGTGGGAGCCGGAGCTCACCGGCCTGGTGGAGGCCTGGGCGCGGGGCGTCGGCTGGAGCGAGCTGATCGCCAACACCTCGCTGGATGAGGGCGATGTGGTGCGCGTCATGCGCCGCACGGTCGACCTGCTGGCCCAGATCCCCTACGCCGAAGCCGTGAGCCAGCAGCTGCGCGACAACGCCCGCCGCGCCCTGCGCGCCATCAACCGCTTCCCGGTGTGCGAGCTGGAGGATCTCGTGCCGCCCTCGGCCCAGGCCCTGCCGGAACCGCCGGCCTTCGCCAGCCCCCACAGCGACCTGCCATGAGGCTGGAGCGGCGGCGGCTGTGCCGGGTGGCGCTGGATCCGCCCGCCAGCCCCGAGCGGCTGGCCCTGTTTCTCTCCCGCCCCATCCGGCCCCTGCGCGGTCTGCTGCACCCCGACCGTCTGCACCAGGCCGGCCCCCATCGCTACGACTACGTGTCGCGCCCTTACGGCGTAGCCGGCTGGACCCTGCAGCCCCATGTGCGCCTGGAGGCGCGCTGGCAGGAGGGGGTGCTGCATCTGCGCCAGCTGGAGAGCCGGGTGGAGGGTCTGGGGGAGTGGCAGGAGCGGCTCCAGTTCGGCCTGGAGGCCTGGCTGAGGCCCAGGGAGGGTGAGCCGGGAGCGGCGGAGAGTGGGGCAGAGCTGGAGGCCGAAGCCCTGGTCTGGGCCGAGCTGCCGGCGGCAGCAGCCGTGGTGGCTGGCCCCGTGCTCAGCCTCGGCATGGAGCAGCTGCTCGATCGCATGGAGCGCCGCTGCCACAAGGGCCTGCGCCGGCGGGCCGAGGCCTGGCTGGGGCCCGTAGAGGTTGCACAATGACCTCGATCAGCAACCCGCAGCCCCGTGACTGTCTCCGCCACGCTGGCACTGCCCGAGGAGGCGCCGCCGCTCTACGGCCCACCGAAGCTGCGCTCCGGGGCCGGGCTTGAGCGCGCGATCCGGTCGATCACGGCGTCGCTTCCGGCCCTGGAGCGCCGCCGGCTGCGCTTCCACTTGGCTGCCTTCACCCTGGCCCGCACCGGCATTCTGGTGATTCGCCGGGCCGTGCCCCCCGAAGTCCTGGGACCGATCGCAGCCCTGGCCGAGCGGACCTGGGCTGAGGTCATCACCCTGTCCCCCGGTCAGTCCCATCCAGTGGCGCTGCTCAACCGTGATCAGCACCGGGTGTTGAAGGGGTACAAAGCCCTCGAGGAGAGCGTCAAGCCAGTGATCAACGTGCGTCATGGCGAAGATGACGGAATGATGGATGTGTTCCATCCCGAGGGGCTGGCGCCAGAGCTGCGGATGCCGATCCTCAGCTGCCTGCATGAGCGTCTGGTGGGCGATCTGGCCAGCATGGCCTTCGGACAGAAGCTTGAGGTGTCCTGTCGCAATCTCTACGTGAACCGGGGTGTGCGTCACACCCGCTTCTTCCACTGCGACGGCCAGGGACTGAAGGTGAAGACCTTCGTGTATCTCACGCCCGTCCGTTCTCTTGAGGACGGGCCCTACTGCTACATCCCCGGATCCCATCTCGATGGGCTGTTGCGGCGACAGAACCAGACCTTCAACAAACGCAATCAATTGAACCTGCATGAATACCGGCAGGTGTGCGGCAAGCATGCGCTACCGATCTTCGCCGAGCCCGGCGACCTGGTGATTTCGGCACAGCACGGCGCCCACCGCGGCCTGCCTCAGGCGCCTTCGGCACGACGCGCCGTGCTGGTGAACGTGTTCAAGCCATGCCCCGACTGCTGAGCGGGATGTGGCAGGACTTGAGCAACAGCGGTGCCCTTCACGGGTGGCGACGACATTGCATTGTGGCCTGGCGTGGGTCCGCCATGCTCAGACCTGGATTGGGCCTTTGCCTTCCCTCGTAAGCTCCCCTATCTGCAGGTCTGATCCCCGTTGACTTCCCGTACTTTGCTGATGCATGTGGGGATCCACAAGACGGCCTCCACGTACATTCAGAAGCGTCTCAGCCGCAATCGGCCTTTCCTGCGGCAGCAGAGGCTGATGTATCCCAAACGGCGGCGGGATCATCACGGGCTCGTGCTGGAGCTCTGTCAAGGCAACTTTGCTCCCTGGCAACGACTCTTGGATGTAGCCGCACGCAGGGGGTGTCGGCCGCTGGTTTCGGATGAGTTGCTGTGTCTGGCGTTGGCCCGGCCCAGCCGATCGACACCTGGAAGTGTGCTCAGCGGATTGCTTGGATTTCTGGAGCAGTGCGATACAAGCCTTGAGATCGTGGCCTTTCTGCGCGATCAGCCCGCTTATCTGAACTCGCGATACACACAGTTAATCAAACGTCTGTATTTCGGGATGTCCTTTGAGCGCTACCTTGCTCGGACCATTCGCTCAGGGCGAGAGAGTGCCTGCGATTTTGAGGAGCTCTTCGCTGAGGCACTGGCCTCTGATCGCGTGCGCTGCACATTCCTGCCCTTTCGTTCCGGTGAAACTGATCCCTGTGAACGGTTGCTGCAGGCCGTGGGCGTGCCAGATTTTGCAGGCCTGAGGCCGCTGAATCAGCGGGTCAATGCCCAGCCAGGCTGGCAAGCTGTGTGGATCGCACGCCGCATCGCTCGCGAACTGAGCCGTCAGCATCCCCAAGCCTGGACCAACCATGCCTGCAAAGTCAGGATCCGAAAGTCTCTTGAGCAGTTTGCCCTCCAGAAGGGATGGCAAGCCGAGCCTTTCCAAGGACTCAATGACCAGTTACTGGGGCGTTTGGAACGCCGCTACGGCGCCAGCAATGAACGGTTCGCCCAACGTGTGTGGAACTGCTCCTGGCGGGATGTCTTTCCACGCCCCATGCCGCAACCGAGTGAACGGGCGCCGCGTACAAGGGCTGAGAGGCGTGAGCTTGTGGCACTTGCCCGGCAGCTGCTGGCTGAAGGCCTGGCGGGGGAAACGGGCTGAAGGCCTCCAGGACCGACCCTGAATGTGCAGGTACGGTAAACCGGTTGCTTTGATTGGAATGACTTTGGTCAGCGAGGAGCCGCCCCGGTGCAGGGTGCCGGTCATGGGTTCAGGCTTGCGCTGCAGTCTGGAGACCTGGGCCATCCGCTTTGATCTGCGGGTGCGCAAGCGGAGGGGCACCCGCTTCCGGATTGCCACGCTCACCTTGGCCAAGCCGAATCATGATGATCCGTGGCGCTGCCTTCCCGGACGCCGTCCGGGAGCTTGTCGCCATGGCGGAGAGCACGTGGGATCGGGTGTCAGGCCTGCCGCCGGAAGTGCGCTTCTGGGCGTCATCATCAATTGTCATGATGTCCGGGTGCGCAAAGGCTGCAAGGCGCTTGTGGACAGTGAAGTTCCTATCATCAATATTCGCCATGACCAAGATAATTGGATGATGGGTATCCTTCCTCCGGAACATCTGTTCCCTGACTGAAGCCACATGCTTCTCGATTGCCTGCATGAGGATCTGTTTGACCAGCTCGCCGGCCACGCATTCGACCGGGTTCTGGAGGTGTCATGTCGACATCTCTATACCAGCAGGGGGGGGTAAACACTCGCCCCCTATGATTCCGGTGGCGAGCGCTTGACAGTGAGATCTGTTGTTTTCCTACAAGACATCGACTCTTTGGATGCAGGACCATGCTGCTATCTATATGTCAAGCATCCCCAGTGCGACGCCTCGTTGAGGCGGCGATATCAGATCTTCAATCACCAGCATGGCTTCGATAAACATGAGTCCTGTCAGCTCAACAGATACTCCGGACTGCCGATCTGCTGCCGTGCTGGGGACATGGTTGTGTCCGCGCAGCATGGTGTCCACCGCGGCTATCCTCACACTCCCTCCGCCATGCGCTCGGTTCTGGTGAATGTCTATGAGCCCACGCATTGATCATGCCAGGACATCGATTATGAGCTTTCAAAGAACGTGTTACATCCATGCCGGTACCCATAAGACGGCTTCCAGTTATATCCAGAGTCGGTTATCCCAGAATTGTGCCCTCCTTGCGACCCATAACCTTCTCTATGAGTTTCCCGGTCCTTCCAAGCTCAAGCACAAGCCTCTTGTCAGAGCCGCGAACAGGAACAGCTGGGAGTGTTGGATCTCCTACCTAAAACGGTATCAGAATATAAAACATGATCTGCTGCTGAGCGCTGAGCAATTCACCCTCACGCTCTGCAATCGTGCACGTCTTGATGAGATCAGGAGGATGTTGGCCGGTCATGGTTTCAAGTTGCAAGTCATCATCTTTGTCAGGCCGCAGCTCGACTACATGAACTCCCGCTATGTTTATGGCCTGAGGTGTCTTCACTACTCTCTCAAGCTTGAGGAGTACGTTGTGGAATCTTTTAACAGGAAGACTGGTGACTTTTATGATTACTGGACTTTCTATGAGCCTTTGCGCGAAGCCGGTGTGGGCTGTACATTTCTACCTTTTCATCGATGTTATGGAGATCCCTTCCTGCAGCTTATGGACGCTCTTGGGCTGGAGATGAACCACAATTTCGCTCCAGGGGCTCCAGGCCGGGATAATGTTCAGCACGGTATGCGAGGTGTATGGCTCTCCAGGCTGGTGGTGAAAAAGCTGGAGAAGCTCGGATTCAGTGGTCACGACCTCAAGCGGAGCAGCAGGGTCATGCGTCGCATCTGCGAGCGGGAAGGTTGGCATGAAGAGCGTTACTTCGGGTTTTCGGATGATCTCGCAGCAACAGTATTGACTCATTATCATCAAGGGAATGATGCTTTTGCCCGTTGGGCCTGGGATCGCTCCTGGCAGGAGGTCTTTCCCCAGGAGACCGCACGCCAGTGTGTGTACTGTCCACGCAACTTAAAAGAACAACAAAAGATGCAAAAGCTTGCCGATCATGTTATTGGCGAGCTTGCCTCAAAAAATGAACAACTGGCACAAGCGCTGAGGGCATCACCGTGAACTCTTTGACTCCCTTCATCCTTGCAAAAATAGCTCGCAAGCAAGTCTACCGAAATATTTTAGATGGGCTTAATGGTTTGCATCAGCAGGAGGTGCATCGGGGGCAGGGCTATCTTCCCAACTTCATCATTATTGGGGCCGCCAAGTCTGCCACTACAACCCTTGCCACGATTCTGCCGCGACATCCAGACTGCTTCATCAGTCATCCAAAAGAGCCAAAGTTTTTCGGGAGGCGTTACGATAGGGGCTGGTCTTGGTATCGCAAAATCTTTCGCCCTGGAAGGGGGTATCTGCTTCGCGGAGAAGCAAGTACCATGTATGCGAGTCCTTTGGGATCTTTCCGCTATACACCTCAGCTGATTCATCACTGCTTGCCGGATGTCAAGATTGTTTACGTTGTCCGTCATCCCCTTGATCGACTTGTATCGCATTGGCGGCATCTGAAGGGGCGTCGCCCTGGCTTTGTCCGCTTTGATCAGATTCTCTCCAAGCGGCATCCATCTAAGCTGCTGATTGGATGTTCAAGCTATTATGCTCGAATCCAGGAATTCAGACGCTTCTTCCCTGACGACCAAATTCACTGCCTGACCTTTGAAGATCTGATTTCGGAGCCAACTCTTGTGCTTTCTGCACTCCTAAAGTTCCTAGGAGCGCCGATCCTTCCCGATTTCCTTCTTGATGAGGGCCGCCTGCCTGTCGTCAACGAAGCCGGCGATAAAGGCCGCACTTATGTAGGCCTTCCTGAATGGCCTGTTGGCATGCGTAAGAAGGTTGTGGATCTACTTCGGCCTGATGCCGAGTCCTTTCTCTCCTATATCGGCAAGCCTCAGGACTACTGGACATGGTGACACCACGCTCACAGTGGCGACTGCTCAGCCTCCGGCGGGTGCGATCTGGGGAGAGAGAAAGGCTGACCGGGCCTTGCTCAGCCGGTTAAGTTTGTAGGTAGCCGTTCCGAGGTCTTGTCCCAGGCGCATTCCCAAGGACCACCGCGTGGCACTCTGCTCATTGAAGCCGTGCAAGCGTCCAAGCTGCTGCCCCACGGCGTTGGCACCGTCAGGAAGGCCTTCGTCGACCTGAGCCTGGAGATCCACCGTGGTGAGCGAATCGCCCTGTTCAGCGGCAATGCCTACGAGTCCAGAACCCTGCTGGAATGCCTCTCCGGAATCGAGACACCAGATCAAGGCTCGGTTCTGCATCATGGCTCCGTGTCCTGGCCGCTGGGCACCAATCAGGCGTTTGACAAGAAGCTCTCGGGCTACATGAATGCCCGCTTCGCTGCTGAGATCTACAGCCAGTCAGGCCGCATTGATGAGGATCTGAAGCTGATTCAGGAGCTGGCCGGTGTGGACGACCGTACGTTCCATGAGCCCCTAGCGGCCTGGAGGTCTGCTATGCGCAAGTCGCTGGAGTTGGCTGTATCGCTAGCCTTTGAATTCGATGCCACTCTCGTTGGAAAGATCAGCAGTTGGAACCACAGAGTACGTCATCCTCATGCGGTGAGAATCAGGCAGGTGTTCGAGCAGCGGATCGAGGGCCGTACCCTTCTGGTGGCTGCGCCAGGGCAGCATGAATTGGCATTGGATTACTGTGATGAGGGCCTCGTGATTTTCGAAGGCCGCCTGGCCTACCGCGGTGACGTGGAGGTGTGTATGGAGATGGTGAAGGAGGAGGCTCAGCGCCTCAGGGCTGAGCGCCGGCAGCGGGTGAACGCTCGCATTGCCCGCCTCCTCGCGGATGATTCCGGGGCGTTGGACGACTTTGATTCCGATGAATTCGAGGAGGATGACCTGGAGATGGATGAACCAGCCGCAGATCAGAGCGATCAGCGCGCTGTGCCTGCCGGTAGCATGCTGCCCAGCTGATCCGGCATTGCCATGACCCGCCGGTCCATTGGATCCATCCTCTCCCAACTGCTGTTGCAGGTGAGGATCGTCTCGGCCGTAGCGCGCCGTGAACTGCAACTGCGCGCAGCCAAGGGCCTGTTCGGTGTGGCAGGAGTGTTCCTCGAACCCCTGGCTCTGATCGCCACTTTCCTTGCCTTGAGACTTCTGCTCCGCGGAGCCGGTGAGGAAATCTACATCAATGTTGTGCTGTGGCTGGCCCTGGGCTTCGTTCCCTTCTTCATGTTTGCCGATATTGCCATCAAGGCGATTTCGGGAGTTCAGAAAGGGGGTGATCTCTACTTTTACAGACGGCTGCGCCCCTTGGATTCCCTGATGGGTAATGCCCTGCTGATCAGCCAGATCTTCGGCCTGCTGCTGATTGTCTTTGTGCTTTCGGTGGCTGCCTGGGAATGGAGTCCGATCCTCAGTGACCCCGGTTCGGCAATTTTCCTCTTCGTTGGCATGGCCCTGCTTGGATTCGGAATCGGTCTGAGCACTCTCATCATCGGCCATCGTCTGCCGCCGCTGGCCTGGGTCATCAAAACCTTCCTGCGCCGAATCCTGCTCTGGACATCCTGCATTTTCTTCCCGATCCGCATTGTTCCTGACCAGTTCCGTCCCTGGATTCTCTGGAATCCCATAGCCCACGGTGTTGAGTTGTTGCGTCATAGCTTCAACCCCGCCTACCCTATTCCCGGAGTCAGTGCGCTTTACTTCTGGAGCTGGGTGGTGGGATCGATCGGCTTCGGCCTATTCATCTATGGCAACAATGAGGAATTGCTTTACTCCACCGAGCCTCTGCCGGGGTCGGAGCAACTCGGCGAGGAGCTCTGAGGCTTCCCTTGCCCTTGATGCCGCTGATACGCTGATCCTGCTACTGGCTTAAGGCGCGGAGTGGTTCAGCAGACCCGAGCGATACGTCCACGTGAGGGCCGGGCCCCAGGATCGCGGAGGCCCCTCATGGAGGAGTTGCGCGCTGTCCTTGAGCTCGCGGGCCTGTTCGCTGGTCGCGGGCTGTCGAAGACCAGGACATGGAGCGTGTCGCTGATCTCGGGCATCCATCCCCCGGGATCACCCGGTCTAGGGCGTACCGGCGATCTGGTTCCCGGTTATGACGCACCTGCGACCACCCCCGGGTCCCGCCGCCAGCGCCTGCGTGAGCGCCTCAAGGCTCCGCTGGCGCCGATCCTGCGCATTCCGCTCCCAGTGTTGCTGGCGGCCGCCGTCGTGGCGCTTGCCGGCGTCTATTTCTTCTCCATCGGTCGCAACCGATACCAGGTCAACTCCAGCTTCATCGTTCGTCTGCCGCAGGCTCCCGCAGGCACCACCGGCACCCTGCTGGGCACCACGTTGGCCGGCCCCACCATGCTCGGGTCTCTGGAGGACGGTCGGTTCCTGGCGGTGTACCTCACCTCGCCTGAGGTGATGAAGCGCGTGTTCTTTCAGCTGAAACCTCAGGAAACCTGGGGGCGGCAGCCGGGGGATCCCCTCACCGGCCTGGCGGCCAACGCCAACGCCGACCAGCAACTGGCCTTCTTCCGCCGGCAGGTGATGGTGGTTCCCCAGGACCTCACCGGCGTGATCAACCTCACCACCATCGGTCTCAAGCCCGACGCCTCCTACCGGCTCAATCAGTTGCTGCTCAAGGAGGCCGAAGATTTCCTGAACCGCTCCAACCAGACCATCAGCCTCAACCAGCAGCAGTTCTTCGAGCAGGAGGTGGAGCGCTCCCGCGAGCGGCTCGACAAGGCCAACAACGCCCTCAACAGCTTCAAGAACCAGTACGGCGAGGTGGACCTCTCCGGAGCGGCCGCCGCCACCAGCGGTTTCATCACCCAGCTGGAGAGCAAGCTGGTGGATCTGAAGGTGCAGGAGGCGAGCCTCAAGCGCCAATTCAAGGATCCCACAACCCCCGAGGTCGCGTACATCACCGACCAGGTCCGGGAACTTGAGCGCCAGATCCAGGAGGAGCGGGAGTTGCTGGTGACACCCGAGGGCAGAGACCTGAATCGGATCCTCGCCGAGGGCTCGAAGCTGGAAACCGAGGTGCTTCTGGCCACCGAATCCCTCAAGGCGGCTATTAACTCCGCCGACAGCAACCGCCAGCGGGTGCAGCAGCAGCTGAAGTTCCTGGTGCGCCTGGCCGATCCGCAGCTCCCGGCCCAGCAATTTTATGACTGGCGCTGGAAGGGCTTCCTGGGCGTCCTCGGCGGCCTGGTTGTGCTTTGGGGCATCGGCTCCTTCAGCCTCGGCGTCGTCAACCGCCGCTGAGGTCGCCCTTGACTCAGCCGCCGTATGGCTGGCTTGATCGGGCGCGCCTCGAGCGGGACGCCCAGGCCAGCGCCGAGCGGCTGCGGCAGGAGCCGGTCGACCCAGCGGCTCTGCGCCGCTCCGAGCTCGAGCTGCTGGGGGAGCGTCACTGGCCCAGGCGGCACCACAGCCTGCTGGAGGCAACGGATCCGGGGCCGGAGGTGGCCTTTCTCACGGTCGCCAACGACCGCTTCAGCCGCGGCCTGGAGGCCTTGCTGCTGAGCCTGCGGGCCGTCTACCCGCAGCTGGGCTCCTGGGTTGTGGTGGCCCATGACGGCAGCCTTGGGGCTTTTCTGCAGCGCCGTCTGCGACAGATCCACGCCGGGGTGGAGTTCGTGGTGCCTGAGGCACCCTGGGCCGATCAGCTGCCCGCCGACTCGGCCAACCGGCAGCGCATCGGCCTGCTCGGCTACCTCAACGGCCATGCCCTGGCGCTGCGTGGCCACCGCAGGGTGCTGGTGCTCGATGCCGACCTGCTGGTCACCGGCGCCCTCGACCCGCTCTGGGCGCCGGGTGAGGCATTCAGGGCCGTGCCGGACTGCGGCGACCGGCCCTGGGCAGCGGTGACGCCAGCCACGGGCCGGCCGGTGCTCAACTCCGGGGTGATCTCGATTCCGGGGGCGGCACTGAACGACACCCTCACGCAGCGCTTCGCCGCCCTGGCCCGGGAGGCGGCGCGTCCGGTGTGTCCCCTGCTGGATCGGTTCGCGGATCAGAAGGTGTGGAACTTGCTGCTGGCCGACCAGCCGCTGGAGCTGCTGCCGCTGAACTTCAACTGCAATGTGAAATACCTGGTGCGCTACCTGGCCGGCTGCCACGAGGGGCTCTCCGTCGTCCATTTCGCCGGCCCCAAGCCCTGGCTCACCTGGCCCTGGGTGGCGCCGCAGGCGCAGGAGCAGCGGCCCCTGCTGGTGGCGGATCACCTGCTCTGGAACCGGCACTACCGGCAGCTGCTGATGGCCTGGCGGCTGCAGCTCCACCGCCGGGCCCTCGCGGCGGCCCCCTCCCTACCCGGGGGGCCCGCATGGCTGCTGCTGACCGCGGAGGCGCTTGAGATGGTGCCGGCCAGCGTCAGCTGCCATCTGCTTCTCGCGGACCCGGCCACGTTCGCCGGCTCCTGGCCGGACGCTCCCCTCTGGCCCCCTGGCTGGTATGAGCGCCTTGCGGCCGCGTCCCCGCTGCAGGTCTGGGCCCCGTTCGAGTGGGAGCCGGCCCTGCGGGATCTGCCCCTGCCCGCTGGAGTGGTCTGGCGCTGGGTGCTGATCGAGGCTCCGTTCAGCCCTGCGCTCGACCAGGGGGCCGACCTGATCGCCGAGACCGGCGGCTGGGCGGCGGGATTCGAGCCCTGGAGCGATCCGGCCTGGATCGGCGTGGCCCGTGCGGCGCGGCGGCAGCTGGAGGCCAGCGGGGCGGGGCCCGTAGAGTCTCCACGCCCATGAACCGCAGGGGGATGCCACGTCCGCGCCGATCCGGAAGGCCCCAACGGCCAAGTCTGCGGAAGCGCATGCTGGCACCGCTGCAGCGCCTGGCAGCTCTGGTGCGCGGCCGCAAGACCTCGCCCCCCCGCCAGAGCAAGCCCGCACGCCCCTCGGCTAAAGCACTGCTGCTGCCCGGGGGCGGCCGCAAGCGCAGTCTTCAGGAGTGGAAGGAGCTGCGCAAGAGCACCGCTGCGGAAGTGAAGGCTCACCTGGCCGAAGAGCAGCCGGTGCCGGCGATCAAGAAGCTCACCCGGGCCCTGCTCGAGGATCCCCAGCATCCGCCTTACCACGAGCTGCTCAAGAAAGCGGTGGAGCTGCGGCGGCAGCGGCGGCTCCGGGCCGGCCGCAAGGACCCCTGGGCCGATCTGCCCCCGAAGCTGCGCCAGGAGGCCCTGCAGCTCGAGGCCTTCTCCGCCTATGTGGAAGAGCTCGAGCAGCTGTTCGACAAGGCGGGGATTCCTCCCCTGGCGGCTCCGCCCCCGCCGGGAACCCGGCAGGCTCAAGCGGGTGAGAACCCCAAGGGCGGCAACGAGAGTGCTGGGCCCAGGACCAAGGGGCCTGGCCGCAAGGAGCAGGGCGGCAAACAAAGTGGCAAGCCTGGTAAGCGCTCCAGGCGGGCCACCGGCGCTAGGGCTTGATCTGACTCAAGGCGGCTCGATCAATCCCACCCCATCAATCCCGGTGCTCTGACGCCCTAGGCGCTGCCTCCAGGATCCCCAGCAGCGTTTCAGCCCGCGCCACGAAACTGTGGCGCTCCCGCGCCGCGGCCCCCACCGCCGCCAGGGTCCCTTCATCCCGCCGCAGCGTTCGGGCCCTGGCCAGGGCCTCCCCTGGATCATTCCCGGGGCCGAGGCGGATCACCCCGCTTTCCAGCTCCGGGGGGCAGCCCGGTGCCACATCGGTGATCACCGGCACGCCGCAGGCCAGCGCGTCGAACAGGCGGTTGTTGAGGTAGCCGTAGGCGGCCATAGCACCGTGGTGGTCGTTGAGCACCGCCAGCGCTTCGCCGTAGCGGACCGGCAGGGCGTCGTTGGCCAGGCAGGGCGCAGCCGCCTTCAGCCCCACGCTCTCCCAGCCTTCCCCGATCAGCTCGACCGGCTCTCCGGCCCGGCTGAAGGCGGCCACGATCGGCCGCTCCATGCCTCGGCAGTTGCCTACGAACAGCAGGCCGCTGCGGGCGGGTCGGGGCCGGGCCCTCTGGCCGAGACCGCTGGCCTGCAGCAGGGTGTGGACGGGGCGGCCACTGAGGCGGGCCAGGCGGGGCTGGTCCTGCGCGCTGGCCGCCAGCACCAGGTCGTAGTCGGCCAGTTCCGCTGGGCTGGGATCGAGAGGCCAGCTGATCATCCACACCGCCTTCCGCCGGTAAGGAGCCGCCCGCAGCCAGTCGGCTCCGGGGGCGAACTTGCCCCGCAGCACCAGCAGGTCGCTGCCGGCGGGCGCAGGGGGAACCCGGGCATGGGTGTCGCGGTGCAGCAGCCGGGTGCTCACCCCCCGGCCGTGCAGGGCGAGCTGCAGCTCGCGGGCGAAGTGGTAGTCGCCCCAGAGCTCCAGGCGCCCGGGGTCGGACGGGGCGGCGATCAACAGGTCGAGATGCCGCACCGGTGGCCCTGGATCCGGCTCCTATTCTCGCTGCCGGGCCGGAGACGATCGCAGGTGCTCAACCCCCATGCCCGACTCAATCTCGGGCAGCTCCTCCGCCGTCTCCACGCCCTGCCCGGGGTTGATCACTATCTGTTCTGCCGGGACTGCGGGCGCGCCTCGCTCTGGCGCCGCGGCGATCACTCCCCCGGGGAGGTAATCAGCCTGGGCCCGGGATCAGGGCGAGCGGGGTCATCACTGCTGCTTGCCTTGCCGCTGGCCTGGACGCGCGGCCTTCTGGAGGAGGGCGCGGCTCCTTCCCTCCGGGATCTGGCCAGCGGCGGCGCCCGCTTCGTGACCCTGGAGGATCTCCCCGCCGCGGGGGATGCGCTGCCCTCCGCGCTGGGCCAGCTCTGGCAGGTCTATAGCCAGCTGGGGGCCTGTCCAGTCGCTCCGGGCGAGGCGGTGCGCCTCCTGCAGGTGGAGCGGTTGCTGAGGCATCGCTTTGCGCCCGGCTCCCTCGTGCCGGCGCGCCGGCGGCGGCCCTGGCCCCTGGAGGTCTGGTTGGCCGGTCTGGAAGTCGATCCCCAGGGCCTCACGGCGGATCTGGTGGCCCTGCTCCACCTGCTGCCGGCGCCGGAGCAGGGCGCCTGGGCCGAAACCCTGGCCGCCCGCGTCGGCACAGCGCTGGAGAGCGACGCGGTGGATCCCCAGCCCTGGCTGCGTCTGCTGGAGGGGCTGGTCGGCGGCATCAACAGCCGCGATCCCGGCCTGCAGGCCGTGGAAGACCGCCTGCGCGGCCTGGGTGTGACACGGGCCTGCCGCCTGGAGGATCCGGCGCAGCAGGGGCTGGTGCTGGCGCGTCTGCTGCAGGCCTCCCCGCTCAGCGCTCCGCTGCAGCTGGGCCGGCTTGCGGAGGCCATCGATGAGCTGGTGCTGGCCATCGATCAGGCCAGCGGCGCCGGCGACCGCGATCGCCGGCGGCAACTGCAGCGCGATCTGGAAGGGATCCTGCGGGGGCTGGGCCCCAACCTGCTGCTGCTGCGGGTTCTGGTGCCCGCCCTGGCCCCGGACACCTGCTACCGCCTGCCCTTCCTGCAGCCGCCGTCGGTGTGCCTGTTGCTCATCAAGGGGGCACTGCTGCTCGACAGTCTCCAGGTGGCGGCGCTCGAGGGTGCGCGGCGCAAGGCCCTGGTGGCCCTGGTGGAGCGCACCCTGCCGCGCATCTGGTGGCAAGAGCCCCTGCTGGTGCGGCTCCTCCACGACCTGCGCCGGTTTCCCCTCGACCTGGGCTGGCTACGGGAGGGAGGCGACCTGATGAAGGGACTGGCCCTGCTGCACAGCCGCGGCATCCCACCCCTGCCCCAGGACGGAGGGGAGCTGCCGCTGGTGGTGGAGGGGGCGGATCCGGGCCGGTCGCTGCGCACCAACGCCCTCCTGCTGCTGCGGCTGATGGCCGCGCCCGAGGAGCGGGCCGGCCTGCTGCGGTTTGTGGCGGCGGCTGGCAAGCCACCGCTGCTGCGGCTGCTCGACGGCGAGGACGAGGAGGCGCCGGCAATGGCCGCGGCGGCGGGCCTGGCC
>JBATEO010000055.1:0-19636 GCA_049664045.1 Prochlorococcaceae cyanobacterium
GCCGGCCGGGCAGGGCGCCGCCGCCCAGCCGGGCCAGACCGTCGTGGAGCAGCAGGGCGATGTCGGCGCAGCGCTCGAACACGGGCGGGTCGGCGGCACCGGCCGGGCCATCGCCGCTGCGGCCCAGGTAGCCGCCGGAGACGGCCACGAACGTTTCCACCAGCCGCATGTGCTGCAGCGCCAGGGCGGCCTCCGCGGCGGCCTGATCGGCGAGGGAGCGCTGCAGGGGGGCCAGCCGGCGGCGCGGTGGCAGGTCTTCGCGGTGGATCCACTGCCAGGCAACCTCCTCGAGACGGCGGCAGCGGTCTGCCGGGGTGCCGGCCGCGCGCACCGCCAGGCGCGCCTCCGCCAGCCGCAGCACGCGGTGCTGCAGCGCCGCGATGCGACCGTCGAAGCGGTTCGCCCGCCGCGGCCGGTCGGCGCCCTCACACTCAGCCTCGCCGAAGCGGCCGTAGAAGGCTTCCAGGGCGCTGAGCAGGTGCTCGCCCAGCCGCAGCAGCCGCTGCCGGCAGCGCTCCGGCAGCAAGGCTGCCCTGGCGGGGCCGCTGGCGCCGGCAGAGGACGGTGGGGGCGGCGGTGGTGGCGGTGGCAGGCCCATCTGGCGCTCCAGCCGCCCCAGCAGGCGCTCCAGCCGCGGCCAGGGGGCGTCGGGATAGCGGTAGTCGATGCCGACCGGCACGATCCACACCGCCTCCGAGCGACCGGCGCGGCGCAGATCGTCGCGGCACCAGAGGGCCAGCCGGGCGCTGCCGGGCTCCAGGGGGCCGAGGCTGTGACCCAGCCCGTTGGTGGCCCCCTCGGGCGCCACCGCGAACGGGAACGGGCCGTCGCACATCAGCGACCGGGCCTGGCGCAGGGCGCTCCAGTCGGGGTGACGGCCGCGCCGCAGCGACACCCCGCCCAGCCAGGAGAGCACCCAGCCCAGGGGCCGGCCGGCCCACAGGGGCATGCCGCGGTCGTAGAGGAAGTGCACCGCCTGGGGGCGCAGAGCCGGCGGCAGGCCGCGGGAGAACAGCCACAGGCCGCAGAGGGGATCGTCCACGGCGCTGTGGCGGAAGGCCAGCAGCAGACGGCAGCGCCCCTTCCGGAACTGCTGGAGCAGGTTGACCAGGGGGTCGCCGTTCTCCAGCTCCAGGCGGGTGATGCCAGCCGGCAGCCAGCCCACCAGCCGCCAGCGCAGCAGCAGCGGCAGCAGGGCATGCACCAGCCGCAGCACCAGCGGCCGGTAGGCCGGCGGGATCGGCGCCAGCGGCGGTTGCACCCGGTCGGTGCGCTGAGCGGCCATGGAAGGAACGGGGCAGAGGGATCAGCGGGCGGCGCGGGCGGCCTGGCCTGCACCGCTCAGCCAGTTCTCCAGCCCCTCACCGAGGAAGGAGAGGCCCAGCACCAGCACAAACATCGCCAGGCCGGGGTAGAGGGCGGTCCACCAGATGCCGATGGGCAGGGCGGTGAGGGCCTGCTGCAGGTCGCCGCCCCATTCCGGGATGGTCTCCGGCAGACCCAGCCCCAGGAACCCCAGGCCGCCCAGCACCAGCACGGCGTCGGCGGCGTTGAGGGTGAGCAGCACCGGCACCGAGGTGATCACGTTGCGGAACAGGTAGCGGCGCAGGATCCAGGCCGGCCCGGCCCCCAGGGAGCGGGCGGCATCCACGTAGAGCTCGGCCTTCACCTGGGCGCTCTGGTTGCGCACCACGCGGAAGTACTGGGGGATGTAGACGACGCACAGGGCTGCGGCGGCATTGGGCAGGCCGCGGCCGAGCAGGAAGGCCAGCACCACCGAGAGCAGCAGCACCGGCAGGGTGTAGAGGGTGTCCATCAGCAGCACCAGCAGGCGGTCCACCCAGCCGCCCAGATAGCCGCTCACCATGCCCAGCGGCACGCCGATCACCAGCGCCACCACCAGCGCCAGCAGCACCACCTGCAGCGCCACCCCGCTGGCCGCCAGGGTGCGAACGCACACGTCGCGGCCGAGGCGGTCGGTGCCGCACCAGTGAGCCAGCGAGGGCACAGCGTAGATGGGATTGTCGAGGCCGGCGTTGGGGTCGGGCAGCCAGCCGACCTGCACCAGCAGCGGCGTCAGCAGCGCCACCAGGGCGTAGGCCACCACGATGATCACGCCCCAGCGGGCCATCCGCGCCGAGAGGGTGGTGGGGCGGGCGCGCCACCAGGGGCCGGCGGGCGGGGAGTCAGGCATCAGGCCGCACGCTGGCGGGGGAGCGGGCCGATCCTGGCAAGCCGCCGAGGTCGGGGCAACGGGAACGGGCGGCCAGTGGCGGCATCCGGTCCGCACCGGGATGGCGGCGGGATGGCACAGCGGCAAGGGTGCCCGCAGGGCGTTGTTGGGGGCGTGGATCCGGCGGCGGCGGCGTTGGGGGGTCTCCGGGCCTCAGCCGGGGAGGCGCTGGATCGGGCAGCGTGGGCCCGGTGCTGCGGCCAGCCGGCGATCGGCGGTGAGCAGGGCACAGCCCAGCGCTTCCGCCAGGGCCACATAGGTGGCGTCGTAGGCACTGAGGTTGGCGCGCAGTTGCCATACCCGCCCGAGCAGCGGGGCATGGGGGAAGCGGCGGATGCCGAGACGGCGAAACACCTCCAGGGGATCCACCGGAAGGTCGCCAGGCAAGGCCTTGCGCAGGTCGAGGCGGCGGAGCACCGAGGCCACCTCCACATCGAGAAGGTGCGGGGCGACGAGCGTCTCCTCCCGCAGCAGGCTGCGGGCCGGACCGACATGGAGCAAGGCGGCCACCACTGCCGAGGCGTCCACCACGATCACCGTTCGGCCCGCTCCGCGGCGAGGGACTCCACGATCGCTTCGGTGGAAACGGTGGTGTGCTGGAGCGAATCGAGCAGTGCGGCGTTCTCGGCCCTGGTGGAGGCCTCCGCCAGCTCCCGCACCGCGAAGGCGGTGAGGGAGAGGCCGGCCTGCGCCGCAAGGCGCTCCAGCCGCTCGACCACGTCGAGCGGCACGTTGCGGAGGTAGAGGGTTTTCCCCAATCCAGAGGCGTTCGCCGGCATGGAGCAAGCACAGTGCAAGCAGTGTAGCCACTCCACAGCTGGCGCCCAGCCAGGTGGCCGGCCCCTGCTCACACCCCGTTCCAGATCAGCTCCAACCAGCGGTCCCCCTTGAAAAACCCCTGGCCCCAGGTGGCCTCCAGGTCGGCCAGGGGGCGGGCCTCGATCACCTGGGGCAGGGTGAAGCCCTGGGCCTTGAGGGCAACCAGGCGCTGCTGCACGGTGGCGAGCATGCGGCGGTAGGCCACCAGCTCGGCGCGGCTGCCCACGGGCCCATGACCGGGAATGATGCGGGTGTCCTCGCCGGACAGCAGCAGCAGGCGGTCCACCCCGGCGATGGCGCCGGCGAGGGTGCCGCCATGGCGCGTGTCGATGAAGGGGTACATGCCGTTGAACCACACATCGCCGGTGTGGATCACATCGGCGTTGCGGAAGCGCACGATCACGTCGCTGTCGGTGTGGGCGGCGGGCAGGTGCAGCAGGTCGATGGTCTCTCCGTTGAGCCGCAGGCGCAGGTCGCGCTCGAAGCTGACCGGCGGCAGGGCGGCTGCGGGGGCGGGCGCGGTCAGCATTCCCAAGGCCTCGAGCATGGTGCCCTCGGCCAGACGCCGGTGTGTGTTCTCGTGCGCGACGATCACGGCGCCGCTGGCGGCGAAGCCGGCATTGCCGTCGGTGTGGTCGGCATGGAAGTGGGTGTTCACCAGCAGCCGGGGTGAGGGCGCCGGCTGGGGAGCGGCAGGCTTGACAGCAGGCGGCGGGCTGGTGGCCGAAGGTTGGGGAACTGAAGGCTTGGCGGCGGCGGGCTTCGGTGGCGCTGGAAGCTTGGGCGGCGTGGAGGCTGCGGCCGGGGCGGGAGCCGGGGCCGGGGCCGGGACTGGAGCTGCCGCGGCCGGAGGCGCTGCCAGGGCGGCGATGGCTGCGCGGATCGCGTCGGCCTGGCGGGCGTAGCCGGCGTCCACCAGCAGCACGCCTCCGGGGCCGCTGAGCACGCCGATGTTGCCGCCCTCATTGCGGATCACCCCCACGGCCCCGCGCACCACCGCCGAGGTCACCGCCTTGGGATCGGCGGCGGGAGCAGGCGTGGCAGCCGCAGGAGTGGCGGCAGCCGGAGCGGGCGCCGGTGCCGGAGCCGCAGGCTGAGCTGCAGGCGCGGCGGGTGCAGGAGTGGCAGGAGTAGCGGCAGCCGGAGCGGCGGGTGCAGGAGCCTGGGTCTGCGCCAGAGCCGGCCGCCAGCCACTCACCCCCACCAGCAGGGCCACCAGCAGGGCCAGGACGGGGATCAGACGGCGGTGGCGCATGGCAGCGGCAGGCGGCTGGGCGGAGGCTCCAGGATGCCGCGGCCGTCGATCACCAGGGTGGGCCGGTGGTCAGACCAGCGTTCAGCCCCCCAACGCCCGCAGCACGCCCACCAGGGCCATCAGCCACAGCGCCAGGGCCGCCAGGAAGCTGATGCCGAAGCCCGGCCCCCGCTTCTCGGGAGCCTGCAGGTAGCCGGCGGCGTAGGCCACCCGCGCGCCCACCCAGATGAAGCCCAGCAGGCTGGCCCAGCGGGGGCTGACCAGCAGGGCCGCCAGCCACAGCGAGGGCAGAAAGAACACCAGCTGCTCGAGGGTGTTCTGCTGCACCCGCAGAGCGCGCCGGAAGGGCTCGGGACCATCACTCGCCGGCGGCTTCACGCCATGGCGGAAGCGGGCCCGCCCCACCAGCAGGCCGGTGGCCTGATAGAGCAGCAGAGCCAGCAGGGTGACGAGCGCCGGCAGGGCCGGCAGCTGCGCGGGCAGCACGGGCAGGGGGAGCGGCATGGCGGACGGGAAGTCCCGCCCAGCATGACGGGCAAACGATGCCCATCTCGCGCCTGCGGCTGGCGCAGGAGTGCCAACGAGCCGTTAATGCGCTCCCACTCTTCCTGAGCGGAGGGTTCCAGCAGGACGCACTGGCGGTCGGCCAGCGCAGATGTACGGACATTGCACGGGGGGGCAAGGCTCCATCAAGGAATGGCCACCGCTTCACCGCGGCTGATCACGCCTCGCCGGTGGTTGATCCCCCGGGTGGATGCCAGCTCCGTCACCACCCTGCGGGAGATCTGACAGGGATGCTGCTCCACGGCCAGCAGATAGCTGTGCACCGCAGCGTGATCCCGAAGACACCTGGTTGGTTTCGATTCACCCCAGCGGGCATGGCTTGATTGGAGAAGCGTGTTCCGTTCGTGGAAACCATGTTTGTGATCGAAGCGCTGCATTCCGACGGATGGCGGCCGCAAGGCAGGGCCAACCTGGAGTACTGGGCTTATCAGGAAGCGCAGACACGCTGCTGCTCCGATGGCCGCAACTACCGGATCCTCAAGGAAGACACCAGCGAGATCGTCGCCCTGATCAACACCAGCAGCTGCAGGGCTAGCAGGCAGCCAACTGCAGGGCTCCACCGCAGCCATGCGGGTGGTGCGTCGATGCTCAACTGAAGGACCCGCAGGCCTGCCCCACCATCCCCTCCAGGGCCTGCTCCAGCGCCCGGGCCAGATCGGCGCCATCGAACAGGGGCCCCGCCAGAGCCCGCCTCCGGCGCTCGGCCCTCGCGGCGCGCAGCCCGGGCAGATCGGCGCTGAGGCGGCGGGCGATGGCCGCGAAGGCTTCGGGATCCTCGGCGATCCAGCCCGGCTCGCCGAAGCCCTCCAGCACGGCGGAGCTCATGCGGCCGGCCAGGGTGGCGCCGCAGATCGCCACCAGGGGCGTACCCATCGCCAGCGCTTCGAAGGCGGTGGTGGCGCTGCTCCAGGGGGTGGCGTCGAGGGCCAGATCGATGCGGTTGTAGGCGGCCATGTGGGCGGCCCAGTGGGCGGCCCAGCCCTCGAAGCGCAGCCGCGCCGGATCCACACCAGCCGCCTCCAGCGCGGCGGTGATGCGCTCGCGCACTTGGGGATCGGCGCTGTGGCGGTGCTTCACCAGCAGCCGGGCCTCGGGCACCGCCCGCAGCGCCGCCGCCCAATAGATGAGCGTTTCGGGGCCGAGCTTGGCGATCTGGTTGCAGGAGCCGAACACCGGCGGCTCACCAGCGGCCAGCGACGCCGCGGCAGGCAGCTCGGCCGGCGGGGTGTAGGCCGCCCAGGGGCGCGGCAGGCGCCAGATCCGCTCGCTGAACTGCCCCTCCAGGTCCGGCGGCAGCAGCGCCGCATCGGCGATGAACCAGTCGAGCGTGGGCAGGTGGGTGCTGGCGTGAAAGCCCACCCAGTGGCACTGCACCGGCGCCAGGCGCTCGGCCAGCAGCGGCAGGCCGCTGGCGCTGGTGAAGCCGGAGGTCTCCACGATCACCTGGTAGCCGCGCTCGCGGATCAGGGCGCGGCGCGCGGTCAGGTCGGCCTGGGGAAGCAGCAGGGCGTGGTGGGCCAGGGCGCGCAGGCTGCGGTTGCGCTCCTCCCAGCGCGGCTGGGTTTCGATCAGCTCCAGCTGCAGCCGGGAAGGGTTGTGGTGGCGCAGGACCGATTCGAGGAAATGGCCCACCGGGTGGGTGCCCAGCTCGGCGCTGAGGATGCCCACCCGCAGGGGGCCGCGGGGCGACGCCGGGACAGGGGGCGAGGCACTGGCGCTGGCGCCCACGCCGAAGCTGTCCCAATAGGCCCCGGCCACCTGCCGCCGCCGCTCCAGCCAGGGGGCGCCGGCGGTGGAGGCCACGAACTGGAACGCCTCCGTGAGCAACGGCGCCTGGGGCGCTTCCATCAGCAGCGCCTCCAGCTGGCGCAGGCAGCCCTCCGCATCGCCGGCGCGCTGCAGGGCGAGGGCGCTTTCGATCCGCGGTCCGAGGGAGCCGGGATCGAGCCGCGCCAGGGCCTGGTGATGCCCGGCCGCCTCAGCGATCCTCCCCTGCTGGTGCAGCAGGACGGCCAGGCTGCGATGGGCTTCCACCAGCTCCGGATCAACGGCGAGCGCCGCCTCCAGCGCGCCGATGGCGTCTTCAGGCTGCTCCAGCTCGGCGTAGGCCAGGCCCAGCTCCAGCAGCCGCAGGGGCTGCTCCGGCGCGAAGGCCAGCGCCAGGCCGGCCTGCAGCGCCACCTGCTCGAAACTGGCCCGGGCCGCCTCGCCATCCCCCTGCTGACGCTGGATCTGGCCGACGGCGATGCGCGGCCGGGCATCGGCGGGGTCGGCCTCCAGGGCCCGCTCGAACCAGTCGATGGCCTCGGCCCAGCGGCCGGCGGCCCGCAGCACCTGGCCCTGCAGGGCCGCCACCTCCGAGGCGGGCTGCCGCTCCCAGAGGGAGTGCAGCAGCGCTTCCGCCCCGGCCAGATCGCCGGCGCCGAAGGCCTGCAGGGCTTGCTCGAGTGGTGCGGCTTGGTCAACCGCGACTCTGTCTTGGAGCCCGCTCATTCCGGTTGCACCCATGGAGCCCCAAGAGGCAGCGGTGGATTGGTCGGCACGTTCACCACGTCCAATGGATGGGGAGCCCAGGGGTTCAGGGGTGGGGTGTTCCGATCCCTCCGGTAGTAGGTGAGCTCCAGCACCCGGGGGACCGTCACGGGCCCGAGATCCACGACTCCGCAGCAGTTATTGGCGTGGGCATGCACACAGTCGAAGACAAGGTTGAGCTTGCGCAGCATCGGCAGCACGCGCTGATTGAGGAACCGTGCGCTACCGAGCAGATCCAGCCAGTGCACTTCTACCACAATCATGCGGAAGCGCTGAAGTACCGAATCGGAAGCAGCCAATATGCAGTTGTATTCTGCCCCCTCGATGTCCATCTGCAGAAGCAAATCGCCAGCGTCGGCATGGTCGCTGGTGAGCACCCAGGCATCGAGGCTTTGGGTCTGTCCGCCATCGAAGGAACCGAGCCAGCGCTGGCTGAAAAACTGCCTGTTGGGGTCAATTGGCAGATTTTCGGGACTTACCGACGCATCACAGAGATAGGCCGGAATTCCAAACCGATCGGCCAGCTCCTGCTCAAAGCCGATCTGGTTGGCCACCCCCGGGGAGAAACAGGCGGCGATCCCCTCAAGATCATCTGGCAGCAGATAGGCGCCATCGCCATCGCCGCCGATGCGGATGAGGGGATGACGGCAACCGACGGGAACCATTAGTCTCACAGCCGCCTCGATATCAGCCGCAAGGGCCGGACGGTCCCAGTCGCAGAAGGCCAGCAGGCGATCGATCACATCCTCCTGCTCCAGCAGCAGGGAAGCGTCGAGAGCGATCTGCAGCGGCAGCGCGCGGTTCATGACCCATGGATGGAACTGGCACCAGCCTGCCGCCAGGCAAGCTGGAGGTGGCCATGCCGTCACCCGCCGCCATGCCGCCGCTGCCGCCGGCCACCCTGCTGATCGTCGACGACGACCCGGAGCTGCGCCGCTTTCTGCAGGGCGAGCTGGAGGCCGAGGGGCATCGGGTGGAGACGGCGGCCACGGGCCAGCAGGCGCTCACGCGCATCCGGGAAGGCGGGCTGGAGCTGGTGCTGCTCGACTGGACCCTGCCGGACTTCTCCGGCCTGGAGGTGTGCCGGCGGATGCGCGCTGGCGGCATCACCACGCCGGTGCTGATGCTCACCGCCCGCGATGCGGTGAGCGAGCGGGTGGAGGCCTTGGATGCCGGCGCCGACGACTACCTCACCAAGCCGTTCTCGATCGAGGAGCTGCTGGCGCGGGTGCGGGCACGGCTGCGGCGCAACGGCAGCGGCGGCGAGGACGCCAGCGAGGTGCTGGAGTTTGCCGATCTCACCGTGAACACGGCAGCCCGGGAGGTGCGCCGGGGTGAACGGGTGATCCAGCTCACGGTGCGTGAATACGACCTGCTGCTGCAACTGCTGCGCCAGCCCAACCGGGTGCAGGAGCGGCTGGCGCTGCTGGAGGCGGTGTGGGGCAGCCCCTTCATCGGCGACGACAACCTGCTGGATGTGTACATCCGCTACCTGCGCCGCAAGCTCGAGCTGCCCGGTGAGGCCAAGCTGATTCAAACGGTGCGTGGTGTGGGCTTCGTGCTCAAGGAGGGGGCGGGGAAAGAGGCCTGAGCGGCCAGTAAGGACAGATTGCCTTACCATCGAAGGGTCACCAGCAATCTGCCGTGCCAACCCTCACCGTGACCAGCAAGGGGCAGGTCACCCTGCGCAAGGAGCTGCTCGTGCACCTGGGCGTGAGCCCTGGTCAGAGGGTGGACGTGGAGATGCTGCCGGGCGGCCGCATCCAGATCCAGGCGGAACGCCCCCCAGGCACGATCGAAGCGTTCATCGGGCTTCTGGCCGGCCAAACCGACCGCACAGCCACGCTGGAGGAGCTCGATGCGGCCGCCGCCGAGGGCTGGGCGGGTGGCTGTGCTGGAACGGTGCAGGCCTCATGAAGATCACGGCCGACACAAATCTGCTGGTGCGGGCAGTCGTTCAGGACGACCGACACCAGGCTCGGCTGGCCGTGGATCTGCTGCGACAGGCCGAATTGATCGCCGTGCCGGTGCCGGTGCTCTGCGAATTCGTCTGGGTGCTGCGGCGGGTGTATGGATTCACGGCACAGCACTGCATCACCGCCATCGAGGCCCTGATGTCCTCTCCTCCGGTCATGCTCGATCGCCCCTGCGTGGAGGTGGGCCTTGCGATCCTGGCCGCCGGGGGTGACTTTGCCGATGGGGTGATCGCCCATGGGGGGCGTTGGCTTGGCGGGGAAAGGCTGGCGACCTTCGATCGCAAGGCTGCCGCTCTGCTGGAAGCGCAAGGCCAGCCAACCATGCTGCTGAACGGATCGACGCGGGGCTGATCCAGACGGTGCGCGGCGTTGGCTTCGTGCTCAAGGCTCAAGAACCCGGGGCCTGAGGGAAAGATCGGCAGCCTGGCGGACCAGTGAGCGGTCGAAACTGATCAGTGCCTCACAACCCTCGCTGCGGGCCAGGTGGAGGGCATCGGCGAAGTCCACCCCCTGACGGTGCCACTCCAACACGCGGCGCACCAGTTCCTCCTGCTCCAGGTGCACCTGGCGGATCGCCAGCAGCCCCTTGAAGGCACGAATCACCATCTCCCGCGGCAGCTTGTAGGCGCCGCGCAACACCCACTCCAACTCCAGCACCACGGTGATCGGCACGTAACAACCGGCGCTGGCATCGATCAGATCCGCCACTCTCTCGGCCTGCTGAGGATCGTCGTTGGTGAGGAGCCTCACCAGCAGATTGGTGTCGAGAGCGACGGGAAGGGTCATCAGAGCTGAGGGGCCACCGCATAAAGGGCAGGATCCATCCGCTCCAGGGGCACGGGAGGCCCTGCATAGCCTGAGCAGCCGATCAGCTCACGGGCCGTGGAGGTTTTGCCCATCGCCTGGGGGGTGAGGCGGAGCCCATCCGGCTCAATGCTCAGGACGAGGCGATCCCCAGGCCGCAGCCCGAGCACCTTGCGCAGACGAGCCGGGATGACCAGCTGGCCCTTGGAGGACAGGGTGATCAAGGCATCCATCGGCAGATACCCAGAGTTGGCTTACCAGTGTAAGGCGGCACCTTCGCATGGACGCACCCACTGATTCATGCCGTGCGCAGCGTGGGCTTGGTGCTCAGAGCCGGCACTGAAGCGGGGAACAGCAGCTGAAAGTCGGCGCCGCCGCCGGGGGCATCGGCCACCTGTGCCGTGCCGCCCATGCGCTCCATCAGCAGCCGCACCATGGCCAGGCCGATGCCACTGCCGCTCACGGAGGCGAGCGGTGCCGCAGTGCCGCGCCGGAACAGCTCGAAGATCCCCTCCCGCTCTCCTGGCACCACGCCGGGGCCGTGATCGCGCACGTGCAGCACCACAGTGTCGTCGTGGCGCTGCACCCCAAGCTCCACCGGCGTGGACGCGGGGGCGTACTTGAGGGCATTCTCCACCAGGTTGGTGAGGCACTGGCCGAGGCGTTCGGGATCGCCCCGTACGCACAGATCGGCGTCGGCATCGGGCGCCTGCAGGCGCAGCCGGCCGGTAGCCAGGGTTTCCAGGCGCTCGTAGGCCGCCAGCAAGGCATCGCCGGCATCGAACTGCAGGACCTGCAGTTCCAGGCAATCGCCATCCTGGCGGGCCAGATCGAGCAGGTCGCGCACCAGCCGCGTCATGCGGTCGGCCTCGGCGTGGATGGCGCGGCCTGCCTGGAGCAGTGGAGCTTCAGTGGCATCAGACGTGGTGCCCGCCAGCAGGCGCTCCAGCCGCTGAGCATTGCCGCTGATCAGGGTGAGCGGCGTGCGCAGCTCATGGGCCACCCCATCGATGAAGGTGCGCTGCTCCTCGTGGCCTTCCGCCAGGCGGCGCTGCAGGGCGTTGAAGGCATTAGCGATCGGCCGCAGCTCGGCCGGCTGATCGGCCACCGCGATCAGCTCCGGCCGGGCGGCGTCCGGCTCGGCGCTGGCCAGGGCCTGGCTGAGCACTGCCAGCGGGGCGGAGAGGCCATTGCGCAGCACCGGCCGCAGCAGGGCACTGGTGATCAGGCTGGAGAAACCCGCCACCGCCAGAAGCAGCAGCTGGCCCCGGCGTTCAGACTTCAACTTGGCGGTGATGTTCTGGCGAACCTCCAGCCCATTCTCGGCACACACGAGCCAACGCTGGTCGCCCAGCCGCTCGATCCTCAGGCTGGTGGTCTGCCGGGGGGACACCCACCGCACCTCATCGCCGCCCGGCAGGCGCAGCGGGCCAACGGCCGGCAGCCTGAGCCGGCCGGCATCCACCTCCACGCGCACCGCCTCCAGGAGCTGGGCATGGGCGGCACGCCGCTGCAGAACCTGCAGGCCCTGGTTGAGCAGCAGCAGCACCCCGTAGCCGGCCAGCACTGCCAGGAAGGTGGTGGTCTGCAGGCGCTCACGCAGAGAGCGAGGGGGGCTCATGGGCGCTCGCCGTGGCTGGAGGGCCTGATGCCCAGCATGATGGGTTGGTCATTCGGCTGTGCAACGGAAGCAAGCTTGGCGTTTTGGTCTCTTTGCAGTTTTGGTGAAGCTGGAGCAGACGCTTCTCCACCTACTGGGAAACGTCCTGGCAAGCACCCTGGGCAAAGATCCTAGACGTAATTTTGCGTTACCCGATGAGCTCAAGAACTTGACAGAGAACAATGAAGCCCTAAAGTATAATAATAAATGAGGTGATCACATGAAGGCACAAAGCAATATACAATGCCAATCATCAAACCAATCCACTTCCGCTGACAATCAGCACATGCATCGAACGAGGGACAGGATAAAAAGATCTAGCGAGATTGGCAACACATGAAGACATATAGCTTTTTTATCGAGGAAAGCATAACGCCTATCTATCAGAGGATCGCGCAGAAAATCAGCAATGAGCTGAGATTGAGAGGCCATAGAGTAATCCTTGAACGCCCCCCTGAGGGCGGAGATTCTCAAAGATACAGAAATAGGCTGAGCAACCTAAGCCCCGATTATGTTTTGCTGACTAACTCATACAGTCAGCTGTATAAAGCATTTGGAGAAGAGCAGAAGCCGCTCTACGAGGCATTGAAAACACGGTTGATCTTCCTGCATCACGACAATCTCTTCACCCAGGCTCGAACAATAAGTGATGTAGAAGATGGCATAGAGAGCTATCTGAGATGCAATGACATTGGCTACCATTTTTGCCTAGAATACCACAACTTCATAGATCTTCGCGAGCTTGGCATCAGGAATTGTTTTTCAGTGATGCACAGCTCAGAATTTATAGGACTGGCGAAGGACGAGACATCACCTACCACCCATGAATACGACGTGTCATTTGTAGGTCACGTTGTTTCAGTTTCTTCAAGCCCCGAGGAAGTGGTGTCCGATTTGATATTTTCTCATCGATTATTGGCAGATTACTACAATCGACTCAGGGACTTCACGCACAAGATAGAGCCCTCTGCTGACGCATTTTCACAGATGTTCGAGGGCTCTGAAGACCTGAGCGCAGAACAAAGAATAGCATGGAAGTACTTTTATCACACATGCGTACATTCGCTGACTCAGAGATTCCGAGGTGACGTGACCAGTCGCCTGGGATCAATCCAGATGGATATATTTGGCGGGCATCCAAGAAACGATTTACACCTACAAGCCGGGGAATCAGCAATTAATCTTACAAAGGAATCCATCCGCTATCATCCTCCAGGCTACTCCTTTAGAGAAGTACAGTCGATTTACGCAAGCTCCAAGATATCACTCAACATCACAGCCCTTCAGTTTGACCAGGCAGTAACCAACAGAGTGCTTGACATTGGCGCATGCGGCGGGTTCCCATTAACAGATTACAAGCAGGATCTTAAAAAGATAACAAGTGTTTCAGATGAAATATCGTACAAAACCCTGGAAGAGCTAAGGTTCAAGATTGATTACTATCTTCATCCAGACCACGCAAAAGAACGAGATGAGATTGCCAAGTCATTTCAGAAGGATATAACCAGCAAATTCAGCTACGGCCACTTGGTCGATACCATTTTAGAAACGATTTCAGACTCTCCGCCCATGCTCCAAGAACCCAAGAAGATTGATATTGGATGCGGAGTTAACAAAGCCGCGGACTTTGTTGGTGTGGACAGATTTCCCCATCCATTGGTTGACGTTGTGGCAGACTTGAACCAGAGATTTCCATTCTCTGCCAACAGCGTGGAGATAGTGCGGGCTCACGATGCTCTCGAACATTTGAAAGATCCCATTCATACAATGAATGAGATTTGGAGAATCTGCAAGCACAATTCACTTGTCGACATCAGAGTTCCTTCGACAGATGGACGAGGCGCCTTTCAGGATCCTACTCACATCAGTTTTTGGAATCGAAACTCCTTCCACTACTACTGCATCGAGTATCCAGCCTATCTCTGCCTTTGCCGCTCGTACGGGTTCTTGGGTAGTTTTCGCCTCGAAAGACTCACAGAAGCCGCAAGCTCAGATGGAGTTATCCATGTAAATGCAGTGCTCAGAGCGCTAAAGCCCAGCACTGAACTTATTGAGAAATACTCACTGCGTTCGATTAACGTAATTCTTCGAGTCGGTGGCAATACTGGCAACGAGATAGAGCCACAAGCATCTACCTGGAAGTCTCAGTTGCGCCAACTCCTGACTTCCGCTTGCCAGAGCGCATCAGGATCACACTACTGCTTCATTTTTGATCACATAGGCTTGGAAGCGAATGAGTTCATGCTTGAGGCTGGCAGTGCAATGCTGGAGGCGATGTTGTCTGTGCCTACACCTCCCTCCGGCGACTACCCAGGTGTATCCATACTACCGTCCGCCGATGAACAAGACCATGCCTTAATTGTATCAGTTGCTTGCGAGCAGACCGCTTTAGAAGATTACCTTTCGAGATCTCAAGAAAAGACAAGACAAAATGTCTAGACAGCCGCAGAGTCCAAGCCAGAAGGTGCTCACAGCGTTATAGAAGATGTCCTTCGCTTTGGAAAGACTGTCACCCCCTGCCTATTGTGGGCCGAACCAGGTGTGGCATCAACGATGAAGAACATCCCCCGGCAGAACAATTGTGTCTTGCAGCGCTTGAATGATGGCACTCTAGTCGCCACTGCAGACACACTCAATGAAGTCACCTCCTACGTGCTCCAAGAACAGGGCGACTGGTTCGAGGACGAAATCAAGTTCCTTCGCAATCTGGCACAACCCGGGCAGATAATTGTCGATATTGGTGCCCAACATGGCCTCTACTCACTACCCTTAGCGCACCGAGTTGGCCCCAGCGGCCTAGTTTGGGCTTTTGAGGAAGATGACGACATTCGCTCGTTGCTTGCCCAGGGAGTTGATGCCAATGGCATCACATGGGCGCGCCTAAGTCCATACAAGATGTCCGACACTGTCTGCGCAGCCCCACATCAACCGGAACAACACCGGGAAGGGGAAGATGTACCGGTGATCACGCTTGATGCCTGTTTGGAAATCTTCGGATGGCAGCAGGTGGATCTCCTGAGAATCAGTTCTGGTGGCGAGGCTGAAAGAGTTCTTTCGGGTGGAAAGCAGTTCTTTCGTCAGCTATCGCCCCTGGTGATGTTCAGGCTCAGAACTGGCGCTCAACTTCACCTTCATCTTGTGCAGCAGTTCGAGGCCATTGGATACCGCTGCTTTCGATTGGTGCCCGGGCTTGGCGTCCTGAATCCTTTTGATATCGAGGAAGGTGTTGATGGTTTTCTGATCAATCTGTTCGCCGCCAGGGAAGATCGAGTTGCTGCGCTGGCCCAGGATGGCTTGCTGATCCCTACCGCGAACAGCACGTCACCTGATCGCTCGAGGCTTGAGCCCTATGACTGGCACAACACACTTGTTCAGCTTCCCTATGGCAGGGCAATGCTCGAGGCATGGGCTGCAGCACAACCGTTCGAAGACCATGACACCAACAGCCTGGCGCTGGCGCTCTGGGCCTTTTCCCAGGATCCATCGCAACCGATCACAGAGCGTCTCAGCGCGCTGAAGCGGAGTTATAGGTTGCTCTGCCAACTATGCCGGCCTGGCTGTCCCGCCAGCCGCTGGTCATCCCTGGTCAGGGTGGCACACACCCTCGGCGAGCGGCTTCATGCCGTGAGGGCAGTGGGTCACCTGCTGCCTCTTCTGCAAGAAACCCAGGCCGTTGATCAGCCTGAGCCATTCCTGGCACCGACTCCCAGCCATGACGCTATCAACCCGCAGGATCGTGCGGCCGCCTGGTTGGAAGCCGCCGCATGGGAGGCAGACGAACTGATCGCCAGTTTTTCAGGCTTCTACACCGGGGCAGACGCAATGCCGCGGCTGCAGCGGATTGAGACTCTGGGATTTGCCAGCTCTGCAGCGCAGCGGCGCCTGCAGCTGGTGAGGTCCCGTTTCCCGCTTCCCCCACCGGCAAGCCCGGCCATGGAACACGTCCAGCCGGATCAAATCTCCCGCAGCCGCCAGGCCTGGGAATACGTTGAGAAAGGGCAGTGGGACAAGGCGAAAACAGCTCTGGACGAAGCCCGCTCCATGGGGGATTGCTGCTCGGAGGCTCTTTACTACATCGGCAAATGCTTGTTCAAGCTGGGTGAATCCCACGAAGCGATGGGTCTGTTGCAGCGGGCGGTGGAACTCGCCCCCGAGAATCCCACCTACCTACTGGATCTGGGCGTTCATCTGATTGATCTTGGCCAAGTGAAAGCCGGTGAGGCAGTGGTGCAGCAGGCAGTGTTTCTCTATGGATTTCTGGCTGCCTCCGGCGAGCTCACAGCCAATGATCTTGCCAACCTCGGCATTGCCTACTCTGATCTCGGCGAAACGGAGAATGCCCTGGCAAGCCTTGAGAGGGCCCTCGCGCTTGAACCGAAGCGAGTCAATGCAAGACGACGCAAAGCATGGATCCTGCACAAGACACCGGATCGAAGGGGTGAAGCCCTGGAGATCTGGCAAGAGTTGCTCACGGAAGATCCCAAGGATGTCACCATCATCCTATGCATTGAAGGCGTGATGCTCGAGAATGGCGAGCTTCAAAGTGCCAGGGATCTGATTGACCAAGCGTTGAAGTTGGCACCAGAGCACCTGTTCACCTACATGAAAATGGCCTGGCTTACCTCCATCTCTGGCAAGCCCGCCATGGCCGATCACCTGCGCTACCTCCAGCAGTACTGGACTCTCGTGAAGGAGCTATGGCCAGAAGGGGGGAGCTCCGAACCGGTGATCTATGCAATACCAGCCCTCACCGACAAGGTGCGGGTCGGCATCCTCAGCGCTGAGGTGGGCGACCATGTGGTGGGGCTTTTCCTCGAACCGTTCCTGCGCCACTACGACCGCTCACGGCTGGAGGTGGAACTGATCCAGACACGGGAAATCAGCAGTGGCTTCGCTGACTTTCTGCGGGCCCAGGGCGACGCGGTGCTGAGTGTGGAACATCTCGACATTCCAGAAGCCCGCCGCAGGGTGCGATCCCGCGGCTATCACGTGATCGTGGAGACGTCTGGTTTCACGATGAACACAGGCATTCCAATCCTTGCCAACCGCTGCGCGCCGGTGCAGTGCCATTACATCGGCTTTCACGCCAGCACAGGCCTCGAAACGATCGATTGGTTCATCGGCGATGAGCTCACCGCCGCAGCAGACCTTCAGGATCAGTATGTGGAACGGCTCTGGCGGCTGCCACGACCTTGGCTGACCTGCCGGCTGGATCCGAATCTGCCAGAGGCAACCAGTGTTTTAGAGGACGAACCACCGGTACTGGGTTCATTCAACCAGTTCGGCAAGGTCCGCGAGGAAACCCTGGCCTACTGGGCAGCGGCACTGCGCCGGGTTCCCCAGGCAACCCTGCAGCTCAAGAGCTTCACAGGAGGCTCCGATGCTCCCCTTCATCGAGTTCGCAAGGGTCTTTCGACAGCCGGCGTCGACCCAGACCGCGTGGTGTTTCTGCCTCGAAGCCCCAGCACCCGAGACAGCCTGGAGCGCTACCGTGGCATCGACGTGGCTCTGGACACGACACCCTGGTCGGGAGCCACCACCTGCTTCGATGCACTCAGCATGGGTGTGCCCGTGGTGGCCATCCGCGGCGACGCCACGGCCAGCCGAATGAGCAGCTCGATCGTTCGCGGTATCGGACGGGAAGACTGGGTGGCCAGGTCACCCGAGGGCTTTGCGGAAGTCGTTGCCGATCTGGTGGCTGACTTGCCCAGGTTGAGAGCAGGCCGTCAAGGTTTACGCCGGCAGGTGCTAGCAAGCCGTCTCTTCGACGGCGCGGATCTGGCCTGCCATCTTCAGGAGGCGCTGCTCAGCATGGCCCGAGCGTGCACCGCAGCACGTGAGCCCTCTCAGGCAAGTCTCAGCTAAGTGTGGAGACTCTCCCATCAGCTCCAGCTGGTTGCAGGCTTGAATGGCTACAAGCCATACAAAATCTCAGCCCATGGCCTCATCCACCAACAGGTATCGCCTGCTGCTTCACCTGCTCAACAAGCGCTCCGCCGCGGCCGGACCCGGCACCCAAGGCTTCACCCTGATCGAACTCCTCGTTGTGATCGTGATCCTGGGGGTTCTGGGAGCCGTCGGCTACGGGGCCTACATCAACCAGCTGGCAAGGGCAAACCTGGGAACTGCTCAGGTTGCCGCTACTGCTGCTGCCAAGAACTGTGCGGCCCTCCTCGCCACCGGAGAGGAAACTGCATACACTGCTTCTATCGTGAATACCGATCAGGTCACACTCACGCCCAGTGATGGAGCAGGGTGTGTCACTGGTGATGTCACCTTCCAAGCAACGGCTGGAGCTGGCACGAACTCACGAAGTGCGGAAGCCCTCAAAAGAGCAGACGGTTCTGTAGGATCTACTACCTAAACTTTTTCCAACTCTTGTCCAAGGCCGCCACTGGCGGCCTTTTTTGTCTTTAATTACCCGCACGTGAGCTCTCAGGCCCTGAACGTTCAGTGCATTTTCCTGGCAAGCATTTCTGGGTCAGGCCTGACACTTCAGGGATGGAGGACAAGGTCTCAATTGCCAATCTAGGTTTTCAAAGTACCAGCAATTCACCCCAGCCTGTGCCAAGCCGGGATCCATCCAGCATCCTCAGCAAAGCACACTGGCCGGGATGACCAGCCCCACCTGGAGCCACGGCTACTTCACGCAGGACGTGTACACCGCCGGGTTCTTCCGCGAAACCGCCCCAAACTGGCTGGATTTCGCGGCACTGGTGCAGGGAGCCGCGCCGCCGCGGCAGCGGGAGGGCGATCCGTTCCGCTACCTCGATCTGGGCTGCGGCATGGGCTTCCACATCGCCCTGCTGGCGGCGCTCTACCCGGAAGGGCAGTTCGTGGGGGTGGATTTCCATCCCCACCACATCGCCCACGGCCGCGGCCTGGCGCGGCGGCTCGGGCTCACCAACCTGCAGCTGCTCGAGGCCGACCTGCTCGAGCTGCAGACCGATGTCGCCGCCCGCCGCCAGCTGCTGGGCGCCGAGCCCTTTGCCTATGTGGTGAGCCACGGCGTGGCCACCTGGGTGGTGGAGCCGGTGCAGCAGGCGCTGCTGGCGGTGGCGTGCGCCTCGCTCGGCCCCGAGGCGCTCTTCTACTGCTCCTACAACACCCACCCCGGCTGGCTCAGCCGCAGCGCCCTGCACCAGCTGATCCGCCTGCAGCGCCAGCGCTGCGATCCGGCCGATCCCCAGGCACCGATCCGCTGGGCGATCGCCACCCAGCGCGCCCTGCTCGGTGATGCCAAGGCGCCGAACACGCCCTTCGGGCGCTCGTTTCCCGGCATGACCGGCCTGCTGGAGCAGCACGAGCGGGAAGACCCGCGCTATGTGAGCCAGGAATACGCCAACGACGGCTGGCAGCCGCTCTACGTGGCCGAGATGCACGAGCGCTGTGCCGCCCACAAGCTCAGCCCGCTCACCACCGCCACCCTCACCGAGCTGTTCCCCGGCCTGCTGCCGGCCGAGCTGCGCCAGCTGCTGGAGAGCGAACCCAACCCCACCGCGCGCGCCACCCTGATCGACATCGCCGTGAACCAGTCGTTCCGGCGCGATGTGTTCTGCCGCGGCGCCCAGCGGCTCACCCCCGCCGAGCGGCTGGGCCGGCTCGGCGCCCTGCGCTTCCGCCTGCAGCTGCCCCGGCCGCTGGAGAGCTACGAGTTCAACACCAGCTACGGCACCGTGCGCGGCGACACCGACGTGTACCGCCGCGCCGAGCAGGCCCTGGCCGCTGCCGACGGCCCCCTGGAACTGGGCGCCTGGGCGGTGGCCGCCGGCATCGAGCCGGCGGAGCTGGCC
>JBATEO010000056.1:0-6577 GCA_049664045.1 Prochlorococcaceae cyanobacterium
GTGCCGGCCAGCAGCGGTGGCGGTGCCGCTTGCGCAGCTGCTGCAGCTGCTCCAGCCGGTCGGCGGCGGCCTCGGCGGGCAGGGGGGAGAGGGTCTCCAGCGGCCGGAAGTCGTGTCCGTCGCGCCCCACCAGCAGCGCCTTGCGGGGCTGCTGGTCCGCGGCGCAGGCCAGCAGCAGCGCCAGCCACAGCTCCAGCCGCTGGGCGGGCCGTGGCCTGGCGGTGTGGACCAGCACCAGCCGTTCGCCGCGCCAGCTCAGGGTTGCCGAGAGGCCGGCCGCGGCCGCCTCGACGGGCCGCTCCCCGCCCAGCTCACGCAGCACCGTCTGCAGGGAGTGCCAGCGCTGATCCAGCCGGCTGGCCTCCAGCTCCGCCGCGGTTCCTCCCGGCAGGCCGCCGCAACCCCGCTGCTCCGCGATCCAGTCGGGCGCGTTGTCCGGGTCGCCGGCGTGCCGCTGCAGGGCTTCTCGCAGCAGCCGGGCCCGCTGCCTCTCATCGAGGGCCAGGGCCTCGCGGTCCAGAACCTGCTGGCCCCATTCCCGGGGGCGCAGGCCCAGACCCTCGAGCCACAACGCCTGGGGGGCCTGCAGCCAGGCGAGCAGGTCGGCATGTCCGGCCATCTGCCCGGCCGGAGTGGCCGCCTCGGGGTCGGTCGTCCCTGTGGCCGCCTCGGGGTCGGTTGTCGCTGACCGCTGGCTGGCCAGGGGCCTCGGCGGTGTGGAACGACCCTCCTCCAGCAGCCGGCGGGCCTGGAGCAGGCGCCGGTCGCTGCAGATCGGCGGCCGCTCGGTTTCGGGCAGGAAGTTGCGCCGCTCCAGGGGATTGGCGGCCGGCTCGCGCAACAGTTGAGCCAGGGCCTCGGGGCCCAGCTCCTGCTCCAGCAGGGCCAGCCACTGGCGCACGGGTGTGCAGGGCATCAGGGTCTCGCCGCTGCGGCTGTCCCGGCTGCTCCAGGTGATCAGCAGGTGCTGGCGGGCCGAGAGCAGGCTCTCCAGCAGCACGTAGCGGTCCTGGTCGGCGGGGTGGGGATCACCGAGGCGGCGGCGGTGCTCCATCAGGTGGAACCCGGGCCGCTCCCGCTGGCGGGGGAAGGCGCCGCCATCCAGGCCCATCAGCACGATCACCCGGTGGGGGATGGCACGCATCGGCTCCAGACCGCTCACCGTGAGGGCGCCGGAGCGGTGGCCGAAGCGGCCGCTGTCGGCCGCCAGCCGCTCACCCAGCACCTCGGCCACCACCGCAGCCGGCAGCTCCAGCGTGCTGCTCCCGGCCACCGCCAGCCAGTCGCCCAGGGCGGTGTGGATCGCCGTCAGTTCCCAGGCCCGCTCGCCCCCGTCGCCGAACAGGTCGGGGAGAAGCCGGCGCAGCAGCGCGGCCCAGCCGGCCGGGGTGCGTGGTTGCTCCAGCTGCGTCAGTGCCCGCCGCAGGCCCAGCAGCAGGGCCAGCCAGCGCGATTGCCGGTCCAGGCTGGCGCCCATGGCCAGCGGCGCAGTGTCGCCCGGCGCCAGTCCAGGCTGCTCCGGCAGCACCAGCCCTAGCACCATCCGGTCGATGGCCCAGGCGAGGCTGTGGTCGGGATCGCCGCCGCGGGCGCGGCCGTCGAGGCCCCAGCGGAACCCGGCCCGCTGCAGCAGCGCCACGATCGCCCCGGCCTCGCCCGGGTCGATGCCGTGGGCCGCCAGCAGCGGCGTGCAGGCCAGCAGTCCCTCGAAGGCCGAGGCCGTGAGCCGCTCACCGCCCAGTTCCAGCAGGCCCAGCAGCCCCTGGGCGATGCCGGGATCGCTCTGCTGGCTGCGGTCGGTGAGCCGCCAGGGGAGCGCCACGCCGGTGGCGGCCCCATCGCCGAACACGGCGGCCACCAGCGGCGCGAAGGCATCCACCTGGGGGGTCATCACCAGCACGTCGCGGGGGGCGAGACTGGGATCGGCGGCCATCAGCTGCAGCACCCGGTCGCGCACGATCTGCACCTGGCGCAGGCGCCCCGGGCAGGCCAGGAATTCCAGCGACTGGTCGCCAGCGCGCAGCTCCAGTGCCGGCCGCCGCTCCGGATCCACCAGCTGCTCCTGCAGCTGCTCGAGCAGGGTGGCGCTGCGGCCGGCGTGTTCCGCCGCGGTGGCGGCCCCCACGAACAGATCCCGTTCCTGCCACTCGCCCAGCTGCACCGCGCCGGTGCCCTCCAGCAGCTGCTGGAACTCGGCGCCGAGCCGGCCGAAGCGCGCCTCCAGCCGCGGCGCTTCCAGCAGCCAGTCTTCCCCCAGGGGCGCGCCGGCGGCCCGGTCGCCGCGGCGCCACAGTTCGCGGCAGGGGGTGAGCAGGTAGAGCTCCACCTGCACCAGGCCGGAGAGGGCCTGCAGCAGCTCCACCTGCACGGGCGCCATGCTGCTCAGACCGAACAGACGCAGGGGATCGGGCAGCTCCCGGGCCAGAGGGCTGCCGCCGGCGGTGGCCCTCTGCAGCCGGCTGATCGCCGCCCTCACCTTCAGACCGAACGGGGCGGTCTCCAGCCGCTCGGCCAGGGCCCGCACCATCAGAGGCTGCCAGTGCTGCTCGGCGGGCAGGGGCTGCCCCCGCTCATCGTGAGCCCGGCCGTCCAGCCAGGCCGCCAGCAGCTCAGGGCGGTAGAGGGTGTAGTCGTCGAAGGCGTCGGCGATGGATCGGGCCAGCTGCCAGAGGGCCCGATCCAGATCCAGGCGGTCCCCGGCGGCTGGAGCTCCTTCCCGTCCTCTTCGCTGCGCCAGCCAGCGCCGCAGCGCCGCGGCTTCCGGGCGGACGAGCAGCGCCGGCAGCAGCTCTAGCAGCGGCCACACCAGGTCAGCGGCGCGCCAGGGATCCCCGTCCCTGACCGGTGCGGCCGGGGGAGCATCGGCCAGCAACTGGTCCACCAGCTCCCGCAGGTGCGCGCCGGGGAAGGGAAAGCGCAGGTTGGCGGCCACACCGTCGGCGAAGGGCGCATCGGGATCGCCCAGCTCCAGGGCCAGCTGTTCGCCCAGCCAGCGGCTGGTGGGCCAGGTGTTGACCACCACCTGCACCTGTTCGAAGGGATCCGGTGGTGTCAGCCGCAGCTGGGTGGCCAGGACACTGGCCAGAAGTTCAGCCCGGTTGCTGCGGAAGACGGTGAGCAAGGCCGGACGTGGTCAGCGCGGAGCGCCCAGCAGCGGCTCCAGGCTCCGGAGTGCGTCCAGCTGGGCGCGCATGCCGGGGGGAAGCGCCGGCGGCAGGGCCGGTTGCAGTCCCGGCACCCGCACCAGGGCGGACGTTTCCGGGCAGTAGGCAGTGAGCTCGCCGCCGTAGCAGGCGCCGGTGTCCACCATCACGATGGCGCCGTGGCGGCGCACGCTGAGGCCGGGCGTGTGACCCACCACCACCTCCCCGTAGCGGCCGTCGTAGGCGTTCCAGAACGGGGCTCTGATGTTCAGGTCGGGCTGCCAGGTGTGGGGATCGAAGCCGGCGTGGGTGGCCACCCAGCCCCGCCCGGGATAGACGCTCGGCAGGCTCTCCAGTCGCTGCCGCCAGAGGCGGCAGACCGGTCCGCCCAGCTGCCGGTAGGTGTCACAGCCGGCCAGCCTGGTGATGCACTGGGGGTCGTCTCCGCTCAGGTCGGCCACCAGATCGGCCTCGTGATTGCCCTGCAGCCAGACGGCGCGGCCGCTGCGCACCAGGCCCCAGGCCAGATCCATGGCGCGGCGGATCTGCGGGCCCCTGTTGATCACGTCGCCGCAGAGCACGAGCCGGTCGTCGGACGGCAGCAGTGACACAAGCCGCTGGAGCGATTCGGCGCAGCCATGAACGTCCCCGACGACCCAGTGACGGGCTGGACGTGTGGGGGGCTGCATCGGATTGTGGCAATGAGCACAGTCTGAACCCCGGCGCGCCGCCTGTCATCCAACCGCTCGTTTCCTCACCCGCCCTTCCTCACCCGCCCTTGGTACGGTCGGCTTCAGCAGCCCGGGGCATGGCAGATGAATCCGCAGTCGATGCCGGTGACCCAGCGGGTGAAGGCCCTCGTGAAGGCGCTCAACGGGGCCAGGCGCACCAACGAGGCCCTGGCCCGCTGCAGCGACGGCGAGCAGATGCTCGATGTGCTGCTCGACGCCTCCGCCAAGCTGGGCCTGGGTCTCACCCGCGAGCAGCTGGCGAACACCCCGCCCATCCGCGACTGGGTGTGGTGGAAGAACAAGGAGGCGCTGCTCACGATCGGGGACAACAAGCCCCGGTACCAGCAGGACGGCGGTCAGGGGCGCCGCGGGCCCGCCTCGGACCCGGAGACCGCCGAGGGCGAGCCGCCGCGCCGCCGCTTCTTCGGCCTCTTCTGAGCCTTGGCTCTGTTCTGAGCCTGCGGCTCAGGCCCCGGCCAGGGCGTCGGGAATCGCGGCACTGGGAGCCTCGAAGCTCCCCTTCAGCACGAACTCCAGGCGCAGTTTGAGGAAGGTGATGAACTTCTCATCGGTGGACACCACCGCCGCCGACGGCCTTGGCACTGCCTGGGTGGCGCCGGTCAGGTCAGGGCTGTCCAGGAAGGCCGGCCGGCGCACCAGCCAGAAGTCGATCGCCTTGCCCTGCTCTTCGTAGTTGCGCACCCGCTCCCGCAGCACTTCCTCGAGGGGCTCCTCCTCGGTGAGGAAGCGCTCGCTGGCAGCCACGAAGTGGTAGGTGGTCATGGGCGGGTGCTGCCGAACAGGGGATCGCGGCCGGGATTCTGAACCAGCGCCTTCATCTCCCGCACCGCCCGCTCCAGCCCCACCGCCAGGGCGCGGGCCACGATCGTGTGGCCGATGTTGAGCTCCTCCATGCCCTCGATCGCCGCCACCGGCTCCACGTTCTGATAAGTGAGGCCGTGGCCGGCGTTCACGCGCAGGCCGAGGCTGCGGGCGATGAAGCAGCCCTCCGTGAGACGGGCCAGTTCACGTGGCTGGTCAGCCCAGCTGGCTTCGGCGTAGGTGCCTGTGTGCAGCTCCACCCAGCGCGCGCCGGTGGCGGCGCTGGCCTCCAGCTGGGGGGCATCGGCATCCACGAACAGACTCACGGCGATGCCGGCGGCCTGAAGTCGGCCCACCAGGGGCTGGAGCGATGCCAGCTGGCCGGCCACATCCAGCCCGCCTTCGGTGGTCACCTCCTGGCGCTTCTCCGGCACCAGGGTCACCATGTCGGGCCGGATGTGCAGGGCGATCGCCTCCATCTCAGCGGTGGCGGCCATCTCCAGGTTGAGCCGGCTGCGCACGGTCTGGCGCAGCAGCTCCACATCGCGGTCCTGGATGTGGCGCCGGTCCTCGCGCAGATGCACGGTGATGCCGTCGGCGCCGCCCAGCTCGGCCAGCAGGGCGTAGGTGACGGGATCGGGCTCCACCGTGCGGCGTGCCTGGCGCACGGTGGCGATGTGGTCGATGTTGACGCCGAGGCTGGCCATCGCTCCCGCGGCCAAACCCGGATCCTATGCAGCACGGAGGGTGCACCCGGGCTGCGCCGGAATGGCAACTGCCCTCGGTGGGCAGGCAGCAGAGGCGTCGATGCCTACCGTTCGATTCCCCCGTTCACGCATGTGGGCGGCATGTCGGATGCTCCCCGCGGATTCGGATGCTCCCCGCGGATACCGAAGCCCGGCCGGTCCCAGCCACCGTCACTCCGGTCCTCCCCCAGTTCGTTTCCCAGTTCGTTCCCATGGGTCCCGCGGTGGGCAGCAGCATCGTGAACACCAGTCCGTGACCAGCAGCCGCATCAGCCCCTGGCTGGCCCCGCTGGCGCAGGTGGTCACTCAGGACCTCGCCCTGCCGCTGTGGTTTCGCGCCATCACCGTGGAGGGGATCGAGCGGGTGCCGCGCCGCGGCCCGGTGCTGCTGGCGCCCACCCACAGGGCCCGCTGGGACGGTTTGCTGCTGCCCTACGCCGCCGGTCGCCGGGCCACCGGCCGGGACTGCCGTTTCATGGTGACCATCGATGAGATGGAGGGCCTGCAGGGCTGGTTTCTGCGCCGGCTGGGCTGCTTCCCCGTCAACCAGTTGCGCCCCTCTCTGGGCAGCCTGCGCCATGCGGTGGAACTTCTGGAGGCGGGCGAGCAACTGGTGGTGTTCCCCGAGGGGCGCATCCGCCGCCACGACCAGGAGCCGATCCTGCTGCAGTCCGGCCTGGCCCGCATCGCGGCCCTGGCCAGCGGTCGCGGGGTGCCTGTGGACGTGGTGCCGGTGGGCATCGCCTACGGCCGTCCCTGGCCCCGTTTCTGTGACCGTGCGGCGGTGTGCTTCGGAGAGCCGATGCGCATCGAAGCTGGGGGAAGGGAGGCCGCCGACGCCTTCACCGAGCAGCTGACGCTGGCTCTCCTGCAGCAGGAACGCCGGGCCGAGTTCCGGGCGCGTCCCGCCCCCGGCCCCGCTTCCCTGCTGCCGCAGGAGGCAGGGGAACAGTCCCCTTAGAGTTCGCCCGCCGACGATGCACAGGTTGCCCGTGCTTAGCCCCAACCGCTGGTCAGGCGGCACTCCCCTCCGTCCGGTGCGCGGCCCGGTGGCCAGCCCGCTGGCTGGCCCAGTGCGCGGCAGCGATGGCCGCTCGAGGCCCGCGCGCCAAGGCTCCCGGGCCAGGCTCTGCTC
>JBATEO010000057.1:0-8691 GCA_049664045.1 Prochlorococcaceae cyanobacterium
CGGTGCGCAGCTTGCGGATGATCTGCTCGGGGGTGTGGCGCTTGCGTTTCATGGGGCTTCTCCTGGCCAAGTCTGGCCGGTAGGGAAGCTCTCATAAGGACTGGTTCAGTTTCCGGGGTCCACGTCAAATGGACAGCCATTACGCGCGATAAAAAACCCGCTCTCTATATAAGGAGTCCAAGAGGCAAAGTTCAACACACTAGAGTGGATGCTTAGAGCCAATCTCAATATCTCAAGGGTTTTATTCTTGGGATAGATGTCAGAGTCAAGCCAAATACACCCCTCGGAAGCGGCATAGGCCAAGCGAAACACGTCTGATTCAGATGCATAGTGCGGGGCAGATTGAAAGGCGTCAACAAACTGAGGCGCATACTGCTTGATCCACGCATTTGCTTCCAGCTTGCTCCATACATGGATCGGCTGAAGACCTAGAGCATCGAGGATAATATTCCAGGATTTAGTAATGTCTTGAATCTGGGCGGGAGGCGCTCCTTGACTCCAGTACTGAATGACTCTAATGCTTGTATTGCACAACGTCCTTGCTTGAGGATGCGGAACGCTGACTACTGGCGAGTAGACAAGATCATGCCATAGAGCGAACAATATGTCGTTTTCAAAGTAAAGTCTCGTCGCTTTACAGACAAGTGATTCTAACTCGAGAAGCTTCTGATGATTTGGCAATCTCTCTAATCCTTGGCGAATTGTGCTTCTCGCACTTTGATAGTCATGAAATGCCATTAGGTCATGAGCAGTTCTCTGGTAACCATCCCAGTTTAGAGGTTCACATCTGATAAGCTTCTTCGAATATTCAAGCGCTTTTCGGCGGTTTCCAAGAGCACGATTAACTTCATTTGCTAGCTCAAGAAGCCTTGGATGATTCGGGTGTATTGCAAGGGATCTATGCATGCTTTCTTGTGCTTCTGAGAAAAGCTCCTCATTTAGCAACTTTTTGACCTCGACCACAGAGTCTTTCCAATCTGTAGATTTCATAGTAGTATGGAGTTTGGCTGGATTAGACAATTTAGCAGCCTGGAAAAATTCTAAGGAAGCCCTGGAAAACCAAGCGTGATCACTAGACAATGGTGCGCCTGAGCTGGTCGATCAGCCTGGGAACCAGCCAGATCAGGCCAACGCCAGCAGGCCCAGCGCGCCAAGCACCAGGGCCCGGGGCAGACCGCACTGCCGCAGCCAGCAGCTGAGGATGTCGAGCAGAAGGGCCAGCAGGCCCGCCGTGAGGAACAGCGCCGGGAAGAGCGCCTGGGGTACAAGTGACTGACGCAGCACCCAGAGATTCAGCACCAACAGCGGCAACGCCAGGATGACCTTGAGCCAGGGGGCAGGACCAGGAGCTCCAAAATCGCCTCAGCCCATCTGGGACAGGTAGGCCGCACTGCCCAGCGCTAGGAGCCGGGAGTCCTTAACGCAAACCTGATCGTGCAGCTCGGCCCGATAGGCCGCCAGAGCCTCAGCCAGGGAGGGATCGGCAATGGCCAGGATCTGCACCGCCAGCAGGCCGGCGTTGGTGCCGTTGCCGATCGCCACGGTGGCCACCGGGATCCCGGCCGGCATCTGCACGATGCTGTGCAGCGAATCCACCCCCGAAAGCGCCCGGCTGGCCACAGGCACACCGATCACCGGCAGGGTGGTGAGGGCCGCCACCATCCCCGGCAGGTGGGCGGCGCCGCCGGCGCCGGCGATCACCACCTTCAGGCCCCGCCCCGCCGCCTCCTGAGCGAAGGCCACCATCTCCAGGGGCGTGCGGTGGGCCGAGAGAACCCGCACCTCGTGGGCCACCCCGAACCGCTCAAGCACCGCCACGGCCGGCTGCATGGTGGGCAGGTCGGAGTCGCTGCCCATCACCACCGCCACCCGGGGCGGGGCTGGGCTGGAGGGGGTGGCGCTCAAGGGGCGAGGGCGGAGGATGGGGGCATTGTCGTGCCTGCCGCCGCGATGCGCTGGATCCGCAACGTGCGCCTGCCCCGCAGCTCCCGCTGCCGCCACGGCGCCGACCAGCGCTGGCGGGTTGGGGTGGACGCCGATGGTGTGCTCCAGGTGCTGGAGCCGATCCCGCCCGGCAGCGCCGCCGCCGGCGAGGACTGGGGCGGCGACTGGCTGAGCCCGGCGGGGGTGGACCTGCAGATCAACGGCGGCCTGGGGCTGGCCTTCCCCGAACTCACCCCCGCCGACCTGCCCAGGCTGGCCGAGCTGCTGGAACTGCTCTGGCGCGACGGCGTGGAGGCGATCTGCCCCACCCTGGTGACGTGCGCGGTGGCGCCGCTGCGCAAGGCCCTGGACGTGCTGGAGCAGGCCCGCCGGCAACACCGGCCAGGCCGCTGCCGGCTGCTGGGTGCCCACCTGGAGGGGCCGTTCCTGAATCCGGCGCGGCGCGGGGCCCACCCCGAGCAGCACCTGGCCGCCCCCAGCCTGGCGGCCCTTGAGGAACGCATCGCCGGCTTCGAGGGCCAGATCGCCCTGGTGACCCTGGCACCCGAGCTGGAGGGGGCTGCCGAGGTGATCGAGGCGCTGCGGCGGCGGGGAATCGTGGTGAGCCTGGGCCACAGCGCCGCCAGCGAACAGCAGGCCTCCGAAGCCTTCGCGGCCGGGGTGGGGATGGTGACGCACACCTTCAACGCCATGGGCGGGCTCCTGCACCGCGACCCGGGGCCGGTGGCGGCGGCGGTGCTGCGGGGCGACGTGGCCCTGGGCCTGATCGCCGACGGGGTGCACGTGGCGCCCTCGATGGCCCTGCTGCTGCAGCGTCTGGCCCCTGATCAGCTGGTGCTGGTGAGCGACGCCCTCGGCCCCTACGGCCTGGGCGAAGGCCGCCACCGCTGGGATGAGCGCCTGCTGCTGGTGGCCGACGGCAGCTGCCGGCTCGAGGACGGCACCCTGGCGGGCGTCACCCTGCCGCTGCTGGAAGGGGTGCGCCGGCTGGTGGCTTGGGGTGCGCCACCCGAACAGGCGATCTCGGCAGCGACCTTCACGCCGCGGCGGGTGCTGGGGGATCGGCGGGAAGTGGCAGGGATGCTGCGGGGGATGGAGTTGAAGGAGACGTTGCGCTGGAGCCAGAGGGCAGGCGGCCTGGGCTGGCAGCGGGCTGACAACTGACGTCGACCACCTTGTGTGGCCCCACTCACGGCATCGCCTGCCACGCCGGTTGCAGATCGGTGTGGCAGAAATCGTCGCCCTTGAACAGCAGAGGGGCTCCGGCCCACTTCGCCAAGGCGTAGGAGGAGCAATCACCGAGATTCAAACCAGCACGATGGCGCCCTTTGCCATAGCGGCTGAAGGCGCTGCGGGCGAGCTCGGCCTGATCGCGATCGAGAGCGACGATGTCGATCTGGGCGGTGCTCAGGAACAGATCCAGGTCGCCCTGGCCATCGGGGCCGAAGCGGGCCTCCAGCACGATGGAGAGCTCCACCAGGGAAGCGGCTGAGAGCAGGCGCGTCTCAGCAGCGGCAATCGCCTGGTTGAAGGCACGGCGCTCCGGTTCGTTCTGCAGGATCGCCAGAACGGCAGAGGAATCGATCACCATCAGGAGGGCAGGCCGCTGGCGTCGTAGCCGAGGACCTGCTCAGCACTGCGCTGATCGCGGATCGGCCGCCTGGCACAGCGCAGGGCAATCCGGTCGAGGCGATTGGCGAGGAACTCGCGGGCATCGGGGTGGCCTGCCTGCTGGCTGCGCAGCCGCTGCAAGCGCTCCTGCAGGGCCTGGATCACGGCGTCGGTCTTGCTCTCACCGGCCAGGGCCGCCACTTCTGCCGCCAGGCGGTTGGCTTCCGGGTTGCGAATGTTCAGAGCCAAGAGCAACCCTGTGTAGACAGACAAGCATCAGTGTAGCCGCCCGTCGCGGATGGAGGCCCTGGGGGCCGCCGCTGCCACTCCCTAGGATCCGCCCCACCCCTCGGCCCTGGAGTGTCGCGCTCGATGTCCACCGCGCCCGGCAGCACCCCCACCACCGCCGCTGACAAAGCCACCGAGAAAGACGAAGTCAAGGGCTACTTCGAGACCACCGGCTTCGAGCGCTGGAACCGCATCTACAGCGACTCCGACGAGGTGAACAAGGTGCAGCGGAACATCCGCATCGGGCACCAGAAGACCGTGGACAACGTGCTGGCCTGGCTGCAGGAGCAGGGCAACCTCGCCGAGCGCAGCTTCTGCGACGCCGGCTGCGGCGTCGGCAGCCTGGCGATCCCCCTGGCCCAGCTGGGGGCCGGGTCGATCGCCGCCAGCGATCTCTCCGAGGCAATGGTGACCGAGGCCCACCGCCGGGCGGATGAGGCGGGCATCAGCACCGAGCAGCTGCAGTTCACCGCGTCCGACCTGGAGAGCCTGGAGGGCCGCTACGACACGGTGATCTGCCTGGATGTGTTCATCCACTACCCTCAGGCCCCCGCCGAGGAGATGGTGCGCCACTTGGCCGGCATGGCCGAAAAGCACCTGATCGTGAGCTTCGCCCCCTACACGCCGGTGCTGGCCCTGCTCAAGTGCATCGGCCAGCTGTTCCCCGGCCCCAGCAAGACCACCCGGGCATACACCCTCAGGGAAGACGGCATCGTGGCCGCCGCCGCCGAGGCCGGCTTCCAGCCCGTGCGCCGCAGCCTCAACCAGGCCCCCTTCTACTTCTCCCGCCTGATCGCCTTCGAGCGGGGCTGACGCCTCAGCCAGCCGGCGATGCGCAGCGCACCACCCGGAAGGTGAGGTTCAGCCGTTGCCGCTGCACCCGCTGGCGGCGAGGCACGGCGTGCTGCCACCACCACTGGGTGGGCGGCTCCATCAGCAGCAGGTCGCCGTGGGCCAGCTTGAGGTTGAAGGGAGCGCAGACCTCGCTGGCTGGGCCGTAGCCGGCAGGCGGCGGGCCGCCGGCGCGGGGGCTGGGCCGCGGGCGCAGCCGGAAGTCACGGGACGCCCCCAGGCTCAGGGAGGCGATCGGCGCGGCCGGATCCACCTCGAGCTCGTCGTCGGCGTGCCAGCCCATGGCGTCGCGGCCGTCGCGGTAGCAGTTGAGCAGCAGGGAGTTGAAGTGCCAACCGCTCAGGGCCTCCAGCTCCCGGCGCAGCTGCTCGGCCGCCGGTGACCAGGGTTCGAGCACGTTCTCCAGGCCGCTGTAGCGGTAGCCGCAGCCGGGGTTGGCCATCCAGCAGGTGAGCCGCGGCAGCGGGTGACGCCGGCCGAACAGGGTGATCGCCTCCTGCTTCCAGGGCACCTCGGCGCTCAGCTGCCGCTCCAGGGCATCGGCCCGCTGGGGCGTCAGCCAGGCGCGCCAGTGGCGCAGGCGCAGGCCCGGCCGCTCGATGCCTTGACCGGCAGCAGTGCACACAGCGGGCACCACCTCATCCATCGTCGGGTCCCAGCAGGTCGGATGGCAGGGGCGCCTCCAGCTCCAGCACCCCGCCCTCCGGGGTGGGCAGCCGCAGCCGGTGGGCGTGCAGCCGGTAGCCGCCCTCGCCCGGCAGCACCCCGCCGCGGGCACCGCCATCCGGTCCGTAGAGCGGATCGCCCAGCAGCGGCGCCCCGGCGGCGGCGGTGTGGATGCGGATCTGGTGGGGGCGGCCCGTGGCGATCGCCACCTCCACCAGCCAGGGCTCAGCAGGCTGGTCGTCCCAGCGGCGAGACGCGCCGCCGCGCCACAGCAGCCGCAGCCTGCTGTGGGCCGCGAGGGCAGAGGTATTCTCCGACGTGGCTGCGGCCCACACCTGACCGAGCAAGGCGTGGGGCCGGCGGCCGATCGGTGTGGTGAGCTCCAGCCCGGCGCCGGGCTGCAGCGCCAGCAGCGGCGAGTCGGGAGCGGGGGGCTGCAGCAGGGCGCGGTAGGTCTTGCGACACAGGGCGGCGGCGGGGCCGGTCGAGCTGCATGGGCTGGTGGGGGCACAGCTGGTGGCGTTAGCCGGGCCGGGGGCGGCGGCGCTCTCCCGCAGCAGGGCGCTCAGCCAGGCGCGGGTGGTGGCACGGCGGGCGCAGAGCAGCAGGCCGGAGGTGAAGCGGCCCAGCCGGTGCACCGGCCGCGGCAGACCGGCGGCGCCATCCAGCTGTCCGGCGGCCACCCGGCGCTCGATCTGGCGCAGCAGAGTGTGCTCGAGAAAGCCGCCGGCCGGTAGCACCGGCAGCCCGCTGGGCTTGTTGAACACCACTAGATCGCCGTCATCGAACAGGGGGCCGGGCAGCGCCGGCACGGCGGGTTCGTGCCAGGGGGGTCGATGCCAGCTCAGCCGGTCGCCGGCTACGAGGGCTACATCGGCCCGTAGCCGATGGCCGTTCCTGCAGATCTCGCCGCCGGCGAGCCGCTTCCGCCACACGTCCTGATCAGAATGCCGATAGCGGGCAGCGTAGAAGGCGGTCAGGGAAAGACCAAATGCATCAACTCCTACACGGTCTTCATAGATCCAGCCGGAATTCAAACTAGCCAGCAATACACAGAAAGACAAGGCCTTTGCTAGCGCGAAAAGATCTTTAGATCGTGGATAAAGAGCAACGACTTTGCACGCGATCTGGCCATCCAGGAAGCAAGCGAAGAGCGCCCGTTGCCTTCGTACAGGCTGTCAAGAGAAGCTTGAAGTTTGGACCAGTGCTGATTATGTGAAAGAACACTAGACGAGGAAGAAGAAATGATTTTCTTTCGCAAGGAGTCCAAAGGGAGAATCCGAACAGTTTCGCGCATTTCTTCACTTTCAAGAGCTCTCCAGTAGAGCCCTGGACCAAAGTCTCGCCACACATGGCGCCCCTTGCGTGCAGTAATCATCAAGGAAATATGCAGCCATAAAGATCTCAGGAATGGATGGCCACGCTTAGGTGCATACAAAAAGCCACTCCAACATTGACGGGATGGATCCATATGCGGCTTGGCAAGCAAAACCAATTTTCGCTCTCGAGGAAGCCAAGACTCAAGAGAGCCCTTACAGAAGGTAGCGGCATCTACATATAAACCACCATCCGCCAAGATTCGAGCGACCCTAAACACATCCGCCATCATCGCAGGGAGTCGAATATCCAAGAAGGCTTCCGACAACAAGGATCCATATTTCTGCTTCAGGTAATCAGCTGCGGAACGGCGGTCGTAAACAACATAATTCCACGCCGGATTAAACTCTATCCACTCTCTCATTCTTTTTGCAATATCGCCTGGAGGAGGGCCATTATGCCAAAACTGAACGATATTTCTTTTCCGCAGCTTTCGAGCTCTGCTTCCCACAATAATGGAGATATGTCTAGTTCAATTTACCAGCCCGTGTTCGAGGGCGTAGCGCACCAATTCGGTGCGGCTGGAGGTGCCGGTCTTGATGAACAGGCGGCTGACGTATTTCTCCACATTGCGGATGGAGGTTTCCAGCCGGCGGGCGATCTCCTTGTTCATCAGCCCCTCGGCCACCAGCTGCAGCACCGACGCCTCCCGCGGCGTGAAGCTGATCCCCGGGTCCTCGACGGCCTTTTTGGCACTGCCGCCGGTGGCCAGCAGAGAGCGGATCTCGGTGATCTGGCGGGCCATCTGGCCGATGTCGGCATCGGCGAAGCGGGCGGCCTCGGCCAGCAGCCGCTCCTGGCGGCGCACGGCGTTGCGCACCCGCGCCACCAGCTCGTCGGGGTCGAAGGGCTTGGGGATGTAGTCGTCGCAGCCGGCCTGGAAGCCGGCGATGCGGTCGGCGGTCATGCCCTTGGCGGTGAGGAAGATCACCGGCGTGCCGCCCAGGCGCTCGTCGGCCCGCAGCTTCCTGAGCAGCCCGTAGCCGTCGAGGCGGGGCATCATCACGTCGCTGATCACAACGTCGGGCAGCAGGTCCTGGGCCTTCTCCCAGCCCTCCTCGCCGTCGGTGGCGGTGGTCACCGCGAAGCCCTCGTCCTCCAGGTAGGCGGTGACGGCGGCGCGCAGGCCGGGTTCGTCGTCCACCAGCAGCAGGCGGATCGGGGCGGGTGCGGCGGCCGCGTCGGAGGCCGCTGCCTGCTCGGCGGCGGCCTGGTCCCCGCCGGTCTCGGGGGTGGCGGAGTCGGCGGACCGGGCGGCGGTGGGGTCGGTGCTCATGGGCTTCAGTCTGCAGAGCCTCAGCGGGCCCGTCCAGGCAGCACCTGCTCGGATTCCCGCAGCTCGCCGCTGTAGCCCAGCTGGCGCGCCAGAGCGGCGAGGGTGGCGGGATCCTTGCCGGCCTGCTCGGGGTGGCACACCGCCCACCACACCAGATGGTCGACGCGGTTGGCGAGGGTGACCGGGCCGCCGGGGTTGAGCTCGCGCACGACCCAGCGGTCACCCACCCGGGTCATGCGCATCGGCGCCCGCGGCGAGCAGCCCAGGGTGTCGGTGGTGAGGCTCACCTCATGCACGAGCTGGCGCCAGAGCTGCACGCGGCGCAGGTCCGGGTCGGCCGGATCGAAGCGCATTCCATACACCCCCAGCACCTGCGGGCCCTTGGGGGTGGGCCGCTCGTCGAGCACCACCAGCCCAGGCGGCCGCTCCGGCGCCGCGGTGCGCGCCAGCAGCGGCGCCGGGACGGCGAGAGCCGCCAGAGAAAGCAAGGCCGGCAGGGGGCTTGTCAGCATGGGGCGCAGGCATCCACCGCCATGCTCGCCTACCTCGACCACCAGGCCAGCACCCCCTGCGATCCGGCGGTGCTGGCGGCGATGGCGCCCTGGTGGAGCGAGCACTGCGCCAACCCCTCCAGCCGCGGCCACCGCCCTGGCCTGCTCGCCGCCGCCGCCGTGGAG
>JBATEO010000058.1:0-77449 GCA_049664045.1 Prochlorococcaceae cyanobacterium
GCTCCGCTGCGGCTGGCCCGCTGCAGATCATCGCGGCGCTGGGCATCCCGCCCCGCCAGGTAGCCCCAGCGGCGTTCGTGCACCGGCTGGCGCTGCACCTCCAGCCCCCAGCCCTCCAGCACGGCGATGCCCGCCTCGAGCCGCTGCACAGCCTGCGGCTCCACCAGGGCCGAGCTGGCGGCCACCGGTGTCACCCGATCGCCGGCGTGCAGCGGCTGCGGCCAGACCAAGGGGCCGGCCCTGCCGGCGGAGGTGGTCGTCATGACAGCCCTCCCAGCACCAGGGCCAGCAGCAGCAGAGCCCCCAGCTGCACCTGATGCCCGAAGTGACGGCCGTAGGCCGCCGCCGCCGGGCCGGGACGACGCACTGCCCAGCCCTCGCGCAGCATGCCCGCGGCGGCGATCCCCCCCAGCAGCCAGCCGAGTGGGGCCAGCCCCCGCAGGCCCGCGGCCAGGCCCAGCGTCAGGGCCGTGCCGGCGTAGCAGAGGGTCACCGCCAGCGGAGCCCGCCGGCCGAGGCTGAGGGCACTGCTGCGCACACCGATGGCCCGGTCGTCGTCGCGGTCGGCCATGGCGTACACCGTGTCGAAGCCGAAGGTCCAGAGCACCGTGGCCAGCCAGGTGAGCGCCAGAGGCCAGCCCCCCGCCAGCGAGCCGGTGGCGGCCGCCCAGGGGATCAGCACGGCGAACCCCCAGCAGAAGGCCAGCACCAGCTGCGGGTAGGGGAACCAGCGCTTGGCCGAGGGGTAGAGCAGCACCGGCGGGAGGGCGGCCAGGGCCAGCAGCAGACACAGAGCGCGGCTGCCGGATGGCAGCCCCCACACCACCACCGCCAGCGCGATCAGGAGGCACAGCAGCAGCAGCAGCAGCGCTTCCGGTACGCTCACCCGCCCGGAGGCCAGGGGCCGGCCGCGGGTGCGCTCCACGCGCGGATCGATGCGCCGGTCCCAGAGGTCGTTGGCAATGCAGCCGGCAGCGCTCACCGCCAGCCCGCCGATCACGATCCATCCCACCAGCGGCGGAGGCGGGGGTGCGCCTGGGCTGAGCCAGAGGCTCCACCCTGCCGGGATCAGCAGAATCAGGCGGCCGCTGGGCTTGTGCCAGCGCACCAGCTCCAGCCAGGCCCGCCATCGTGCCCTGATCGCCGAGCCGGCCATGTCCGCCTTCCACTGCGCCGCAGGCTAGGGGGCGCCGGCGGTGGCAAAGTGGCGCCTCGCCTGCTCCGCCTGCCCCCATGGTCCAGGCCTCCCAGTCCTTCACGTCGACCGAAGCGGGCGTCCAGCCTGAGGTCGCGACGGATCTCGGGCCACTGTCCCGCAGGCGGGTTGCAGCGATCGACATCGGCACCAACTCCATCCATCTCCTGATCGCCGAGGTGGATGTGCAGCTCTCCACCTTCTCGGTGCTGCTGGCCGAGAAGAGCACCACCCGGCTGGGGGAGCGGGATCCGGACAGCGGTGACCTCAGTGCCGCCGCCATCGAACGCTCCTTCCGCACCCTCAGCCACAACCGTGAGCTGGCCGAGAGCCACGGAGTGGAGCAGATCGTCACGGCCGCCACCAGCGCCGTGCGCGAGGCCCCCAACGGCAGGGACTTCCTCCAGGCGATCCAGAACCAGCTGGGGCTGGAGGTCGATCTGGTCAGCGGTCCGGAGGAGGCCCGCCTGATCTACCTGGGCGTGCTCTCCGGCATGGCCTTCGGCGAGCGCCCCCACACGATCATCGACATCGGCGGCGGCTCCACCGAGCTGGTGCTGGCCGACGGCCGCGACGCCAGGGTCCTCACCAGCACCCGCATCGGCGCCGTGCGGCTGCAGCGCGAGTTCTGCCAGCAGGATCCACTCCCCCCCGAGCGGCGGGGCTTCCTGCAGGCCTACATCCAGGGCGCCCTCGACCCGGCCGTTGCCGAGCTGCGCCGTTCCCTGCGGCCCGCGGAGATGCCTCAGCTGGTGGGCACCAGCGGCACCGCCATGGCCCTGGCGGCCCTGGCGGCGGCGGACGATGAGCGCCCCACCCTCAAACTTCAGGGCTACCGGCTCAGCCGGGAGCGGGTCGATCAGCTGGTGGCGCGGCTGCTGGCGATGTCGCCCGAGCAGCGCCGCGCCTTGCCGGCCATCAACGAGCGCCGGGCCGAGATCATCGTGCCCGGCGCCCTGATCCTGCAGACGGCCATGGCGATGCTGGGGGCCCGGGATCTGGTGGTGTGCGACCGGGCCCTGCGGGAGGGCCTGATCGTCGACTGGATGCTGCGCAACCGGATCCTCGGCGACCGCTTTTCCTTCCAGAGCACGATCCGGGAGCGCACGGTCCGGCATCTGGCCCGCAGCTTCGGTGTCGACCTGGCGCGGGCCGAGCGGGTGGCCGAGCACGCCCTCAGCCTCTACGACCAGGGCCGGGGCCTGCTGCACGACGACGCGGGCCCCGGCAGGGAGCTGCTCTGGGCCGCCGCCCTGCTGCACACCTGCGGCAAGAGCATCAACATCTCGGCCTATCACAAGCACAGCTGGTATCTGATCCGCCATGGCGAGCTGCTCGGCTACTCCCAGGCCGAGCACCTGATGGTGGCCGCCATCGCCCGCTACCACCGCCGCAGCCTGCCCAAGAAGCGTCATGAGTCGTGGTTGCTGATCGAAGGCCGGGAGCAGCGGCGCACCGTGGCCTCGATGGCCCTGCTGCTGCGCCTGGCCGCGGCCCTCGACCGCCGTCCTGCTGCCGTGATCCAGGCGATCCGGATGGGGCCGCTTCCACCCGGCGACGACCGGGGTGTGGCGGTGGAGCTGGTGCCCAGGGAGGTGACTCCGGGCGAGGGGGCGGTCGACCTGAGCCTTGAGCGCTGGAGTCTGCGCTCCTGCAGCGACGTGGTGATGGAGGCCTCCGGCCTGGTGCTCAGGGTTCCGGAGCCTGTTCAGCCCTGAAGCGGCGCCAGCGAACTTCCTGGATCGAACCCATGGGCGTTGGCTTGGACCGGCCGATGCTCACCATCACAAGATCGGGCCGGCCGGCGAGCACCGCCAGCTCGCCATCGAGTGGAAAGCGTTGCTCAGCGTCCAGCGTGCCCCGGAACAGGGTGCGGCCGTCGGAGCTGCGCACTTCCAGCCAGCTGGGTTCGGATGATTTCAGCACCAGCTCAGCTGGTGTGTCTGCGATGGCACGGGTGCCCTCCGCGGACGTGACCGGGGGCAGTGGGGGAACGGCCTGACCGGTGGTGAGGCGCGGCAGACCCTGGCGGATCACCAACCCCACGGCAGCGGCCAGACCCAGGAGGGCCGTCAGGGCGAGCAGCGCGGAACGGCCAGCTGCGGAACGCCGGGCCGGGCCGGCTTGGGCGTGCTCCACGCTTCCCGCGGAGGGCTCGCTCTGGGATCCCAGGGATCCCTGGCGCAGAGGTCGCTGCGGTCGAAAGCCATCGCTGCAGCGAAGGGCCTCGATCTCGGCGTTGATCTCGATGCCCAGGCTGTTCGCAACGCGCCGGGCCTGGGCGATCACGAACACCGCTTCCGGCAGCACGTCGCGGTCACCGGCCTCCAGGGCCTGCAGTTGCTCCCGCCCCATGTTGAGACGGTCGGCCTGCTGCTCCAGGCTCAGACCGCAGGCCTGGCGTGCCTGCGCGAGCCGCCGCCCCAGTTGCTGCAGTGCTGGATTGGCTTCAGCGCTCACTCAGCGGCAACGGCGGATGAACGGACAGGGCGCAAGGTGGGACATGCCCATCGGGAGGAGGTGCGCCAGGGAAGGCGGAGGTGGCTCCGGCTCCAGTGACATTGCAGAGGCTCCGCAGAACAGAGACTCTGAGGAACAGAGGCACTGAAAAGCAGAGACACTGCAGAGCAGACGGTGGCTCCGCTGCACGTCGGCACATTCTGCCCCGAGTGCGCCGAGCTGCGCCACTTTTCAGACGGGTCGTGAACAGGCATCCGCCTCCGCCTGCCGCTGGGCGGCTGAAGGTGTGCCGCTTGAAATGGGCGATACTGGATTCGAACCAGTGACCCCTTCCGTGTGAAGGAAGTGCGCTACCGCTGTGCTAATCGCCCAATGCAGCTGCTGCCGTTCCGGCTGCGTTGCCCCTGCAACCCTGGTGGGCTCAGGTGATCTGAGCTTAGAGCACGGCCCCGCCCGCCGTCCGGCGATCGGCGACCATGGAGCGCCGTCCGTGGCCCCGTCCTGTCTGTGATCCCGCCGCAGTCCAGCCCCTCCACCCACCTCCGGAACGGACCCGCAGTGTCGGCCTGCATCCCGGACGATGGGCTGGTGGATGTCCTGATCGTGGGGGGCGGAGTCTGCGGCACCGCCCTGCTGTTCGAACTGGCCCGCTACACCGACCTGGGACGCATCGCCTTGGTGGAGCGCTACCACCAGCTGGCGCAGGTGAACTCCAGGGCCTCCAGCAACAGCCAGACGATTCACTGCGGTGACATCGAGACCAACTACACACTGGAGAAGGCTCTGCGCGTCAAGCGCACCGCCGAAATGATCGTGCACTACGCCGGGCTGCTGGAGCCGGACGTGCGTGAGCGCTGCGTGTTCCGCACCCCGAAGATGGTGCTGGCGGTGGGCGAGAGGGAGTGTGCAGCCCTGCGTGAGCGCTTCGAGCGCTTCTCGCCCCACTTTCCCGCCATGGAGCTGCTGGAGAAGGAGCAGATCGCCACATGGGAGCCCAATGTGGCTCTATTGAACGGCCAGCTGCGCCCTGAGCCCCTGCTGGCCATCGGCATCCGCAGCACCTACACGGCCGTCGACTACGAGCAGCTGGCAGTGTCGTTCGTGGATCAGGCCCGTGCCGCCGTCGCCGGCACCACCGCGGCCGACGGAGGCCCCAGACACCTGGATCTGCTGCTGGGCACCACGGTGCGCCGGATCACCTCCGACGGGGACCTCTTCCGCGTCGAGCTGGCCCCCACCCCGGCTTGCGGCACTGCCCAGCCCGCCCCCCGGGAGATCCTGGCCCGCCACGTGGTGGTGAATGCCGGCGCCCACAGCCTGCTGATGGCCCAGCAGATGGGCTACGGCCTGCACTACTCCTGCCTGCCGGTGGCTGGCAGCTTCTACTTCACTCCCGATCTGCTGCGGGGCAAGGTGTACACGCTGCAGAACGACCAGCTGCCCTTCGCTGCCATCCACGGTGACCCCGACGTGCGCGCTCCCGGTCAGACGCGCTTCGGCCCCACCGCCCTGCTGCTGCCGCTGCTGGAGCGCTACCGCCCCGCTTCCTTCTGGGAGTTCCTGCGGGTGCTGCGCCTCGACTGGGCCGTGCTGACCGTGCTCTGGCAGCTGCTGCGGGTTGCCGACATCCGCAACTACATCTTCAGGAACCTGCTGTTCGAGGTGCCCTGGCTGCGGCGGCGGCTGTTCCTGGCCGATGCGCGCAAGATCGTGCCCGGCATGCGGCTGGAGGACCTGCGCTTCGCCAAGGGCTTCGGCGGTGTGCGCCCGCAGCTGATCGACAAGCGTGAGCGCCGGCTGATGCTGGGCGAGGCGAGCATCCCGGCCCGGCCGGGGCTGGTGTTCAACGTCACCCCGTCGCCGGGGGGCACCTGCTGCCTGGGCAACGCCGCCCGCGACCTCGAGGCCATCGCCGAGCGCCTCGGCTGCGGATTCGACCGTGAGCGCCTGGCCCGGGAGCTCTACGGGGAGACGACGCTCACGGCAGCGGCCTGAGCTCAGCCTGGGTCCGGCACTCCCCCCCGGAACAGGTGGCGGTGGCCGGCGGAATACAGCAGGGAGCGGGCCTCCTGCGGTGCCGCCAGGGCTGGACTCACCACATAGAGAGTGGTGCGGATCAACTGGCGCTCCCGGCTCGCCCGGCCCATCTCGGCGAGCGGCACCACCGTGATCCACTGATCCGGCCAGCTCACCCGGTAGCCGATCGCCACCGGGGTGTCCGCCGGGTAGTGCTCCAGCAACTGCGTCTGCACATCGTCCACGTGGCGGGCGCTCAGGTACAGGCAGAGGGAAGCCCGCAGCGCCGCGAGCCGCGGCAGGGCTTCGCGATCGGGCACGCCGGTGCGGCCTCCGGCCCGGCTGAGCACGATCGTCTGAACCAGCCCGGGGATGGTGAGCTCCTGGTTGAGTGCCGCGGCGGTGGCCTGGTAGGCGCTGAGGCCCGGCACCACCTCCGCCTCCAGCCCCGCTTCCCGCAGTCGGCACAGCTGTTCGGCCAGGGCCCCGTACAGGCAGGGGTCGCCGTCATGGAGGCGCACCACGCGCAGACCGGCGCGAGTCCGCTCCACCACCACGTCCATCACCTGCTCCAGGGTGAGGCTGCTGGTGCGGATGCGTTCGCAGCCCTCGGCTGCCAGGGCGACGATCTGGGGATTGATGAGGGAATCGGTCCACACCAGCACATCGGCCCGCTCGATCAGCCGCGCCGCCCGCAGGGTGAGCAGATCCGGGGCTCCTGGCCCCGCACCCACGATGCAGACCGGGTGGAGACCGGACCCCGGAGTGCTCAAGATCCGGCTCCGCGGCCGATCCCGCCAGGATCGGGCAGGGGCCGGCCACGGCCCACCAGCCACCAGAGCCCCAGCCCGCCGAAGCCGATCAGCACCAGGCTCATCAGCTGGGCCATGCGGATTCCGCCTTCACAGAAGGGCGGCTCGGAGAACAGGCAGAGGGGATCGATGCGCAGTCCCTCGATCCAGACCCGGCCACTGCTGTAGGCCATCAGGTAGACGCAACTGAGGGCTCCTGCCGGCAGACGAAGCCTGCCCTGGCTGGCACGGCGGAACAGCACCAGCAGCAGGATGGTGACGCCGAGATTCCAGAGGGATTCGTAGAGAAAGGTGGGGTGGAAGTAGAGCTGCTCGAGGAATTCCGGGGTGCGGTTGGCGGCGGGAATCTTGAGCTTCCAGGGGAGCTGGGTGGGCAGTCCGTAGGCCTCGGAGTTGAAGAAATTGCCCCAGCGGCCGATGGCCTGGCCCAGGGCGACTGAAGGCACCAGCACATCCAGCAGGGGCCAGAAGGGCTGACGACGCCAGCGGCAGAAGAGAATGGTGGTGAGCGTCCCACCGATCAGGGCGCCATGGATGGCGATGCCGCCGCGCCAGATCGAGAGCACATCCACCCAGTTGCTGGCGTACTGGCGCCACTCCAGGGCCACGTAATACAGGCGGGCTCCGAGCACCGCACCGAGCACTAGCAGGGGCAGAAGGTCGGCGATCAGGCCCGGATCGATCCCGCGGGCCTTTGCCAGGCGGGTGGACAGCACCAGCCCCGCCAGCACGGCCAGGGCGATCAGCAGGCCGTACCAGCGCAGGGCAAAGGGACCCAGCTGGAAGACCAGGGGCCCCGGAGACGTGAAGGTGGCGAAGACTGACAAGGGAGCTCGGGCTGGGGCCGCTCAGACGATGCCTTCGGCCGCCTGCACCTTCTCCACCTGGCGCTTTTTCAGCACCAGCATGATCTGGGCGACGGCGATCGCGGCAAAGAAGGCCAGCATTCCGATGATGCGCAGCGGGTTCTGGAGCACCACCTCGGCGTCCACCTGGCCGAAGCCACCAACGTTGGGGTCGGTTGTGATCGGCGCTCCGGCGGCAACGGCGTCGCCCACAGACACGATCAGGGAAGGCCCGGCAGGGATGGTTTCGCTCACGACGGTGCCGTCCTCGGCGCTGATCTCCACCTGGGTGGCGCCGTTGTCACCAGGGGTGATGGTCGCGATGGTGCCGGCGGCGGGAGCGGTGAAGACCGTGTTGTTCGTCTTCTCTCCGGTGGGATAGACCTGGCCCCGACCCCGGTTGCCGCCCACATGCAACTGGTACTTGCCGAAGTGGATGCTGCTGTCGGTGGCGGGATCGGGGGAGAGAACGGGGAAGACGATCTCGCGGTGGTCATCCCCGGGCAGCGGCCCCACCAGGAGGATGTTGGGCTGATCCTCGGAATACTGGCTGTAGAAGATGCCGGACGTCTCTTCCTTCAGCTCCTCGCTGAGGCGGTCCTGCGGGGCAAGGGTGAAGCCGTCGGGGAGCATCACGACGGCGCCCACGTTCAGGCCGGTGCCGCTGCCGTCCCCGGCAACCTGCTGCACTGACGTGTCGTAGGGAATCTCGACGACGGCTTTGAACACTGTGTCGGGGAACACCGCCTGAGGCACTTCAACCCTGGTGGGCTTCTGGGCCAGGTGGCAGTTGGCGCAGACGAGCTTGCCGGTGGCTTCGCGCGGGCTGTCGTAGTTCTGCTGGGCCCAGAAGGGATAGGCCCAGCTCGGGGCGGCCGCGGAGGTGAGCAGGGCGAGGCAGAGGGCGGCTCCGAACAGAGGCCGGAGTACAGGGGCGGACGCGGTGGCGAGGGAGGAGAGGAGCGGACGCATCGGTGGGGGTGACGACGGTGGCGGTGACGACGGGGAGGGAGAGTTCAGCTGGCCGGGGTCACGCCCACCAGGGTTTGTCGCCGGTGCGGAAGTCGGTTTCGCTCCATTGGCTCAGGAAGACCTTGTCGTCCTCGACCGACACGTGGGCCAGAGCCAGGGACAGGGGCGCCGGGCCGCGCACCACCTTGCCGGTGGCGTCGTACTGGGAACCGTGGCAGGGGCAGATGAACTTGTTGGCGCCGCTGTTCCAGGGCACCACGCAGCCGAGGTGGGTGCAGATGGCATTGATGCCGTAGCTGCCGATGGCGTCATCCCCCTCCACGATCAGGTAGGTGGGGTCCCCCTTGAGGCCCTGCACCAGGCTGCGGTCGCCATCGTTGTGGGTGCCGAGCCAGCCGCTGGCGGTGACGGGATTGCCCAGTTCGTCCTTGGCTGCGGTGCCGCCGCCGGAGCCACCGACGCGGGGCGGGATGAAGTAGTTCACCACCGGATAGAGAGCACCGAGGGCGACGCCGGTGACCGACCCGAAGGTGAGCAGGTTCATGAACTGGCGACGACCCATTCCGGGCACATCACCACTCGAGGCGCTCGCTGGGATCTGGGTCATTCGAGGTTGCTCCCTGGAGCCACGGCAACGTGCGTGCCACCTTAAGGCCTGCCCAGCCCCAGCCCCGGTGGCCCTCGATCGCGTGGATCCCCATGCCCCCCAAGGCGGTGCTCCCCTCACGGGTGTGGAGCTCCAGCGGGCGCTGCGCGCCCGCTGGCAGGCGTCCTATGACCTGCAGGTGGTGCAGCGCCGGCGGCGGCTCTATCTGCAGGTGATGTGGGGCCATCTGGAGCAGCAGTCCTTTCCGCTGAGCGCCGAGGCCTATGCCGCCAGGCTGGAGGAGGTGGCGGCGCTGCTCAACGTCATGGGTGTGGCCTCCCAGGTGCGCCGATGGCTGACCACCACCACAGGCAGGCCGCGCCTCGGCCGCGCCCTGGGACTTGCCCTGGATCCGCCGCCGGAGCGGGCCGGAGAGTTTCTGCTTTAGCCGGAGCACACGCATGCTCGGCCCGCTCGGGGATGCGTCGTGGCTGCGGAGGTGTTATCAAGCGCTGCGAGCCTGGCGCGATCGTCACACGTCGTTCTTTCCGTACCTCACACCCATCTCCATGCGTCGTCCCCGGCATGCCGCCACCTCCTCCGCCGGGACCGTCTCCGCAGGGACCCTCTCTGCCCAAGCCCTGCTGAGCGTGGGCATCGGCCTTTCGCTGCTGCTGCCGATGCCTGCCGAGGCGGCCCGCTACGAAGCGATCTGCGGCAGCAAGCGTTGCCGAATTGAGGTCACTGATCAAGGCGTGAAGGGGCCTTCCGGCTTCATCCCGGCCGATCGGATCGCGCAGTGGAACGCTGTGGGCTGGGACAACCACAATGCCCTGGTGGCCTCGCTCGGGGCGACCGGCGGCGCCTTGACCGGAACCGTGGTGGGAGCCCTGGCCACCTGCTGGACGTTGATCGCCTGCCCGTTCGGCATTCTCGGCGGCGCCGTGGTGGGTGGCGTGGCCGGTTCGCGCGCAGGCAAGACGGCCGATTACCAATTCTCCGTGGTCGGCTACGACCAGCGCGGCAACCCACTCACGGAGACTTTCCGGTTCATCAATGCCAATCCGGTGCGGGGCCTGGTGGAGAACCTCACCAGAGTGTCGGGTCTGGAGATGGGTGTGCGCCGGGAGGTGGCCATCGCACCGCCCTCGCCCAGCGTCCCGCGGCCAGCCCTTCAGCGTTCCAACCCCCCGCGCCCTGCGCCGCTCGTGGGGCCATACCGGCCACAGCCTCAGCCAACCCCAGCCCAGGAGGCTGCTCCCCAGTGGACTCCGCCGCTGGCGCAGGAGGAGCGTCCCGAGCCGGGCCCGCTCCAGAGCGAGATGCCCGTTCTCGACGACGCCATCGACCCCTATCAGGGAACACCGGTGTTCCCCTGAGGGCTGGGCTGGAGCCGCTCGACCAGCGCCACCAGGGCGACGCCGATCAGGAACAGGGCGGTGATCGCTCCGCTCAGCAGGAGCATCGTCACCGGATCGGTGGAGGGAGTGAGCACGGCGCCGGAGACCGCCGAGATCAGCACCACCCAGCGCCAGCCGGCCAGCATGGCGCGCGAGCGGATCAGGCCCAGCGCCCCGAGGATCAGCTGCAGCACGGGCAGCTGGAAGGCCAGGGCGGTGGCCACCATGAGCAGCAGCACGAAGTCGAGGTAGCGCTCGATCGACCAGCTCGGCTCCACCACATCGGCACCGAAGCTCACCAGGAAGCGCAGAGCGGCGGGCACCAGGGCCCACCAGGCGAAGGCCAGCCCGGCTGCGAACAACACCGCCGAGCCTCCCACCGCCGGGGCCACCAGCCGGCGCTCGCGGCGGCTGAGACCGGGCAGCACGAAGGCCAGGAACTCGTAGAGGACCCATGGCAGGGCGAAGGTGAGACCGGCATAGCCGGCCACCTTGAGCGACACGAACAGGAACTCTCCGGGCGCCAGCTGCAGGAAGCGGATGCCATCGGCGGGCATCTCCAGCACGCGCACCAGCGGCTTCACGAACAGCAGTGCGGCCGCAGCGCCCACCACCACCGCCAGCAGGCTGCGCAGCACCCGCCGCCGCAGCTCCTCCAGGTGGTCCACCAGGCTCATCTCCACCTCGCCCGGGAACTCGTCGCCGGGCGGGGTGGGCGTGCCGGCGACGGCTGGCACCGGGATCGGCGGCGGCGCCGGCAGGGCCGTCTGCAGGGCTGCCTCGGTGCCGTTGCCCGGGCCGTCGGACCTGGGATCGGAGCGGATGTCGGAAGGGGGGCTGGTCATGGCTGCCCTGCTGCCAGGAGGTTAAGGGCCCGCTCCGGTTCACCCCAGATCACCTCGCCGCCGCGGTGGCGCACCGTGCCGGGAGCGGCGCCGGGGATCCGCTGGAGGTCCTCCACCGGCACCATCACCACCGGAACCCGCCCATTGGCGCGGCCGCGGCTGAAATGGGCTGCCAGATCGGCGGCGCACTGCAGATCGCTGTCCATGGCGGGAGCCTCGGAGCTCTTGAGCACCACATGGCTGCCCGGCAACTCCTGGGCATGGAACCAGAGGTCGCCGCGCCGCGCCTGCCGGAAGGCGATCCATTCGTTCTGACGGTGGTTGCGGCCCACCTGCAGGGCGATTCCAGAGGTGCTGCGCAGCTCCAGCGGCCGGGGGCCTTCGGCCTTGGCGCTGGTCTGCCCCCGCCGCCCTGGCCGGGTTGTGCCCGATCGTCCCCGCAGGGACTCGAGCTCCTCTTCGATTGCCAGGAGCTGTTCGAGGGTCTCCGCATGCTCCAGATAGGTGAGGCTGTCTGCGAGCGCAGCCAGGTGTCGGTGGTGAAGCTCGATCCTGGCGGTGATCGCGGCAGCGGAGCGGCGCAGCTTGCGGGCCTTGCGGTAGAGCTTCTGGGCCTCGTCGATGCAGGAACGCTCCGGTAGCAGCTGGCTGAGCAGGGCATCGGCCCGGCGCTGCAGCTCATCGGCGGCAGGGACTGCCGCCAGCAGGGCCTGCTGCTCCTGGAGCTGGCTGCTTTCGCGCTGGTGCAGGCGCTCCAGCAGCTGACGGATGTGCTGGCGCCGCTGCTGCAGCTGCTGCCGGCCCAGGTGATCGCGGTAGTAGGCGGCCATGGCCTGGTTGATGGCCAGTCCGCCTGCGGGGGTGGCGGCAGGCTCCTGCTCCCAGCAGGCATAGCCCCCGTCCAGGGGGCGCCAGCTGAAGCGTTCCGCCGCCAGGGCCTGCAGCCAGCCGCGCCAGTGCTGCCAGAGCTGGTGCCAATGCGTGGCGCCGAGGCTGCCCACCTCCTGCTCCAGCCAGGCCTGCGGTGCCAGCTGGGCGGCCAGGGCCGGACTGATCCCCAGGTAGGCGTCGCGGAGTGCCTGGCCCAGGGGGAGGGGCAGCAGCGTGAGCCGCCGCTGCCAGCTTTCGAAGCCCTCCTCCAGGCTGGGCGGTTCCCCGTTGAGGGGCGGCGGCGGCTGATAGGGGTCGCCGGTGCCGATCGGCCGCAGCCGCGACTGGCTGGGTTTCACCTGACGGGCCAGCGTCACCACCTGCCGATCCCCGTCGAGCAGGAACAGGTTGCTGTGGCGTCCCATCAGCTCCGCCACCAGCCAGCGCTGCACGGGTTCGCCCGGCCGGCGCGCGAACCCCAGCTCCACCACACGCTCCCAGCCCGGCTGATCGATCCGGATCAGCGCCAGGCCGCGCAGGGCGTGCTGCAACTGCTGAGCCAGGGTGCTGCCCTCCCCCTGGCGCGGAGGGGTGTCGATGGCATGCACCCGTGCCGCTTCGGCCTGCCAGCTCAGCTCCAGCCAGCCCATTCCCTGCAGGTGGCGCAGGCCGATCTGCACGCTGTGGGCACTGTCCTGCTGCGCCTTCTCGAATCGGCTCGGCACCAGCACCGCACGCCACTCCGTCACCACTGCCCTGAGGCTGGTGAAATCCATCGGCTGCAGCCTCGCCATCACCTGCGCCGGAGAGCACCACACCGGCTTCTACTCTGCTGCCCAGCCTCCACCGCTGCGATGGCACGCCTCATCGTGATCACGGGTCCCAGCGGTGTGGGCAAGGGCACCCTGGTGCGCCAGCTGCTGGAGCGGCATCCCCGGATCTGGCTGTCGGTGTCGGCCACCACGCGGGCACCGCGGCCCGGCGAAGTGGATGGCGAGAGCTATTTCTTTCTCGGCCGGGAGGACTTCGAACGGCGGGTGCACGGTGGTGGATTCCTGGAGTGGGCCGAATTTGCCGGCAACCTCTACGGCACTCCGCGCGAGGCGGTGGAGGACCACCTGGCGCAGGGCCGTCCTGTGCTGCTGGAGATCGAACTGGAGGGCGCCCGCCAGGTGCGGCGCAGCTTTCCCGCCGGATTCCAGCTGTTGATCAAACCCCCCAGTTTCGAGGAGCTGGAGCGCCGCATCCGCGGACGCGGCACCGACAGCGAAGCAGCCATCCAGCAGCGGCTGGAACGGGCCCGGGTGGAGCTGGCCGCCGAGGGGGAATTCGACGCCGTGCTGGTGAATGACGATCTTGGCGAGGCCTGCGAGCAACTGGAGCGGCTCATGCACCTGACCACCAAAAAGCCCCCCATCGGGGGGCATTCGGCTGCCGGCTAGCCGGGATGACCGGGTCCTGGCGGGCGTCAGATGCGACCGGTGTCAGAGCGGTCAGAAGATCAGGTCGGGAAAGAAACGGAAAACCTCGATCGTGATCCCGGCGGTGAGGGTGAACCAGATGGCGGCCACAACGGGGGCAGTGGTGAGGAATTTCTTCATGGTTCCAGCAATCAGCGGGGGGAAACGGTCACTTTGGAGTCGGCTTCAATCATTTTTCCGCCAACGAACTCGTTGAAAGCCGCGAGAGGCCAGACGGCGGCGGCCAGGGTGGTTTTGAACGCCAGGGGCATGTCGATCTGAATCTCCTTCATGGTGGCGTCCTTGCCTGCGCGTGCGGCGATCAGGTAGCCGCGGCCGGCCCAGCCGATCGTGCCAGAGATGTAGAGGAAGAGGAGGCCCGGGATCAGGAAATCACCGGCATGGCTCCAGCGGCCATCCACGATCAGGTGGGGCAGGCCATCCGTTCCGCAGAGGGCCTGGCTGTAGTGCTCAAAGCGTGCCTTGGCCTGAGCCGTCTGGGCACCGGCGGCCCGCTGCTGGAAGCGGGGATTCTCGGCGCAGGGAGTGAGTCCGGCAACGGATGCGTCGGCATGGGCGACGGGTGCCAGACCGAAGATCAGGAAGGCGGAGAGCAGAACCGCGCACAGGCGGGGGAGGAGACGTCGCATCGCGGTGCAGGATGTCACGAGCGGACAGTAGGGGCGCTGCAGCGGCACCATGCCAACGGTTCTGGCCCTCGAAACAAGTTGTGACGAGTCGGCCGCCGCCATCGTGCGGGACCGCACGGTGCTCGCCAGCGCGGTCGCCTCGCAGGTGGAGGAGCATGCCCGCTGGGGCGGTGTGGTGCCCGAGATCGCCTCGCGCCGCCACGTGGAGGCACTGCCCCAGCTGATCGGCCAGGTGTTTGAACGCAGCGGTCTGCAGCCGGCCGCGCTGGACGCCGTGGCCGCCACGGCCGCGCCGGGGCTGGTGGGGGCTCTGCTGGTGGCGTCGGTCACCGGCCGAACCCTGGCGCGCCTGCACGGCAAGCCGTTCCTGGCCGTTCATCACCTGGAGGGCCACCTGGCCTCGGTGCAATTGGGTGAGCCCCTGCCACCAGGCCCCTACCTGGTGCTGCTGGTGAGTGGCGGGCACACCGAACTGGTGCGGGTGGAGGGTCCGGGGCGCTTCGAGCGGCTGGGCCGCAGTCATGACGACGCGGCCGGCGAGGCCTTTGACAAGGTGGCGCGGCTGCTGGGGCTGGGTTATCCCGGCGGACCAGCGATCCAGGCGGCGGCGGTGGGGGGGGATCCTCGGCGCTTCCGCCTGCCCCGGGGGCGCGTGTCCAGGCCGGACGGGGGCTTCTTCCCCTACGACTTCAGCTTCAGCGGCCTCAAGACGGCCATGCTGCGGCTGGTGCGCAGCCTGGAGGGTGAGGCTGACGGAGCGGCTGGAAGTGCGTCGCTGCCCCTAGCCGATCTGGCCGCCAGCTTCGAGCAGGCAGTGGCCGAGGTGCTCGTCGAGCGCAGCTGCCGCTGTGCCCTGGATCAGGGTCTGGGCACCCTGGTGCTGGTGGGGGGTGTGGCCGCCAACCGCCGGCTGCGCGGCCTGCTGGAGGAGCGTTGCCGTCGGGCTGGTCTGCACTGGCGGGTGGCTCCCCTGGCCTATTGCACCGACAATGCCGCCATGATCGGGGTGGCTGCCTGTGAGCGCCTGCAGCATGGGCAGCGCAGCGCCATCGAGCTCGGAGTCGCCGCCCGCCTGCCGCTTGAGCAGGCTGCATGCCTCTACACCACACCACCGCCATTCTGATCTCACTAGGCTGGGGTGCCAACGCGCACCACTCCATGGCCAGCGCAGACACCGTTGAGCCTGCTGACGCACACCCGGCCGTCACCCAGGAGGCCGATGTGCAACCAGTGAGCAGCAGTGAACTCAACGCCTGGAGGCGTGGCTTCACGCCTCAGGCCGAGATCTGGAACGGGCGCCTGGCCATGCTCGGTCTGTCCGTCGGTCTCACCGTGCTGCTGATCGCCAGGCTGGCCTCCCGCTAGGCGGTGCGGCCCCGCAGGGCCTGCAGCAGTTCCGCCGGCTTGAGACTCTGGGCGATCGCCTCTTCGGGGGCCACCCGGCCGGCTTCCACCAGCTCCAGGAGCGACTGGTTGGCCGTCACCATGCCATCGAAGCGGCTGCGGCGCATGATCTCCTCGATCTCATCGAGCTCGCCCTGCTGGATGTAGTCCTTGCAGGCATCCGTGTTGATGAGGATGTCCTGATAGACGGTGCGATCCCCGTCGGTGGTCTTGATCAGGCCCTGGGCGATCACCGCCAGCAGGGTCTCGGAGATCGCCTCGCGCACCGTGTGCTGCTCGTTGGGCGGGTGCATGCCCAGCACCCGCTCCACCGTCTTGATGGCCGAGTTGGTGTGCATGGTGCCCAGCACCAGCTGACCGGTCTGGGACGCCTCGATGGCGGTGGCCAGGGTGAGGCGGTCGCGGATCTCGCCGATCAGGATCACGTCGGGGTCCTCCCGCATCGAGGCCCGCAGGGCGTTGTGGAACTGCAGGGTGTGCCGGCCCACCTGTCGCTGGCGGATCAGGGACTCACGGCTCTGATGCACGTACTCGATCGGGTCCTCGATCGTGACGATGTGCCGGTACATGTTGCGGTTGATCCAGTCGATCATCGCCGCCAGGGTGGTGGTCTTGCCACAGCCGGTGGGACCGGTCACCAGCACCATCCCCTTGGGACGGGTGCAGAGTTCGCTGAGCACCGCTGGCATGCCCAGGTCATCGAGGGTGGGAACCTGGTGGGGGATCAGGCGCAGCACCATGGCCGGGCCGGCCAGTGTGTCCAGCAGATTGATCCGCACCCGCACGAAGGGAAAGGTGTGGGCGCCGTCGAACTCCTTGTGGCGCAGGAATCCCTCGATCTCCTCGGGGCTGAGGATCTCGCGCAGCCAGCGGTGGAAGGTGTCGCTGTCGGTGGCCGGCCAGCCGGTGCGCACCATGGTGCCGCGCGAGCGGTAGCGGGGCTCCTCGCCCACGCCCACGTGCACATCGGAGAACACGCGCTCGTTGGCAAGCCGCACGAGGCCCTGGAGGTCGGCTGGCTGGTCGCCGAAGCCGGCCGAGGGCGCCGGGGCCGGCGGCGGCGGCAGCGGCGAGAGAGGCAGCGGAGAGGTCGTCATCGGAGACCGCCGATATGAGGCAGCTTGGCGGCTTCCGGCGGCTCTGTCAGCCCCTCAATCCTCACCCGCGGGCGCGCTCCGTAGGATCCGCCCGTCCGCCAGCGCCCCTCTCCGGTGTCCCAGCCCCTGGTCACGATCGTGCTCGGCACCCGGCCCGAGGCGATCAAGCTGGCACCGGTGATCCGTGCCTTTCAGGCGGCTCCCGACTTCCACACCCGGGTGGTGCTCACCGGCCAGCACCGGGAGATGGTGAGCCAGGTGATGGAGCTGTTCGGGCTCGAGGCCGATCACGATCTGGCGCTGATGGCACCGCAGCAGACGCTCACCCACATCACCTGCGCGGCCCTGCAGGGCCTCAAGGACGAGTTCGCCGCGCAGCGCCCCGATCTGGTGCTGGTGCAGGGGGACACCACCACCGCCTTCGCCTCGGCCCTGGCCGCCTTCTACGAGCAGATCCCCGTCGGCCACGTGGAGGCGGGGCTGCGCACCGACAACCTGCTCGATCCCTTCCCGGAGGAGGCCAACCGCCGGCTGATCTCCCAGCTGGCCCTGCTGCACTTCGCCCCCACCGATCGCGCGGCGGCCAACTGCCGGGCCTCGGGGGTGGTGGGAGAGGTGCTCACCACCGGCAACACGGTGATCGACGCGCTCCTGCAGATGGCCGATCAGGCCCCCGCCTACGAGCTGGACGGGCTTGACTGGGACGGTCAGCGGGTGATCCTGGCCACGGTGCACCGGCGGGAAAACTGGGGCGAGCGGCTGCAGACCATCGGCGCTGGATTCCTGCAGCTGCTGGAACGTTTCCCCGACACCGCCCTGCTGCTGCCCCTGCACCGCAACCCCACCGTGCGCGAGCCGTTGCAGGCCCTGCTCGGCGGCCACCCGCGGGCCTTCCTCACCGAACCCCTCGACTACGCCCAGCTCGTGGCAGCGATGCGCGGCTGCACCCTGGTGCTCACCGATTCGGGCGGGCTCCAGGAGGAGGCCCCTGCCCTGGGCAAGCCGGTGCTGGTGCTGCGCCGCACCACCGAGCGGCCCGAGGCCGTGGACGCGGGCACGGCCCGCCTGATCGGCACCGCGACGCAGGACATCGTCGCCGAGGCCAGCCGTCTGCTCACGGACGCTGAGGCTTATCAGGCGATGGCGCACGCCCACAATCCCTTCGGCGACGGCCAGGCCTCAGGCCGGATCGTGGCTGCGGCCCGCCACTTCCTCAGCGGCGGCGGCGGGACCAGGGCGGCAGATCGATGAACACCCTGGCACCGGGTTCCAGGCCGGAGAGGATCTGGGTGTCGCGCCCGCCGCTGATGCCCAGCTCCACCGGCTGGAAGCGGGGCTGACGGTCTTCATCCACCAGCAGGACGCCGGGGCGGCCATCCTCGGTGACGATGGCCACGGTGGGCACCAGGGTCTTGGCCTGCACAGCGCCGGTCTGGAAGCCCACGTCGGCGGTCATGCCGATGCGCAGATCGGGCTGGGGCTCGGTGAACTCCAGAAACACATCGAAGGACGTGACGTTGTTCAGCTTCACGGCCCTGGGGGTGATCCGCCTCACCCGCGAGGAGAAGCTGCGCTCGGGGAAGGCATCGACCCTCACCTGGGCGGGCTGGCCGACGCTGATCCTGCCGATGTCGCTCTCGGGCACCTTCGCCACCACCTCCAGCCCCTGGGACAGCTCCACGATGGAGGAGCTGGTGGCCCCGGCCGTGGCCGAGGCGGTGGTGGTGGGCGTGACGAAGGATCCGGGATCGGCGAAGCGCTGGCTGATCACCCCGTCGAAGGGGGCCCGCACGATCAGCTCCTGCTGCTCCACCCGGCGGGCCTCGAGGCGTTGGCGGGCGGCCTGCACTGCCTCCAGATCCACCTCATAGGTGCTGCGAACGGCGTTGTAGTCGCTGAGGCTGATGGCGCGCTCGCGGAACAGCCGTTCGTTGCGCTCCAGTTCGCTTCGGCTGCGGACCAGCTGGGCCTCAGCGGACCGCAGCTGGGCCTTGAGTTCACTCAGACGCTCGTTCAGATCGCCGGCGTCCATGCGGGCCAGGGGTTGGCCGCGGCGCACCAGATCCCCCTCCTCCACCAGCAGCTCCTCGAGCACGCCCTGGCGCTTGGGACTGACATTCACCCGCTGCTCGGCCTCCAGCTCGCCGGAGGCGCTCACCACGCCGGGGAGTTCGCCGGAGGTGGCCAGCACCGTGTAAGGAGCCAGGTCGGCCTCGCGGGGGCCGCGCTGGCGCTGCCAGAGGGCGAGGCCGGCCAGCATCACCACCAGCACGGCGGCACCCGCCCAGAGCCTCCGCCTCCGCCAGGGCGGCGGCCCATCAGGCCGCCGCAGTGGTGTGGGGCCAGTGGAGGAGGGGGGAACTGGTGCCACCCGGCGCAGGGGGGTGAGGGTGGGAATCGGGTTGCCTGCCACTCACACCAGTTTCGCGGTTGGACCGGGGTTCCGGCGAGGCGTCCAGGGTTTTCGGCGGTGCCGGACGCTCCGTAGATTCCAGCCATGCTCAAAGCCGGAATCGTCGGTCTGCCCAACGTGGGCAAGTCGACCCTGTTCAACGCCCTGGTGGCCAACGCCCAGGCCGAAGCCGCCAACTATCCCTTCTGCACGATCGAGCCCAATTCGGGCATCGTGTCGGTTCCCGATCCCCGGCTGCAGCAGCTCGCGGAGCTCAGCTCCAGCAAGGACATCATCCCCAGCCGGGTTGAGTTCGTGGACATCGCTGGCCTGGTGAAGGGCGCCAGCCAGGGCGAGGGCCTGGGGAACAAATTCCTCGCCAACATCCGCGAGGTGGACGCCATCGTGCACGTGGTGCGCTGTTTTGAGAATGACGACGTGATCCACGTGAGCGGCTCGGTGGACCCGGCACGCGATGCCGAGGTGATCAACCTGGAGCTGGGCCTGGCGGATCTGGCCCAGGTGGAGAAGCGTCGCGAGCGGCTCAAGAAGCAGGTGCGCACCAGCAAGGAAGCGCAGGTTGAGGATGCTGCCCTGGCGCGTATTCAGGCGGCGCTGGAGGCCGGTGGGGCCGCCCGCACGGTGGAGCTCAGCGAGGAGGAGTCGCTGATGGTGAAGCCCCTGGGTCTGCTCACCGCCAAGCCGATCGTCTACGCCACCAATGTGAGCGAGGACGACCTGGCCTCGGGCAATGCCTATTGCGAGCAGGTGACGGCCCTGGCGGCCAGGGAAGGTGCGGGCACGGTGCGGATTTCGGCCCAGGTGGAGGCCGAGCTGATCGAGCTGCCCGAGGAGGAGCGCGCCGAATTCCTGGCCGGCCTGGGCGTGGAGGAGGGCGGCCTGCAGAGTCTGATCCGGGCCACCTACGCCCTGCTGGGCCTGCGCACCTACTTCACCACCGGCGAGAAGGAAACCCGTGCCTGGACGATCAAGGCCGGCATGACGGCCCCCCAGGCCGCCGGCGTGATCCACACCGACTTCGAGCGCGGTTTCATCCGCGCCCAGACGATCGGCTGCCAGCAGCTGCTGGAGGCTGGATCGCTGGCGGAGGCCCGCAACAGAGGCTGGCTGCGGGCCGAGGGCAAGGAGTACGTGGTGGAGGAGGGCGACGTGATGGAGTTCCTGTTCAACGTGTAGAGGGCGATTCGGGTTGGCGGCGATCCGGTGCGAATACCGCGAGTTGAATGCCGCGGGTTGATGCCCCGGTTGATGGTCCCCCCGGGTGTTCGGCCAGAATCCCCGCAGAGCAGGTCGCCGCCATGAGCCAAGTCCACGACCCCTCCCCGTCGGCAACCGGTGAGGAGCCCGGGGCCCATCCCCACGATTTCGACGTGCAGAAGGAACTGCACCGCCGGATCCGCAACGATCCCGACTACGACGACTGGGAGTACGGCACCGAGCCGCTGCCGCATGAGGCCTGGGTCAAGCGCGCGGGCGCTGACTCCGGGGCCTGATCCGCCGCACCAGCTGCAGGCCGGCCAGGCACAGCCCGGCCATGGCCAGCCAGAGACCTGCCCCGTGGCCCTGCCCCTCCAGGGCGATTCCGGCCAGCAGGGGTGCGCCCAGCGCGCTGATCGCGAAGCACTGTGAGAAGAGTGCCATGGCCACCCCCTGGTGCTCCTCGGGGGTGACCTCGATCACCGCCTCCGTGGCGATCGGCAGGAAGGCCGCCTGCCCCACCGCCAGCGGCAGCTGGGCCAGCAGCACCAGCCACACCCCGCCCGTCACCAGGGCGGAGAGCGACAGCAGTGCGGTGCCCGCTGCGAAGCTCGCCAGGCTCAATCCCAGGCCCCTGGCCACCGGCCGCCGCGCCAGCGCCTGGCCGAGGGGCCACTGGATCAGCACAAGCAGTCCGAGTTGCAGGCCGATCAGCAGAGCCCCCAGGCTCTCGGGCAGGGCCTGACGGCGCAGGCCGCCGCGGACCAGATCCAGGGGCAGGGCGCTCTGCATCAGGGCCGGCAGCGAGGTGGCCAGCAGGGCGATGGTCAGCAGCGGCAGCAGCGCCCGCAGCCAGGGAGCCCAGCGGTGCGACTCGGCACTGGGCTGCCGGCGAACGGGATCGGGGAGCGGGCGCAGCACCAGCAGCAGCACCATCGCGGCCAGGCAGAGCATGTCCAGCAGATACACGCCCCGCAGCAGCCCCAGCGCCGCCAGCGCGGCTCCCAGCAGGGCGCCGCCGGCGATGCCAGCGGCGTCTGCGCTGCGCACCAGGGCGAAGCCGCGGGCCGAGGGGATCGCCGTGGGGCCCCGGCCACAGCTCAGCGGAACCGCCAGCTCGATGGCCGGCCAGTAGAACCCCATGGCGATGCCCAGCAGCAGCTGGCCCAGCAGGTAGCCCGGGAAGGCCCGGGCCGCGAACAGGATGCTGTCTGCCGCCAGGGAGAACAGAACCGCCAGCAGCACGGGCAGCGAACAGTTCAGGCCCCGGTCCAGCAGCAGCCCGCAGAGCAGGCGCCCAAGTGTGCCGGCCAGGGCCGCCAGGGCAAGGCCCTGGGTGACGCTGGTGGGGCTGAAGGCCGCCTGGTGAAACACCATCGGGGTGAGGTACAGCACCCCGCCGGCACCGATCGCCCCCACCAGCCGCAGCACGGCCACTTCCCGCAGCGCCGGGGGAAACTGGAGACACCAGTGGCCCACCCCTTGCCACCTGGCCTGCCCCAGGCCCCCGGTCACCGTGGGATCAGCTCCGGCATCCGTCCCCGCGCTCGCCTCCCCGTTCACCGTTGCCCCCCAGCCGCTGCCGCGGTTCTCCGCTCGCCGGCCCTTGCCAAACCGCCCCTCCAACCGCTCTTCAAACCGCCGCCGTCTCTCGGGTGCGCTCGCCAGTCTGCTGGTGCTCCTGCCGCTCGGCTGGTTGCCCCCGGCACGGGCGGTGGACGAGCTGGTGGTGCGCTTCGACGGGCTGGAACTGCCGATCGAGCTGGCCGATCTGGAGGCCTGGAGCCGTGACCATGGTCGGCCCCGCGGTGATCTCGCCCAATGGCTGAACCTGCTGGATGATCGCTCCCGCCGGGGTCTGGTGGGCTTGCTGCAGGCGCCTCTGCTCAAGCACCGCAGCTTTGCCACCGAGCTGCTGGGGAGCTGGACGGGGGAGCAGATGCTGCGGGAGGTGGGCGGGCTGGTGACCGGTCCGGGGGGGGAGAACACGGCTCCGCTACTGATGGAGAGCCTGCGCCGGTTGTTCGAGCGTCAGGCGTCGGTGACCGCTGTGCAGCTCCTGCGCGAACTGCCGATGTCCCGGGTCACGCTGCAGGTGGATGGTCTGCTCGCCCTTGCCCAGCACTGGCGCGCCCAGTTGCAGCATCAGCGGGATGCTGTCGCCGAACTGCGGCGCCTGCCCCTGCCTCTGCGGCAGACGCGTCCGCTGGTGGACGGTCGGCGCCGTACCCGGCCTGCCGAGCCGGTGCAGCTGCAGCTCGCCGTGGCTCACCGGCCCATGCCGCTGCCTGTCGATCTCTGGCCGGCCCTCGGCCCGGCCCAGTCCGAGCCGCGGCCCATGCTGCTGCTGATGCCGGGCCTGGGCGGCAGCCGCAGCCAGCTGAACTGGCTGGCCGGCTCCCTGGCCCAGCAGGGATGGCCGGCACTGGTGCTCGAGCACCCCGGCAGTGATGAACAGGCGGTGAAGGCCTCGCTGGCGGGAGAGGGGCCGCTGCCGGGAGCCGAATCGCTTCCCCAGCGGCTGGCCGATCTGGAAGCCGTGCTCACGGCCCTGGCCGAGGGCCGGCTGCCGCCCCTGGGCCCTGCCGGTGCCGGAGATGCCGGAGTGGTGCTGATGGGCCATTCCCTCGGAGGACTGGCGGCGCTGATGGCCGCGGGACTGGTTCCTGAGCAGGGGCTCTCCGGCCGCTGCCGGCGGGCCCTCACCTCCCTGCCGCTCACCAACCTCTCCCGCCTGCTGCAGTGCCAGTTGGAGGCTGTGGCCGGCGATGGCGGCCCCCGGGCGGTGCCCGGCCCTGCCGACCCGTTGCCGCGGCTGGCGGGTATCCCGCTCCTGGGGGTGGTGACCTTCAATGGCTTCGGCAGCCTGCTCTGGCCCGATCGGGGACTGGCGGATCTGCCCGTGCCGGTGCTGATGGTGGGGGGCAGCCTCGACCTGATCACGCCGCCGGTGCAGGAGCAGCTCAGCCTGCTGATCAGCAGCGGCCATCCCCGCAGCCGCCTGGTGCTGGTGGATGGCGGCAGCCACTTCTCCCCCGTGCGCCTGGATGGTGAGGGTGAAGCCCTGTTCCGGCTTGGGGAGCAATTGGTGGGTCAAGACCCTGAGCTGGTGCAGGAGCTGTTGCTGCGCCTGACGGTGGAATTTCTGGAGTCGGCCAGGCATGCCTCCCTGCTCATGCCCCAGAGGCGCCGGCACGGCGGGGTGGAGGCCTATGTGCTCGACCGGGATGCCGCCCGCCGATGGCAGCGTCGCCTCCCGGCCGACCCCGCTCCTCTGAAGGGGGGTGCTCCGGTGCTTCCGCTCAGAACCGGATCCGGGGATCGAGCAGGGCCACCAGCAGGTCCACCACCACGGTGACCAGCACCACGAGGGCCGCCACCACGACCACGATGCCCTGCACCAGGGGATAGTCACGCTGGGCAATGGCCTCCTGCAGGCGCGCGGCGATCCCCGGCCAGGAGTAGGTCACCTCGATCAGCAGGGCGCCGCCGATCAGCGAGGCCACCGTGATGCCGGTGATCGTGAGCACCGGCAAAAGAGCGTTGGGAAGGGCATGACGCAGCACCACCTGGGCCTCCCCCAGCCCCCGGCTGCGGGCTGCCTCCACGTAGTCGGAGGCCAGGGCCCGGCGCAGATTCAGCCGCAGGGCGTTGGTGAAGATGCCGCTGAGCAGCAGTGCCAGGGTGGCCGCCGGCAGTGCCAGGTGCCGGATCGTGCCGCCGAGCTGATGCCATTGCCCCGTGGCGAAGCCATTGCGGAGGCTGTCGAGCAGGAAGAACCCGGTGCCGGCAGGGGGCAGCAGGGTGGCCGGGAACCTTCCCCCCACCGGCAGCCAGCCCAGCCACACGGCGAAGATCAGCTGCACCACCATCGCCGCCCAGAACGGGGGCAGGGCGTAGGTGCCGATCCCGTAGAGCCGGCCGGCCAGATCAAGCCTGCTCTCCGGCCGGGCGATGCCTGAAAAGCCCACAGCCAGCCCCAGCAGGGCAGCCAGCAGCAGGGCCGTGATTCCGAGCTCCAGGCTGGCCGGCAGGCTCTGGCCGATGATCTGGCTCACCGGCTCCTGGCTGTTCAGCGACTCGCCCAGATCACCCCGCAGCAGATCCGCCAGAAACTGGCCGTACTGCCGGAGCAGGGGCTGATCCAGGCCCAGCTGGCTGCGGAGTGCCGATCGGGCCGCCTCCGGAGCACGGGTGCCCAGCACCGCGTCCACCGGGTCGCCGGGGGCCACACGCAGCAGCAGAAACACCAGGCTGGCGATCAGCCACAGCATCACCGGCACCAGCCCGACGCGGGCGGCCAGATAGCGGGCCAGGGCGCTGCGGCGGCTCATGGCAGGCGCTGCAGCTCCTGCAGCATCAGCCGCCCGTTGCCGTCAAAGCGGGGTGCTGCGAGCCGGCGCTGGGCCCAGGCCCGCGGTGTCACCAGCCACAGGGGCAGATAGGGGACGGCAGCGGCGGTGCGCTGCTCGATCGTCTGCAGCAGCTCCAGCCGTTCGCTCCCCGTCAGCCCCTCGCTGCGCAGCAGCTGCTCCTGCAGCCCGGGTGCGGTCCAGAAACTGCCGCTGAGGGCACTCTCGCCCCGGAGGCAGCGATCACCCTCAGCCTCGCTGCAGCTGAGCAGGGGAAACAGATAGGCCTCCGGGTCGCGCACCGTTCCACGCCAGTCGAGCATGACGGCCGGGAAGGCGCCCTCGCCGAGCTGCCGGTACACCGTGGTGGATTCCATGCCGTTGGGCTGCAGCACGATGCAGTCGCCCAGATCGCGGGCCAGCTGGGCCTGCCAGGTGAGCACCATCAGACGGTCGGAGGGGATGTTGGAGCGGAAGGTGAGCGGCAGCTCCAGCACCTGCCCGTCGCAGTAGCCCGCCCTGCGGAACAGTCTCCGGGCGGTGTCCGGGTCGTAGTCCGGCCAGCCCTCCCGGATTGCGCCACTCACCGCCGGCGGCACCAGGTCGCGCAGGGGGGTCCGCAGCCCCTGGCTCACCCGCTCGGTGATCAGCTGTCGATCGAGGCTGTGGGCCAGGGCCCGGCGCAGCCCGGCGTCGCTGAAGGGCGGCTGGGTGGTGTGCAGCGTGATGTAGCCGATCTCCAGGGCCGGACCCTGGCCCTCCCGCAGCTCCCCCCGGCTCGCCCGGCGCTGCAGGGCCTGCTGGTGATCCTCGTGCAGGCCGGTGGAGAGCAGCACATCCACCTCGCCGCTGCCCATGGCCCCGAACAGGGCGGTGGAGTTGCCGAGGCTCACCAGCACGATGCCATCGTTGCGGGGCCGCTCGTCCCAGTAGCGGTCGAAGGGCTCCAGGCGCTGCTGCTGGTCGCTGAAGAAGCTCAGTCGGTAGGGCCCTGTGCCCACGAAGCGGTCGCTGAGGGCCCGATCGCCGTGGTCCCGGTAGGCCTTGGGGGAGACGGGCGTGAGGTTGATGGTGCTGAGCAGCTGGGGCAGCACCGTGGTGGGGCGCCTGAGGCGCAGCTCCAGCTCATGGGAGCCGCTGGCGCGCACGGCCTCGATGCGGTCGTCGAGCAGGTAACTGAGGGTGCCGATCGCCAGGAAACGCTCCAGGCTGAACACCATTGCGGCCGCATCGAAAGGAGTGCCGTCGTGGAACAGCACATCGCGGCGCAGGGGAATGGTCACCGTCAGGCCGTCGGGGCTGACCCGGGGCAGCTCGGCGGCCAGTGCCGGCAGCACGCTGCCGTCGTCCGCCAGGCGGTAGAGCGGATCGCCGATGGCGCTGAGGAGTTGGGTGGCGCCGAAGGTGGAGGCGCGCACGGGGTCCACCGAGCCCACCCGGGTGCTGGTGGCCACCACCAGCGCGGCACGGGGACGGTCAGATGGGCCCGCAGCTGGGCCCGGCTCCGGTGGATCGCCGCCGCTGGCTGGGGTTGACCCTGCGCGGCATCCGGCCAGCAGCAGGGCCGCTGCGGCGGTGAGGAGAACGCTGGACCGCGGAGTCAGCCGCAACGACCGAAGCAAGGCTAGGTGCTGAGCGGACCGCCGCCATTCAAGGGCGGTGGGGGCGTGACGGCCGGACCTGCTGCAGGGAAATTTCAAACACCTCCGAGCCATGCCGCGCCAAGGGCCAGCGGCGCAGCCAGCAGCGGTCGTGCCGGTCGTCCACACCGATCACCTGATAGAGGTGTTCGTCGGTCTCGAGCCGCACACAGTCTCCCTGACGGGGAATGGTGCTCTGGCTGACACAGGAAAGGGTGGTCATGAAGCCGTGGGCAGAGGAAGACGGGTGGGGTTTGGTCGGTTCAGGGGCGGTTGGTGCCGGAACAAGGTTTGGTGGGGGGCAGGCTTCGCGATCGGATCCTGCGAGGGGGTTTCTGCGAAGGGGACCTGCGAGGTGGGTGGCGTTGGTCGGTGATTGGGACGTGTTCCCGAATCCTGGCGGGACGGACGGGGCCGGTGCGAGAGGGTGGGGAAAGCGGATCGAGGCGGGTGGGTCGAGCGGCCTGCGCTGAAGACCTGCGCTTGAACAGTGCGGCTGTGTTGCGGGCTCCTGGGTGGTGCGCTTAAGAATTCCTTTTGATCTGCACCCATGCTGCCGCTTCGGGTGGCCCCGGCACCACCCGGTGGCGATTTGCTTACCTGATCGTCCCGATCAGAGGGTGCGCAGGCAGGCCGCCACCCGCTGCACCTCCGGCAGGGCGGCGATGGCGTCGAGGGCTCTGCGGAAGTCGGCCTCGAGCACTTCATGGGTGATCACCACGATCTCGGCGGCCTCGCTGTCGGCCTCGAACTGCACGATCGACTGGATCGAAACCCCCGCCTCTCCGAAGCAGGTGCCGATCCGGCCGATCACCCCGGGCTGGTCGGTGGTGCGCAGACGCACGTAGTTGCGATGGGTGGTGCGTGCGCCGTCGATGAGGCGGCACTGCCGCCAGCTGCCGGCCGCCAGCAGCGGATCCACCCCTGGGCGAGTGCCATCTGCCTGGCCGGAACCCGTGGCCTGCCGGATGCCGGCGATGTTGAGGATGTCGGCCACCACCGCTGAGGCCGTGGGACCGGACCCGGCCCCTGGCCCGTAGAACATCACCTGCCCCACGGGCTCGCCCTCCACCAGGATCGCGTTGAACACCCCGTTGACGCCGGCCAGGGGATGGCTGCGGGGCAGCAGCGTGGGGTGTACCCGAACATCCAGCAGCTGCGGGTCGCCGTCCGTCGCGGTCTCGATCCGCTGCGACACCGCCAGCAGCTTCACCACGAAGCCGAGCTGGTCGGCGTAGGTGACGTCGCGGGCATCCAGCTGATCGATGCCCTCGGCGGGGATCGCCTCGCGGGGCACCGAGCCGCCGTAGGCGAGGCCGGTGAGGATGGCGATCTTGTCGGCGGCGTCGGCGCCCTGCACATCGGCGGCGGGGTCGGCCTCGGCGTAACCGAGGCGCTGGGCGTCGGCCAGCACCGCCGCGTAGTCGGCTCCCTCGGCCGCCATGCGGCTGAGGATGTAGTTGGTGGTGCCGTTGATGATGCCGCTCACCCGCTGGATGCGGTTGGCGCCGAGCGACTGCTTGAGCGGCTCGATGATCGGGATGCCGCCGCCCACGGCGGCTTCCAGCAGCACGTAGACGCCGGCGGCGGCGGCGGCGGCGGCGATCTCCTCACCGTGACGGGCGATCACCGCCTTGTTGGCAGTGACCACGGGCTTGCCGGCGGCAATCGCCCGCAGGATCAGGGAGCGGGCCGGCTCCAGACCGCCCATCACCTCCACCACGATGTCCACCGCCGGGTCGTCCACCACCGCTGCGGGATCGGTGCTCAGCAGCTCGGCGGGCAGCTGGATCGGCCGGGTACGCTGCAGGTCGCGTACCGCCACCCGCTTCAGCTCCAGCTCCGCCACCAGGGGGTGGCGGCCTTCGGGGGTGGCCAGGATCTCGGCAACGCCTGCTCCCACCGTGCCGAGGCCGAGCAGGCCGATGCCGATCGTCATGGGCTGGAGAGCCGGAGTGGAGCGATCCTAGAAATCAGGCGGCCAGTGCCTCCCACATCAGCCCGCCAGTGCCTTCGCCTGGGCCTGCATCAGCCGCAGGATGTTCAGGAAGCCGTTGGCGCGGGATGGGGTGAGGCTGGCCTGCAGGCCCGTGACGGCGATGAAGCCGGGGTCGATGGCCACCGCCTGCTCGGGGGTGAGCCCCTCAAGCCCCTCGATCAGCAGGGCCAGCAGGCCCTTGGTGATGGCGGCGTCGGAGTCGCCCTGCCAGTGCAGCCTGCCGTCCACCAACTGGCCCACCACATACACCTGGGAGACGCAGCCCTTCACCTTGAAGGCGTCGTTGCGGAACTCCTCTGGCAGGGGCTGAAGCTTCTTGGCCAGCCAGAGCACGTATTCGTAGCGGCGCCGCGGGTCGGTGGTGCAGGCCAGTCGAGCGACGATGCGATCGAGGGCCTCGCTGCCCGTGGCGATGGGGGGCGACTCGGCCATTCAGCGCCGACGGCGCGCCATCAGCATCATCCCGGCGGCACCGACGAGACCCACGGCCAGACCACCCACGAGCGGCTGGACCGCACCCGCGGGGCGCTGGACCAGCAGCCGGCCCAGGCCGGTGCGACGCCAGGAGGGCAGACGGGCGGCTGAGGTGGCCGGAGACTGGGCAAGGGGTTCGGCAGCCTGGGAGCCTCCCGCCTCGGAGAGTTCCAGATAGTCGCGATGGCCGGGGCCCGCATCCACCTGCAGTTCCCAGTCGGTGGCGGCCTCGCGGGGCACCTCGAAGCGCAGGCGCCCCTCGCCGTCGGTGCGGCCCAGCTCGATCGTCTCGCCGTCGGCACGCAGGAGTCGCACCGTGGCGTCCTCGGCCGGTTCACCGGTGCTGAACGCGCTCTGCAGCAGAAACTCGCGGCGAACCTGCTCGCTCAGCGGGGAGACCTTCTCCAGGTTGCTCTGGATGCCGTGGCTCCAGCCGGGAGCGGCGCTCAGGGCGAAGAGCGCCAGGGCTCCGAGGCCGAGGCCTGCGGCATGGTGGCGGGCGGTGGTCTCAGGCATGGGGCGGAGGGGATTCAGCAGTCCTTCCAGCGACTGTCGCGGGTGCGGCCGGCCTGCACCATGCGCACGACCGAACTCACCATCATCGACAGCGCGTCGTGGGCCTCCCCGCGGGCCTCCAGCTCAGCGGCCAGAACCCGCTCCGATGCGGTTGGAGCGGCTGTGGAGGCCGATGGAACTGTGGTGAACGACCTTGCCGGACGCGGGGAGGACAGATTCACGGCAGCCGCCAGTTCACTGGCGACGATCTTCGCAAAGGGACGCGGGCGGCGCGGAAATCAGGCGGGCTTTGTGACGATTGTGTCGCGGTCGTCCGCTCTGTCCGCGGTCGTCCGCCCTGCCTAGGAGCTGCGGCGCTCAAGGCCCCGCTCGCTGATCCAGCCGTCGAAGGGCACATCCCAGGGATCACCGGGCAGTTCCTCCAGCACGCACCCGGCTGGCAGCACCGCCAGAGCGGGCACCCGGCGCCAGTCGGGGTTGCCGCGCAGTCGGTCATACCAGCCGCCGCCGTAGCCGAGACGGATCCCCCGCCGGTCCACGGCCAGGGCGGGTACCAGCAGCAGGCCCAGCTCTGTGGCCTGGAGGGTTCCCGCTGAGGCCGGTGGTGCCGGGATGCCGCTGGCGTCGGCCTGCAGGGGGTCGCCAAGACGCCAGGGGCGGTACACCATCCGGTCCGCGTCAATGGCGGGAAGGGCCAGGCGGCCATCCAGAGCGGGAAGCAGGCCTGCCAGCGGGCGGAGGTCGATCTCGCCCTCCAGAGGCCAGTAGACGCCCACCCGTGCAGCGCACGTCTCCTGGCGGACCAGCACCCCCTCCACCTGACGGATGACCGATGCTTCACAGTCAACCAGCAGCTGCCGGCGCAGGGTCCGGAAGCGCTGCCTCAGGGCCGCTTTCCGGGCGGCTGTGCCCTGCTCCGGCGCCGTCATCGCTCAGCGCTGAAACCAGCCCGTGAGGGCGGCGGCCAGGGCGTCGGCGGCGTCGTCGGGCCGCGGCGGCGACTCCAGGCCCAGCTCCCGCATCACCGCAGCGAGCACGTCCTGCTTGTCGGCATGGCCGTTGCCCGTCAGGGCCTGCTTGATCTGCATGGGCGGAAACTCCCGCACCGGAATGCCGAAGCGCGCCAGCGTCATCACCAGCACGCCCCGTGCCTGCACCACGGCGATGGTGGTGCTGGAGCGATAGAAGAAGAACTGCTCCACCACCGCCAGCTGGGGCTGCCAGGTGCGCACCAGCACGCGCAGGTCGCGGGCGATCTCCAGCATCCGCTCACCCTCGCTGGCACCTGGGTCGGTGCGCAGGATGCCGCAGTCGAGCAGACGCTGGTGCGATCCGGCGGTCTCGATCACGCCGTAGCCGACGCGGGCAAGGCCGGGGTCGATGCCGAGGATGCGCACGCTCAGGTCTCCGGCCCGCCCCCCTAGGCCGCCAGCACGAGTTCGAAGGCACTGCGGTCGCTCGGCTCGCCCCGCTCGAACACCTTGCAGAACACTTTCACCACCCGGTCGCCGGAATCGATCTGCTCCAGCGGATCCTTGCGCAGGCGATGGCGCAGGCAGCAGGCCGCCACCCGGGCCACGTCGTCTTCGCTCACCTCGGTGCGCCCTTCGAAGGCCGCCAGGGCGCGGGCGGCCCGGTTGGTGACGATGTCCCCCCGCAGGCCGTCCACATCCAGCTCGCCGCAGATGGCGCTGATGCGGATGCGCAGGTCGTCGTCGATGCGCACCTGGCCGAGGCGCTGCTGGGCCTCCACAACCCGGGCCTGGAGGGCCGCCTGGCTGGGCTGCAGGGCGGCATGGAAGCCCTCCGGGTCGTCGTCGAACGCCGTGCGCTGGTCCACCACCTGCACGCGCAGCTCGGGATCGCGCACGGTGCGCACCTCAACGCTCATGCCGAAGCGATCGAGCAGCTGGGGCCGCAGCTCGCCCTCCTCGGGGTTGCCGGAGCCGATCAGCACAAAGCGGGCCGGGTGGCGCACGCTCACGCCCTCGCGCTCCACCGTGTTCCAGCCGGAGGCGGCCGAATCCAGCAGCACGTCCACCAGGTGGTCGTCGAGCAGGTTCACTTCATCCACATAGAGCAGGCCGCGGTTGGCCTTGGCCAGCAGGCCCGGCTCGAACGCCCGCACGCCCTCGCTGAGGGCCTTCTCGATGTCGATCGTGCCGCAGAGCCGGTCTTCGGTGGCGCCCAGGGGCAGGTCCACCATCGGCACCTGGCGCTGCTCGACGGGCAGTTCTTCGCCCTGGCCGATGCGCAGACGCACCTCCTCGCTCTGCAGATCCGGATCCGTGGGGGAGCTGTTGTAGGGGTCCCCCGCCACCACATCGATCTCCGGCAGCAGGTCGGCGAGGGCGCGGATCGTGGTGCTCTTGCCGGTGCCCCGGTCGCCCATGATCATCACGCCGCCGATGCGCGGGTCGATCACGTTGAGCAGCAGGGCCAGCTTCATCTCCTCCTGCCCCACGATCGCGGTGAAGGGGTAGACCCTGCGCTGGCGGACTGGCGTCACGGGCTGCTGCTGGCTGGCTGTTGGGCCGATTGTTTCACAGGCAACAGGCTCAGCACCTGGGGCGGGGTGGCGTCGGCGGGGTAGATCAGCCGCACTCGCAGACTGCGGCTGGCCCCCGGTGCCAGGGTCACCGTGCCGAGGGGGGGACTCTTGTCGCCGGCGCGCTGAACCAGATGGAAGCGACGCCGGCCGCTGGCCCGCACCGTGCCGGAGTCCGTGGGTGCCGTGACATCGAGGCCGGCCACCTCGATCGGCCCGCGGAACATCACCGCCCGCGCCGGGGTGGCGTTGAACCGCAGTCCGCCCAGGGGCGGGTCGGTCTTGAGCGGCGATTCCAGGGCCAGCTGCAGCTGCAGCGGCTGGCTGCCGGTGTTGCGGAGGGGGATGGTGAGGTCGTACTCGACGCCGTAGTTGCCGTGGGCGGCCCAGGCGGTGCCGGGGTAGAAGGCCTTGAGTTCGGCGGTCTGCACCTGCTCGGTGCCAAGCCGGCCCCGCTCCAGGGAGGCGATCGGCCAGGAGATCGGAGCGCTCTCGGCGCTCAGCCAGGTTTTGCCGGGGCTGGTGATCGTGCCCCGCCAGACGCTGCCCACCTGCACCCCGCTCACCCGCGAGTACACCATCCGTCCAGGTGCCCCGCGGGGGGTGGGCTCGTGCTCCTTGGGACTCAGGCCACCGTCCAGGAGCGCCGCCCAGGTCTCCGGCGCCGGCGGTCGGTCGTTGGGCCCGAAGGCCGCCAGCGTGGCCAGGCTCACTGGGCCGTCGCTCTCCAGGCGCAGCTGCAGGTTGCGGCCGTTGAGCAGGGGGTCCAGACCCCGCACCGGCAGGGGCAGCACCACCAGCGTGCTGAGCGTGTCGGGGCCGAGGGTCCAGCTATGGGGAATCTCAGGGCTGCGGTGGCGCTGCAGCAGCTCCGTGGCCACCCGGCTTCCGGGACCGGCCCAGGCCGCCGTGGTGCCCTCGGCAAGCAGCGGCGGCAGGGGCAGGAACGGGGCGCCGGCCATCGCCGGATCGAGCGACTGCGACAGGGATGTGGATCCCTCCAGCAGGCGCAGCTGCACCGGCTGCCGGCCGCGTGGCTTGGCCACCAGCGCCAGCCAGAGGGTGGAGTTCACGGTCTCCGGCTTGCCGGCATACACGTGGTGGCTGAACAGGTCGAAGCGGCCCTCCAGGGCCACGTCCAAGTGTGCCTCGGGCACACCGCGTCCCTGCCCGGGAAAGGTGGAGATCAGGATGCCCGGCCCGCTGATCAGTTCGGGGTTGTTGTCGTTGACCACCAGCACCCGATCCAGCCCCCCGGGCAGCGGCGCCACGGTCTGGGAGCGCAGGATCGGCTCGCGGCTCTGGCCGGCCGGCGGCTGGACTGGAGCCGGTGCGGCCGCTGCGGCCATGCCGGGGGCCAGCAGCAGGGCACCGGTGAAGGCCAGCAGGCTCTGGCGCAGAGGGGGGAGGGAGGGGAGAGGCATCGGCAGATCAGTCATGGACGCCCCACCAGGGTCTGGGCCGCGGCACCGGCCATGGCGCGGATCAGGTCCGCGGAGCGGGGATCGTTGAAGGGACCGGTGACCATGAAGGCTGCCACGGCCCGCTGGCCGCTGGGCAGCTGGATCAGTGCGGCGTCGGCATAGGCCGTGCCGATGTCGCCGGTCTTGTTGTGGGCGGTGATGCCCAGGCTGAGCAGTTCGGAGTCGGGCTTCTCGGCGTCCTTGCCCAGACCACGCAGGATCCCGAGGGGGATCAGGGTGTCGGTTGCGGATGTTCCCATGATTTCCCGGAAGTGGTCGCGGGCCCTGGGGCTGAGGCTCTCGCCGGTGTCCACCAGGGCGATGGAGCGGGCCAGGTCGCGGGCGCTGGTGGTGTTCGTGCCGTCCAGATCGGGCAGCCAGTTGTTGATCACCGTGGCTGCCAGGCCCATGGCCTGGAACCGCGCATTGACGGCGCTCCTGCCGCCCAGTCTCTGGATCACCAGGTTGGTGGCGCTGTTGTCGCTCACCCGGATCATCTCGGTGGCCGCCTCATGGAAGGGGAAGCGGGTGCCGATCGGCCGGGTGGCCATCCAGCCGGCACCCCCGCCCACCAGCTCCTTGGTGAGCTGCAGGCGGTCGTTCCACTTCACCCGCCCCTGGTCCAGATCCTCCAGGGCCACCACCAGGATCGGTGTCTTGATCGAGCTGGCCGCCGGCATCGGCTGGTCGGGGGCCAGCTGGGCGTAGCGGCCGTCGTCCAGCACCAGCAGAAAGGCCGTTGCCTTGAGGTCCTTCTGGGCTGCGGCCAGCTGCTGCCAGCGCTGACTGAGGTCTGCGAGCTCGCGACGAGGCTCGAACCGCCCCGGATCGAGCTGCTGCTGCTGTGGGGTCTGCCCCGGCAGACCGATCGAGGACTGCATGCTCTCGGCCAGCCTGGGAGCGACCACCTTGAGCGCCGTGCCGGCGATCACCCCCAGCCCGATTCCCATCACCGCCAGGCGCAGCAACAGGAGCAAGGTCTGCCGCCAGCGACTCTGGGGCGGGCGGGGGGGTCGGCCTGCGGTCAAGGCTGCTCTGAAGCGTCGGGCCGAAGTTAAGGGGTGCGGTCCGGATCGTCGCCCGCCCTGGTGCCAGTGCGGCCGCGGGTACTAGCCCAGCGCAGCTGGCGCACCATTCCACGCAGCAGAGCCGTCTCCGCCGTGCTCACCTGGGCCCGCTGCAGCAGGGCGCGCAGCTTCGCCATCCGTGCCGCGGCGGTGTGGGGGTGGAGGAACCCCACCGCCAGCAGCAGGTGCTCGGCATCGCCGAGCATCGCCTCGAGAACGCCGCGCGGGCAGGGATCCGGCTGCTGTGGGGGTGCCCCAGGCCGCTGGCGGTCGCCCTGCGGGCGGTTGTCCTGCAGGCTGTGCCAGTGGTGGAGCACCACGGCGGCCGCTTGAGCCAGGTTGAGCGAGCTGTAGGCCGTGGCGGTGTCGATGGTCAGCACCCGGCCGGCCTGGAGCAGCTCGGCGTTGCTCAGTCCCCGGTCCTCCCGGCCGAACACCAGCGCCCGGGCGCTGGACGTGGCTGGGCTGCGCAGGGCCGCGGGGGGCGCTTCCTGCCGCAGCCAGCGCAGGGCTGTGTCCATGTCCTGGAGGGGAAGGGGCTCGCCGCTGCACCTCCCGCTGGTGGCCACCACCCTGCCGCAGTCAGCCAGGGCCGCGGTGAGGCTGGGGAACAGCGCCGCCCGCTCCAGGACGCCTGATGCATGCACGGCCATGCGCAGGGCCTCTTCACTGAGATGGTCACAGCGGGGCGCCACCAGCCGCAGATCGCTCACCCCGAAGTTGGCGCACACCCGGGCGACGCTGCCCACGTTGAGGGCTCCGGCGGTCTCCACCAGCACCACCGCCAGGGGTGGGGTGCGGCTCACACCAGCCCGTTCAGGTAGGCCAGCAGGTCGGCCATGGCCTGGGGCTCCGGCTGGAAGCGGGGCATGGGCGGGGTGCGTCCACTCACCACCTGGCGGATCAGCTGCCGCTGGTTCTTGCGCTCCGCCACGCCGTGCAGGTCGGGGCCCACCAGCCCCTGGGCGGCGATGCCGTGGCAGCCCGCGCAGTTGAGCCGGAACAGCAGAGCGCCATGCTCCACCGATCCGCTCAGAGCGAGGGTCTGGCGGGTGTAGGGGTCGCTGCGGGCCGCCGGCAGCACCACCAGCACGAGCGCAATGCATGCGGCCGCAGCCACCAGCACCAGGCCGGCCACCAGGCTGCCGCTCATGCCGGAGCCCTGGTCGCCGGAGGATCCCGCCGGGGCGCTGCTGGTTGGGACGGGACTGTTCACGGGACGGTCGCGGGCTGGAGTCGGTGGCGTCACCACCCTGGCGGGCGCAGGGCTGGGACGGCGAGCTCCGGCATGGAACAATTGTGGCCTGACAGCCGCTCAGGCCCACCCATGATCGAACCTCTGCTCTGCGGGATCGTGCTCGGTCTGATTCCCGTCACCCTGCTGGGACTGTTCGTGGCGGCCTGGAACCAGTACCGCCGCGGTTCTCTGCTCGACAGCTGAGTCCTGGCGAGGCTGCAGCAGCAGCACCGTCGTGGAGCCGTAGCGGCGCTGATCGCGCAACTGCCATCCCACAGGCACCTCCGGCACGGCCCTGGTGCCGCATTCCCAGATCAACGTTCCCTCCGGCCTCAGCCAGCCACCTTCCAGCACCCCCGCCGCGATCGGCGCGTAGAGCCCCGCGGCATAAGGAGGGTCGGCATAGATCAGGTCGACGCCTCCCTCCTGCGCACGGCCCTGCCGAAGCCAGCGCAGCACTTCGGCGGTGTGCACGGCCACGCTGCTGGGACGATCCAGTCCTCGCTGCACCGCCTCCAGGTTTGCGCGCGCCAGGGCGGCCAGGCGCCGGTCCTGCTCCACGGCCAGCACCGCCCCTGCACCGCGCTGCAGCGCCTCGCAGGCCATGGCACCGCTGCCGGAGCACAGGTCGAGCCAGCGGCAGCCCGCAAGCTCGCCGCCAAGCATGTTCATCACCGCCAGCCGCACCCGGGAGGGGGTGGGGCGCGCCAGCAATCCCTGCGGACTCTTCAGTCTGCGGCCGCCGCTGAGGCGCAGGCTCATGCCGGCAACCAGGCAAGCCAGCGCCGCAGGATGGCCTCACCCGCGCGGCCCGATTTCTCGGGGTGGAACTGACAGGCGCCGATTGCGCCTTGCCACACCGCGGCGGTCACCGTCGTTCCCGCGAAGTCAACCCCCGCCGTGCTGATGGTCGGATCCGCGGGGTCGGCGGCGAAGGAATGCACGAAATACACCCACGCTTCAGGGGAGCCCGCCGGCAGCAGGGGACTCGGGGTGCCGGGGATCAGGGGTTCCCAGCCCATGTGCGGGATCGGATGCCCGGACCGCCGGGGCAGGGCCCGCACCCGACCCGGCAGCAGCGCCAAGCCCCGGCTGCTGCCTTCGTCGCTGGCCTCGAAGAGCAGCTGCAGCCCCAGACAGATGCCGAGCAGGGGGCGGTCCGCCTCACACCACTGGAGCAGCGTCCGCTCGAGTCCCGTGGCGCGCAGGCGATCCATGGCCGGATCGAAGGCTCCCACCCCGGGCAGCACCAAGGCCCGGCAGCTGTCGATCACTGCCGCATCGGCCTGAGGATCAGCCACGTTGAGCACCTCCGCCCCAAGCCGCTCGAAGGCCCTGCGAACCGAGTGCAGGTTGCCCATGCCGTAGTCGATCAGGCCCAGCCGCGTCATGAGGGATCCGCGCAGCGCTGCTCAGGCTGCTGAAGTGCCGGACAGTCCGGCAGATTCAAGCCGTTGATGGCGTCGATCAGCTGATACAGCCTGCCCACGCGCCGCATGTCGAAGCGGAAGCGCAGGCAGGGACGCAGGTAGCCGTCGTCATCGCAGGTCTCGGCGGCGTGGATCACCCCCTGCTCCACCAGGTCGTCGAAGTCGCGGTTGAGGCGCTCCAGATCCAGCGGCGGGATGGGGGCGTTGAGCTGCAGCTCCAGCCGGTCGGTGAGCAGTTCGGCGGCATGGAACACCCGATAGAAGCGGCAGATGCGGGCGATGGCCTCGCTGACGCTGTCCGTCTGGCACACCAGGCCCCGGTCTTCGGGTGAGATCAGCCCCCGCCGGGTCATCAGCCGCTGCACCTCCACCTGCCAGCTGCTCCAGAAGGGATCGCCGGGGGGAGAGAGCAGCACCACGGGCATCGGCGGGGTGCGGCCGGTCTGGATCAGGGTGAGGGCTTCGAACAGCTCATCGAGCGTGCCGAAGCCGCCGGGCAGCACCACCACCGCGTCGCTCTCCCGCAGGAAGAACAGCTTGCGGGTGAAGAAGTAGCGGAAGTGCAGCAGCCGGGCCTCGCAACTGCTCACGATCGGATTGGGATGCTGCTCGAAGGGCAGATCCACGTTCAGGCCGATGCTGGCCTGGCAGCCGGCGCCGCGGTTGGCGGCCTCCATGATGCCGCCGCCGGCCCCGGTGATCACCTCGAAGCCTGCCTCCACCGCTCCCCGGGCCAGCTCCTCGGCTTGGAGGGAGGAGGGGTCGTCGCTGGTGGTGCGGGCGGAGCCGAACACCGTGATCTTGCGCACCTTGCGGTGGGGCCGGAACACCTCCAGGGCTTCGCTGATGTCGGCGAGCGTGCCGCTGACGATGCGCCAGGCATCCGGTTCCTTCTCATGACGGCAGATGTCCAGCAGCGATACCAGCGCCCGGTCGATCGTGCGCCGCTGGGGATGGCCGTCGATCGCTGCGGCCAGCGCCTCGAGGGGGCTCACACCACCGTCGCGCTGAGCGGGGTAGACGGTGGAACGAGGGGACGGTGATGCTGTCAGAGGTACTTGCTGATCGTGCCGGAGAGGGTGGTCTTGGGCACCGCGCCGACGACCGTGTCCACTTTCTGGCCGCCCTTGAACACCATCAGGGTGGGGATGCTGCGGATGCCGTACTGGCTGGCCACGTTGGGATTTTCATCGGTGTTCAGCTTGAACACCTTGATCTGACCCTCGAACTCCTTGGCGATCTCGTCGACGATCGGCGCAACCATGCGGCATGGGCCGCACCAGGGAGCCCAGAAATCGACCAGCACAGGCACATCACTCTTGAGCACGTCCTGCTCGAAGGAGGCGTCGGTGACAGCGGCAGCGCTGGACATCCTTTGTGGGATCGGGACTTCAGGAATGTAGCAAGGTGTTCCGCCGGTTCCAGCGCTGCCCTCACCAAGCGTTGCAGCGGGTTGCTGGATGGAGTGGAACTCCCGAGGCGATGGCCGCCGCGAGAGCGAGGAAAGAGGAAAGGCCCGGACGAGCCGGGCTGGAGGGTGTGAGGAGTGTGTGAGCGATTAAGCCCCCACACTCTCAAGATAGACCTCAGGTCAGGGTTCCAACCTCGGTACAGGGGGCTGGGGGCTACTTGCCCATGCCCAGCTGCTGAGCCTTCTGATACACCTTGCCCTCCGTGAGCAGCGACGGGGCCACCACCACTTCCACCTGCTGCATCTCCCGGAGGGTGCGGGCGCCGAGAGTGCCCATGGATGTGCGGATGCAGCCCAGAAGGTTCTGGGTGCCGTCGTCGAGGGAGGCGGGGCCGCGCAGGATCTTCTCCAGGCTGCCGGTGGTGCCCACCTTGATGCGGGTGCCGCGGGGCAGCACTGGGCTGGGGGTGGCCATGCCCCAGTGGAAACCGCGGCCGGGGGCCTCGGCGGCGCGGGCGATCGGCGAGCCGATCATCACTGCATCGGCCCCGCAGGCCAGGCACTTGCAGATGTCGCCGCCGGTGACGATGCCGCCGTCGGCGATCACCGGCACGCGGCGGCCGCTCTCGTTCTCATGGTCGTCGCGGGCGGCGGCGCAATCGGCCACGGCGGTGGCCTGGGGGATGCCGATGCCCAGCACGCCGCGGCTGGTGCAGGCGGCGCCGGGACCGATGCCCACCAGCACGCCTGCGGCACCGGCGCGCATCAGTTTCAGGGCCACCTCATAGGTGACGCAGTTGCCGATCACAACGGGTACCCCGAAGTCGCGGCAGAGGGACTCCAGATCCAGGCTTGCCTGGCCCTCAGGGCCGACGTGCTCGGTGCTCACCACGGTGGCCTGCACGAAGAAGAGGTCGGCGCCGGCCTCGGCGATCGCCTGGCCGAACTTCAGAGCCGCCACCGGAGTGGCGCTCACCGCCGCGATGCCTCCCCTCTCCTTGATCTCGGCGATGCGCCGGCGGATCAGGTCCTCGCGTACAGGCTGGCTGTAGAGCTCCTGCATCAGGGGCACGAACTCCTCCTTGCCCACCGCGGCGATGCGGTCGAGCACGGGGTTGGGGTCGTCGTAGCGGCACTGGACTCCCTCCAGGTTGAGCACCCCCAGGGCGCCCTGCCTGGTGAGCTCCACCGCCATGGCCACATCCACAACGCCGTCCATGGCGCTGGCGATGATGGGGATCTCGCGGCTGATGCCGCCCAGGGTCCAGCCGCTTTCGGTCACCGCCGGATCCACCGTGCGGCCGCCAGGCACCAGGGCGATCTCGTCGATGCCATAGGCGCGACGGACGGTGCGGGAACGGCCGAGCTGGATGTCCACCGGAACTGAGCGTATTCGGGCCACCGTATCAACCGATGCGGCGTGAACCGATGCGACGTTTTGGCGGCCGCGGCTCCTGTCTCAGTCGCGACCGCTGAAGCTCTGCCAGCGGTGCTGCAGCCCCTGAAGCAGCTGCTCCCGTTCGCTGCGGCGGATCATCCGGGGCAGGCCGTTGCGCAGCAGCCAGATCACGCCCACCAGTTCCAGCAGGCCGGGCACCAGCGGCAGGCTGTTGATCGCCGCCAGCAGCCCGGCGTAAAGCCGCAGAACCAGCAGCAGGGCCACCAGGCCGAGTCCGAAGGTGAGGGGCGTCCTGGCCTGCTGCCAGACGCTCTGCAACCGGCCGCTCGCCCACCACTCCTGTAGCTTCTGCACCAGCAGGTCCCATTCGCCGCCTTCACCCCCTTCGACGGGCCCGGCCGCGCTGCTGCCGCTCAGGGGAGGCACGGTGGTGCTGGCCTCCAGAACCGGGGCGGCTTCGGCGGCAGGGCTTGAGCTGCCGGCAGCGGCGGGAGCTTCAGGGGCTGTGGGAGGAGTGGCGGCAGCCGGCGTCTCGGCGGCTGCCGTGCTGATGTTGTCGCTGTCCGGGGGGACTGTGTCGCAAGGCCCGCTCTCGGAGGGCACGCTTTCTGCAGGCCTGCTGTCGTCAGGCCCGCTGTTGGACTCGATCTCGTCGCGCTGGGTGTCGGCCATGGTGGGTGATGGGCGAGGGACGGACGGCGCCGGCGGCGAACGGCGTTTGGCCAGGAGCTTAAGGGTGGTCGCCGGCGCACTTCCTCCTCAGCAGTCCAGCGGCAGCAGGGTGGGCTGGCTCGTCAGCGGTTGCACCGGCAGCCGGATCGGGAAGTGGTTTCGCTTCAGCCGATGCACCATCTCGGTGGCGATCTCGGCCGCCAGACGCGGGCTGTGGGCCGGCGCACAGCGCAGGTGCCGGCCGTTCACCTCGATGCTGCCGCTGGCGAGCTGGGCGTACGTCACGGAGCCGAGGGCTGGCTTGATCCTTCTCGGGATGGCCACATCCAGCACCGGCGTCTCCAGCTGCTCGGGCCCGGCGGCCGCGGCCCGGGCCGTGGCCGGATCCAGCAGCGGCACGGGCGCGGCGATCGCCACCAGCAGCGCACTGCCATGGCCGGGGAAGAAGCACGGGCGCAGCCAGCGGCTGTCGAGGCTTTGCAGATCCACGCTCAGCGACACCGTGGCCCCTGGTGTGAGGGCATGGCCACCGGGCTGTCTTCCGGGGCCGGGCTGGTGGCCACTGCCGGCTCCCAGCACCCAGCCCACGGCGCCGGCCACCAGCACCGGGGAGCCCGGCCCCAGCAGCGACAGGCCCGGCATGGTGAGGCCGATGCTGCCGGCGCCGCCGCAGCTCCACAGGGCAGTGCCGTAGGGCCCCAGCAGCGGCCCCCACGGGCTGGCGCAGAGTCCGGTGGCGCTGCTCACCGCCACCACGCCGTTCTCGCAGATGGCCCGGTGCAGGAGAAGCCGGCCGGAGCCGATCCGCTCCAGGTCGAGTTCGGTGTGCAGGTCGCGGCGGGGATGCAGCGTCGTTGCCTCTCCGCTGGCATCGAAGGTCAGCGCCCCACCGGCCAGCAGGGCGCCGAGCAGCTGGGCACCGCTGTGGGGCGCCTGCTCCCCCAGCCCGCCGCCCACCGGCAGCACCAGTTCGCCGGCCCCTCCGCTGGCCAGCCCCTGCACGCCATCGAGCTGGGCCTCGCGCAGTCGGATCGGCGGATCGGTGGGGCCGAGGGAGAGGTGCAGGCTGGCCTGATCGGTGAAGCCGGCGTCGGCGGCCACCACGACATCGGTGGCGGTGTAGGCCGCATTCAGGCCGCGCTCCCGCACCAGCCGGCGGAAGTCGGCGGCCGTGCGCACCCGCAGTTCGCCCCGCTGCTGGCGCAGGCGCAGATGGGTTTCGCTGCGCTCGATAGAATCACCCAAGTGCAGGCGGTCATGCATGGCGGATCCCACGGGACCGATCAATCCGGGTGATTCCGGTTCGGACGGGGATTCACGGGTCATCCAGACCGACCTCCGCAACGAGATGTCGCGCTCCTATCTGGAGTATGCGATGAGCGTGATCGTGGGCCGGGCCCTGCCCGACGCCCGCGATGGCCTCAAGCCCGTGCATCGCCGCATCCTCTACGCGATGTATGAGCTGGGTCTCACCAGCGACCGGCCCTACCGCAAGTGCGCCCGCGTGGTGGGTGAGGTGCTCGGCAAATACCACCCCCACGGCGACACGGCCGTCTACGACGCACTGGTGCGGATGGCGCAGGACTTCTCCCTGCGCATGCCCCTGATCGATGGCCACGGCAACTTCGGCTCGGTGGACAACGATCCGCCGGCCGCCATGCGTTACACCGAATCGCGGTTGCAGGCCCTCACCACCGATGCCCTGCTGGAGGACATCGAGAGCGAAACGGTTGATTTCGCCGACAACTTCGACGGCAGCCAGCAGGAGCCCACGGTGCTGCCGGCGCGCATTCCCCAGCTGCTTCTCAACGGCTCCTCCGGCATCGCCGTGGGGATGGCCACCAACATCCCCCCCCACAACCTCGGCGAGCTGATCGACGGCCTCCAGGCCCTGATCGCCAACCCCGAGATCACCGACCGGGAGCTGCAGGCCCTGATCACCGGTCCCGACTTCCCCACCGGCGGGCAGATTCTCGGCCGCCGCGGCATCCGTGAGATCTACGCCACCGGGCGTGGCTCGGTGACCATGCGCGGGGTGGCCGGCGTCGAGACGATCGAGGCCAAGGGGCGGCCGGACCGCGATGCGGTGATCATCACCGAGCTGCCGTATCAGACCAACAAGGCCGCGATGATCGAGCGCATCGCCGAGCTGGTGAACGACAAGAAGCTCGAGGGCATCAGCGACATCCGCGATGAATCTGATCGCGACGGCATGCGCGTGGTGATCGAACTGCGGCGCGACGCCTATCCGCAGGTGGTGCTGAACAACCTGTTCAAGCTCACTCCGCTGCAGAGCAACTTCAACGCCTACATGCTGGCGCTGGTGGGCAGTGAACCGGTGCTGCTCAACCTGCGGCGCATGCTGGAGGTGTTTCTCGATTACCGCATCGAGACGATCGAGCGGCGCACCCGTTTCCTGCTGCGCAAGGCCGAGGAGCGCGATCACATCCTGCTGGGACTGTTGATCGCCCTCGACAATCTCGACGCGATCATCGCCCTGATCCGCGCCGCCGCCGACACGGCCACGGCCCGCAGCGGCCTGATCGAGCAGTTCGGCCTCAGCGAGATCCAGGCCGACGCCATCCTGCAGATGCAGCTGCGGCGGCTCACGGCCCTGGAGGCCGACAAGATCAGGCTCGAGCACGAGGATCTGCTCGCCAAGATCACCGATTACAAGGACATCCTGGCGCGCCGCGAGCGGGTGCTGGAGATCATCCAGAGCGAGCTGGCGACGATCCGCAGCCGCTACGACTCTCCCCGGCGCACTGAGATCCTCGATGTGGAGGGCGGCCTCGATGACATCGACCTGATCGCCAACGAGCGCTCGGTGGTGCTGCTCACCGAGACCGGTTACCTCAAGCGCATGCCGGTGAGCGAGTTCGAGGCCACCAGCCGCGGCACCCGCGGCAAGGCCGGCACCCGCAGCCAGGGGGAGGAGGCCGTAAAGCTGTTCATCAGCTGCAACGACCACGACAACCTGCTGCTGTTCAGCGATCGCGGCGTGGTGTACACCGTGCCGGCCTACCGGGTGCCCGTGGGCAGCCGCGCCGCCAAGGGTACGCCGATCGTGCAGCTGCTGCCGATCCCCCGCGAGGAGCAGATCACCTCGCTGCTGGCGGTGAGCGAGTTCACCGACGACGGCGTGCTGGTGATGCTGACCAGCGGCGGCACCATCAAGCGCACCCGTCTCTCGGCGTTCGCCAACATCCGCTCGAATGGTCTGATCGCCATCGATCTGGTGGAGGGCGACGCCCTCACCTGGGTGCGGATGGCGCTCCCCGGCGACAGCATCCTGATCGGCTCGCGCCAGGGCATGACCATCCACTTCCGTCTGAATGACGAGGAACTGCGGCCCCTGGGGCGCACCGCACGGGGGGTAAGGGCGATGAGCCTGCGCGATGGCGACCGGCTGGTGAGCATGGACGTGCTGCCGGCCGAGCTGGCCGATCGGGTCGCCAGCAGCAGTGCCGGTGCAGGCGATGAGGAGAGCGAGGAGGCCGGCATCGAAGACACCACGCCAAGCGAGGGCCCCTGGGTGCTCGTGGCCACCGCGAGTGGTCTGGGTAAACGGGTGCCGGTGGATCAGTTCCGCCTGCAGAAGCGGGCCGGGATGGGGCTGCGGGCGATCAAGTTCCGCCAGAAGGACGATGTGCTGGTGGGGTTGAAGGTGCTGGGGGCCGGTGAGGAACTGCTGCTGGTGAGCGAGCGCGGCGTGATCGTGCGCACCCAGGCCGATGCCGTGCCGCAGCAGTCGCGGGCGGCTACCGGTGTGCGCCTCCAGAAGCTCGATGCCCGCGACCGGCTGGCCGAGGTGGTGCTGGTGCCGCCGGCCCCTGAGGAGGAGGACGCCGAAGCCGAAGCCGATGCCGAAACCGTCATCCAGGCCGCCACTCAAGGGGCTGCCGGCGATGCCCCGGGTGAGCTTCAGGCCGAAGCCCAGCCCGACGCCGAACCGGATGCCGGCTGATCTGTGGATCGCCAACACCGTGAGCGACCTGATCCAGGGGGATGTGCGTGAGCATCTGCCCCTGGAGCGGATTCCACTGCAGGGGGACGTGCTGGGGCTGGGCACCACCACCAGCCTCGACAACGGTGAGCTCACCTTTCTGCACCGGGAGGACGCCGACACCACGATCTGGAAAAGTGAGGCCAGCAGCGGTGGCATCCGGATCCTCCGCCCCGGGGATGGCAGCGGCCATTTCCCCTATGTGTGCTTCAGCGGCGACGCCACCGCGGTGCGCACGCCGGTGGATCTCGCGGCCCTCGGGGACACCAAGGGCAGGTCCCTGCAGGAGCTGGTGGGTGAAGCGATCGGCCTCCTGCACCGGGATGGCGCCTTGCCGCAGGCGCCGATCTACGGCCTGCGGCTGCTCAGCCGCTGGCAGGGGCTGGTGATCACCGTGGCCTCCAAGCTCTGCATGGGTCAGCAGCGCCGCAACACCGCCATTGCCAGCAGCGCGGCCAGCGACGCCACGGCGGGGCAGAGCATCTATCAGCTGCTGCAGCACTACCGCCTGGCGTCCCACGACCCCGGCGACCCAGCCGATCCGATCCGCTACCTGGGGCGTTCACTGCAGTGGGAGTGCTGCGGCTTCTACGACACCCAACCGCAGACGGGCCGGGTCACGGTGCCCCAGCCGGATGCCCATCTGCACCTCCATGGCTGCAGCACCGACCTGCGCCACGGTGGCCATCTGCACCACGAGCACCCCGAGTCCCGGCTGGCGCAGCTGGAGTGGCTGGTGCTCTATCCCCTGCAGCGGATCCACAGCCTGGCCAGCGACCTGGGGGTGGATGGGTTGCACTATCACGACGGTGCCGTCCAGTTCCGGGTGACCAACCATGGCGGCCTGGATGTCAGTGACGTGGGCGTGGCGGTGGTCCTCGACGACCGCTACAGCAGCCACCGCTACCTGCGTCTGCCCTGGCTGGCGGCCGGAGAGGCGGAGGCGTTCAGGGTGCCGCTGGCGCTGGGGCCGGGGCGGCACCGCCTGGAGGTGATCGCCGATCCCCAGCTGGAGATCCTGGAACGTCCGGAGCTGCAGGCCAACAACCGCGAGCTGCTGGAGGTGGAGGTTTGAGCGCTGCGGCGATCCGGGATGCGCTGGTGCTCGGGGGCGGTCCGGCGGCCCTGTGCATCGCGGCGGCGCTGGCCGGCGAAGGTCTCTCCGTGGCGCTGCTGGCTCCCCACGATCCCCGGGCTCCCTGGCCCAACACCTACGGCATCTGGGGGGAGGAGGTGGACGCCCTCGGCCTGGCCCATCTGCTGGAGCACCGCTGGAGCCACACCGTGAGCTATTTCGGCGCCGGTTCGAGCGATCCGGGCGACCCCGCCAACCGGCCCACCCCGCACCACCGCGACTACGGCCTGTTCGACCGCCAGGCCCTGCAGCAGCACTGGCTGAACGCCTGTGAGTGCGGCGGCGTGGAGCTGCTCGTGGGCAAGGCCGAGCGGTTCCAGCTGGATGGGGATGGGCGCTGCAGCCTGCTCAGCGCTGTGGACGGAGCCTGCCACCGCGCCCGGCTGGTGGTGGATGCCACAGGCCATGAGCCGGTGTTCGTGCGTCGGCCGGATCAGGGGCCGGTGGCCGGTCAGGCGGCCTACGGGATTGTGGGCCGCTTCTCGGCGCCGCCCGTGGAGGCCGGTCAGTTCGTGCTGATGGACTACCGCTGCGACCACCTCAGCCCCGAGGAGCTACTGCAGCCGCCCACCTTCCTCTACGCGATGGACCTGGGCGGAGGACGGTTCTTCGTGGAGGAGACCTCCCTGGCCCTGGCGCCGCCGGTGCCCTATTCCACCTTGCAGGAGCGCCTGCAGCGGCGCCTGGCCCACCGGGGGGTGCGGGTGGAGCAGGTGGAGCACGAGGAGTTCTGCCTGTTTCCGATGAACCTGCCGCTGCCGGATCTGCAGCAGCCGGTGCTGGGCTTCGGCGGGGCGGCCTCGATGGTGCACCCCGCCTCCGGCTACATGGTGGGTTCGCTGCTACGGCGCGCCCCAGCCGTGGCCGAGGCGGTGGCCGGGCTGCTGCGGGCCCAGCCCCAGGCAGGCTCGGCCCGGCTGGCCCAGGCCGGCTGGCAGGCGCTCTGGCCCCTGGAGCTGCGCCGCAAGCACGCGCTCTATCAGTTCGGGCTGGAGAAGCTGATGCGCTTTTCCGAGCACCAGCTCCGGGCGCACTTCGTCACGTTCTTCTCCCTGCCCGACGCCCAGTGGTATGGCTTCCTGGCCAATACCGCCACGGTGCCGGAGCTGCTGGCGGCCATGCTGCGGCTGTTCAGTGAGGCCCCCTGGAGCGTGCGCCGCGGCCTGATGGAGATGCAGGGCCGCGAGCCCGCTCTGCTGGGCCGGCTGATCCGGCCCGGTGCCTCAGCCTGAGAGCGGGCACCGCTGGATTAGCTGGGAGGCGTCACCCAGTCGGCCGCATTCAGGGCTGGAAACAGGTGATCCTCCCGCTGCACGGCCCGGATCCAGCCGGCGGGCAGATCGCTGCCGTTGTCGATGGCATCCATCAGCCGCCAGAAGCGGTCGAGGTGGCGCTGGATGCGCTCCCGCGCCAGTTCGGTGGTGGTGCCTGCCCTGAGGATGAAGCTCCAGTCGGAGCTCTGGGCCAGCAGCAGCTCCCGGCCCGCCTGGGTGAGCAGATCCCGCTGTTCGGGGCTGGCCACGCCCTGGTTCACGCGGCGCACCATCGCCCGCGACGCCCGCTGCCATTCCGGCACCACCCAGGCATTGCTGTCGTTGAGCCAGTAGTCGTGGTAGCCGCCCTGCCCCCAGCTGCTGGGAGACGGCCGGCACACCTGCAGGCTGGGACGCTGCTGCAGGGCTTCGCGCAGGCTCACCAGCCGCACGCCGGCATCGTGCGACTGGCGGAACAGTGCCGCCAGGAACTGGGGACCCTCGAACCACCAGTGGCCGAAGAGCTCGGCGTCGAAGGGGGCCACCAGCAGGGGAACCGGCTCCATCGAGCCGACCAGGCCCCCGAGCTCGGCGGCACGGCCGGCGAGGTAGGCCCCGGCGTGCTCCTGCACCCGCCGGGCAGCTGTGGCGGGGTCGTAGGGCCGCTTGTGCTCAAGCGGGCAGCCCTGGCCGGTGACCCGGTGCAGTTTCAGCCCCAGGGGGCGGCGGCTGCCGATCCCCGCTTCCTCCAGCTGCTCCTCGGGCAGGTCCCAGCCCAGGTCGCGGTGAAACTCGCGATAGGCGCCATCGCCTGGATAGCCCTCGCGCGCGCTCCACACCGGCAGAGTGGCGTTGCCGTCGCGGCCGAAGAAGGCCACACCTGCGGGGGAGCAGATCGGCGAGAAGACGCCATAGCGGGGCCGGGGCAGGGCGTGCAGCAGGCCGTGGCCGTCGAGCACCGTGTAGCGCAGACCGGCGGCGAGCAGCTGCTGGTCCAGGCCCTCGTAGTAGGCGCATTCCGGCAGCCAGATCCCCAGGGGCCGTTCACCGAGCTGGCGTTCGTGCTCGCGCACGGCGTTGATCAGCTGAGCCCGCACCGCCTCCGGCACCTCCCGCAGCAGGGGCAGGTAGCCGTGGGTGGCGCCGCAGGTGATCAGGTCGAGCACCCCGAGCTGCTGCAGGCGCTGAAAGCGGGGCACCACCCGCCCCTCATGGTCGAGCCACTGGCTCTCGATCGCCTGCAGTTGCCCGGCCAGGTGCTCGGCGGCCTCCCGGTGCTCGCCCGGTGCCTGCTTCAGCAGGTGCTGCCGCTGCACCAGCCAGGGCAGGAAGCGGGCATTGAGCTCCCTGTCGCTCAGCAGGCTGAGCAGGGTGGGCGAGAGCCCCAGGGTGAGGCGGGGATTCTGGCGCCGGTCCGCGGCCGCTGCCTCCAGCACCGCCAGCAGCGGCAGATAGCACTCCTGCAGGGCCTGGAAATACCAGTCCTCCTCGAGGGAACCGGCTTCCCCGCTGCGCACGTAGGGGAGATGGGCGTGAAGGACGAGAGCCAGATCGCCGGAGAACCGATCGCTGCTGGCCGGACCGCCGTTGCCCATGGCACCGCCGCACTGCCGCCACTGTACGGGCTTCCCAACAGGCCCCCGCCGCCGGGGCTTTCGCCCGCGGCCCGGCGGGCTACGGTCTGCTTCTGGTGCTCCACAGGCCCCGCAGCGGCCGCATCACGCCTCCGCGGTGTTCTTCCTGCCCCTTCACCAGCGCCCGTGACCAGCACCCAGCCTCCACAACAGTTCCCCGGGCGCCTGCGCCGGCGGCTGGTGCTGGCGGTGGACGGCCACAGCATGTTCTACGCCCAGCAGAAACTGGGCTGGTTCTTCGATCCACGCCGGCTGCTGGCCCATGCCGAAGAGCAGCCGGAGCTAGAGCTCACGAGTGCCTTCTGGTATGCCGGCCTGCGCGATCCCGGCGACCAGCGGCCCTTCCGCGACGCTCTCACCAGCCTGGGCTTCACCGTGCGCACGCGCCCTCTGCGGGAGCTGGGAGGAGCGGCTGGCGGTGCCGAAGGCGAGCCGCGCCAGCAGTTCATGCGCGCCAACCTCGATGTCGAGATCGCCGTCGACCTGATGGCGGTGGCTGACCGCACCGACGTGGTGTGGCTGCTCAGTGGCAGCCGCGACCTGGACCGGCTGGTGGAGGTGCTGCGGGCCCGGGGGCTGCAGATCATCCTGATGAGCACCGAGGGGATGGTGGCCCGCGAGCTGCGCAACGCGGCCGACCGCTTCGTGGATCTGGCCGGCCTGCGGCAGCAGCTGGAGAAGGCCGAGGCGATTCAGGTGCCGGTGTTCTCCCGCTGAGCGGCCGCCTGCCCGCCCGCGGCGATGTGACCGGCTCCCGGGGCCAGAAGGGAGGGGGGCATGCTTCTAGAATGGGAACAACTCATAGTCATTCCGCATAAGGAGCCTTCCATGGCCCGCGACCCCGGCCGGGTGCTGATCTTCGACACCACCCTGCGCGACGGCGAGCAGTCGCCCGGCGCCAGCCTCAACCTGGAGGAGAAACTGGCGATCGCCCAGCAGCTGGCCCGCCTGGGGGTGGACATCATCGAGGCCGGCTTCCCCTTCGCCAGCCCCGGCGACTTCAACGCGGTTCAGCGCATTGCTGACACCGTCGGTACCGCCGATGGCCCGATCATCTGCGGCCTGGCCCGGGCGGCCGCCGGCGACATCAAGGCCTGCGCCGACGCTGTGGCGCCAGCGGCCCACCGGCGCATCCACACCTTCATCGCCACCAGCGACATCCACCTGGAGCACAAGCTGCGCAAGACCCGCGCCGAGGTGCTGGCGATCACCACCGAGATGGTGGACTACGCCCGCTCCCTGGTGGACGACGTGGAGTTCTCCTGCGAGGACGCAGGCCGCAGCGATCCGGAGTTCATGTATGAGGTGATCGAGGCGGCGATCAGGGCCGGCGCCACCACGATCAACATCCCCGACACGGTGGGTTACACCACCCCAGCGGAGTTCGGCGAGCTGATCGCCGGCATCAACGCCCACGTGCCCAACATCGACCAGGCCGTGATCTCAGTGCACGGCCACAACGACCTGGGCCTGGCGGTGGCCAATTTCCTTGAGGCGGTCAAGAACGGCGCCCGCCAGCTGGAGTGCACGATCAACGGCATCGGCGAGCGGGCGGGCAATGCCTCGCTCGAGGAGCTGGTGATGGCGCTGCATGTGCGCCGCAGCTACTTCAACCCCTTCCTGGGCCGGCCGGCAGAGTCCACCGAGCCGCTCACCGGTGTGCGCACCGAGGAGATCACCAAGACCTCGCGGCTGGTGAGCAACCTCACCGGCATGGCGGTGCAGCCCAACAAGGCGATCGTGGGCGCCAATGCCTTCGCACATGAATCGGGCATCCATCAGGATGGCGTGCTCAAGAACCGCCTCACCTACGAGATCATCGACGCCCGCACCGTGGGCCTCACCGACAACCGCATCTCCCTGGGCAAGCTGAGCGGCCGCAGCGCCTTCCGGGCGCGGCTTGAGGAGCTGGGCTACGAGCTCAGCCGCGAGGATCTCGATGACGCCTTCGCCCGCTTCAAGGAGCTGGCCGACCGCAAGCGGGAGATCACTGACCGCGATCTGGAGGCGATCGTGAGCGAGCAGGTGCAGCAGCAGGACGAGAGCAGCTTCACGCTCAAGAGCGTGCAGGTGAGCTGCGGCACCGGCCTGCAGCCCACCGCCACCGTCACCCTGGTGAACTCCGATGGCGCCGAGCTCACCGAGGCGGCCATCGGCACCGGTCCCGTGGATGCGGTGTGTCAGGCCCTCAACCGTCTGGCCCAGGTGCCCAACGAGCTGGTGGAGTTCTCGGTGAAGAGCGTCACCGAGGGCATCGACGCCATGGGTGAGGTGACGATCCGCCTGCGCCACAAGGGGGTGCTCTACTCCGGCCATGCGGCCGACACCGACATCGTGGTGGCGGCGGCCCAGGCTTTCGTGAACGCCCTCAACCGGCTGCTGGCCGGCAGCCACACCCTGCCGCTGCATCCCCAGCGGGCCCCGTTGCCGGTGCTGGGTGATCTGCCCCTGGCCGAGCGGCCACGGGTGTGAGTGCCAGCATGCGGGCTGCCGGCATGAGCCTCTGATGGGTGCGTCCACCACCGCTGCGCGGCGTTCGCCGCTGGCGCGCCGGCCCTCCCTGGCCGCCGCCCTTCAGCTGGTGCTGCTGCTGCTGGTGGCTCTGGCCATGCTCGTGCCGCTGCTGTGGCTGGTGAGCACCTCGCTGAAGGGGCCGGCCGAGGACATCTTCACCAGTCCCCCGGCGCTGCTGCCGGCCGAGCCCAGCCTGGAGGCCTACCGGCGCCTGTTCGCCGACAGTCCGATGGCCACCTACCTGCGCAACAGCGCGATCGTGAGCGGCTTGGCGGTGCTTGCCAATCTCACCTTCTGCTCCCTGGCGGCCTATCCGCTGGCGCGCATGCGCTTCGCCGGCCGGGGACTGGTGCTGGCGCTGGTGGTGGCCACCATCCTGATCCCCTTCCAGGTGGTGATGATCCCGCTCTACCTGCTGATGGTGCAGATCGGCCTGCGCAACACGCTCTGGGCGCTGATCATTCCCCAGGCCGCCACCGCCTTCGGCATCTTTCTGCTGCGTCAGAGCTTCCTGGGGGTGCCGGTGGAGCTGGAGGAGGCGGCCCGCTGCGACGGCTGCACGCCGATCGGCGAATGGTGGAACGTGATGATTCCGGCGGCCCGGGCCGACCTGATCACCCTGGCGATGTTCGTGTTCATCGGCACCTGGAGCGACTTCCTCTGGCCGCTGGTGATCCTCGATGAGCCGGAGCTCTACACCCTTCCTCTGGGCCTGCAGCAGCTGGCCAGCAGCTTCTCCCTCGACTGGCGACTGGTGGCCGCCGGCGCGGTGGTCTCGATCCTGCCGGTGCTGGCCCTGTTCATCGGCCTGCAGCGCTACATCCTCCCCAGCGCCAGCGGCGACGCGGTGAAGGGCTGAGAGGCCTGCTTTGGTCTTTCCTCAAGGCAGGCCCGAACCCCCTGGCAGCACCGGGGCGGTGGTCATGCCACCACCACCGGCCGGTTGCTCAGCGCCTGCGCCATCCCTCGACGTGCCGCCCGCAGGCGCCGATGCGGGCGGCGGGGCAGGGACGCCTCTGCCTGGAACCCCGGCGGCCGGAGTGCGGCCGAGCTGGCGCAGCTGATCCCGCAGGCTTTCGGTCTCGGCCCGGAGCAGCTCGATCCTGCTGCTGTCACGCTCCACGGCCTGCAGACGCTCCACCGTGGCCCGCAACTGCTCCTCCAGACCAGTGGTGCGTTCCAGCGCACGGCTGTTCTCCAGACCCTGCACCCGCTCCTGCAGTTCCTGGATCCGCACGCCCTGCTCCCGAGCCCGCGCCAGCATGGCCACGAACAGCACCGCCAGCAGGGCGGTGAGCCCCACCTGCAGCCACATCACCCAATCGGGCAGCTGGGGCAGGGTGTTCGACCCCGACCCCGACCCCGACCCCGACCCCGTGCCGGAGTCGGAACCGCCACCGGAGGATCCGGAAGCCAATGCGCTGGGGTCCATCGGATCGGCCTCGCCTGAACCCCAATCCTGCCCGATCCCCTGGGATCATGGCCTGGCCCCCGCCTCGCCCCTGGCTGGATGACGCGCCCATGACGATTCTCGTGACCGGCGGTGCCGGCTACATCGGCAGCCACACGGTGCGGCACCTGCAGGGTGCCGGCCACCCCGTGCTGGTGCTCGACAACCTGGTGTACGGCCACCGAGACATCGCCGAGCAGGTGCTGGGGGTGCCGCTGGTCGTTGGTCAGCTCGGGGATCGTGAGCTGCTCGACCGGCTGCTCGACGGCAGTTATCCGCTGTTGCCCGCGGGGCCGGTGCGGGCGGTGCTGCACTTCGCCGCCTACGCCTATGTGGGCGAGAGTGTGGCCGATCCGGCTCGCTACTACCGCAACAACCTGGGCGACACCCTGGTGCTGCTTGAGGCATTGCGTTCGGAGAGCGAGCGCCGCGACGGTCCGATCCCGCTGGTGTTCAGTTCCACCTGCGCCACGTACGGCATCCCGGAACCCGATCAGATCCCGATCCGCGAAACCACCCCCCAGCGGCCGATCAATCCCTATGGCCGCAGCAAGTGGATGGTGGAGCAGCTGCTGGCGGACTTCGCCGCCGCCTACGGCCAGCCCAGCGTGATCTTCCGCTACTTCAACGCTGCCGGCGCCGATCCGGCCGGGGACCTGGGCGAGGACCACACACCCGAAACCCATCTGATCCCGCTGGTGCTGGAAGCTCTGGCCGGCCGCCGCGGGGCGGTGGAGGTGTACGGCCGCGACTACCCAACCCCCGATGGCACCTGCATCCGCGACTACATCCACGTGAGCGACCTGGCGGCCGCCCATGGGCTCGGGCTGCAGCGGCTGCTGGGCGGCACCCCGGTCCCCGCCTCAGCCTCTGCACCCCTGGTGTACAACCTGGGCACCGGCCGCGGCTACTCGGTGCAGGAGGTGATCGAGGCGGCGCGGCAGGTCACCGGCCGTGAGCTCACGCTGCTGGACGCCCCGCGCCGGCCCGGCGACCCTGCCGAACTGGTGGCCGATGCCACCCGCGCGCAAGCCGAGCTGGGCTGGCGGCCGCAGCGCTCCGATCTGCGATCGATCCTGGCCGACGCCTGGGCCTGGCATCAGCGGCGCTGGTCATGACCTCCATGGCCTCGCCCGGCAGCTGCCCGCAACAGCTGCGACTCAGTGGCGGCGTAGACGGCATCGGCCTCATCGGCGCTGCGGCCGATGCAGGTCATGCCCAGCTTGCCGAATTCCGACAGGCAGCCCAGCAGGTGGAAGACACTGCCGCGCAGCTGAGCCGGGTCGTAGTGCAGGCCGGCCTCGGCCACGATGTCGATCAGATCGATGGGCAGAAGCCCGCGCAGGCGCGGGTCGCAGAGGTTGTCGGTGGCCCGGTAGTACAACGGCATCCCGGCGGGTGAGCGGAACAGGCCGTCGCCGGCATCCATGCGGCCGCTGGTGATGGCCTGCAGTGCCATGTAGGGGTGGGTGGTGCCGCCCTGGCGCAGGTTCACCTCGATCGCCTGAAGCTCCCAGCGCTCCCCGAAGCGGCGGGCGATGAAGTCCACCGCGTAGCGCTCCAGGGCCCCCTCGGCGGCGAGGGCTTCCCCCACCGACCGGCCATGGCGCAGCAGCTCCGTCCGGTAGGCAGCGGTCGCGGGGAACTGGCAGCCCAGGTAGGTCTGGCCGTTGCCGCCCCCCAGCACCTGCTCGTGGCTGGAGAGCACCTCCACCTCCGGCGGGCGGCCCGCGCCGCCGGGGTGAATCATTCCCTGCACGCTCGGCGAGCGGATCTCTTCTCCCCCCTCCAGCCAGGCCTCCACCAGCGCACCCTGCTCGGCCAGTTGCACCAGCCAGTCATGGGTCGGCATCGGCAGGTGCTCCAGGGCGCTGCGAAGGCTCCGCCGCCGTTCCCGCGCCGCCAGTTGCGCCAACCCCAGAGGCTGCAGCGACAGGGCCGCGTTACCCTCGCCGCTGAAGCCCTCGTTGAGTTTCACCACGCACCGGCGCAGCTCGGGATGGGCTTCCCACAGCTCCGCCGTGGCTTCTGCAAGGGTGTCGAGGTCGTGCACCAGGCCGCTGCCGGGGGGATGGGGCACCCCGCAGCGGGCGAACAGCTCACGGCTGCCGGCCTTGCTGCCCCAGTGGGCCAGGGCGGGGTCGGTGCCCAGCAGCGGCACCTGCAGCCGCTCCGAGAGCTGCCGCTCGAGATCGCTCACCACGAAGCAGCTGATGAAGCTGCGGCCCGGACGCAGCAGTTCGGCGATGCGCTGCAGCAGCGCAGGGCGTTCCAGCAGCTTGGCCGCCAGGGGCCGGCAGGAGGCATCGTCGGTGTCCACCAGGTGCAGCCGCCGCCGGGCGTGGGAGGTGGGCACGCCCGGCAGCAGTTCCAGCACCGCGTCCACCACCAGGTCGGCCAGGGGTTTGCTGCTGGCGTACACCATGCGCACGCCGGGATGGCGCAGGCCGATCAGGGAGAAGAGCTGGCGCTCCTCGTAGTGGTGGGCGCCGGTGACCAGACCCATCTGGCGCTGATCCATCGACAGCGACGGCACGACCAGCACGTCCACCTCGGGGCCATGGCCGCCGGTGGCCCGTCCCCAGGAGGGCTGGAGCTGGGCCTGCAGCTGCCGAAAGTTGAGTGCCATCAGGCGCTGTAGGCCTTGCGGGCCGGGATGGGATAGGGGATGCGCCGATGCCGCATGCGCTTCCACACCCGCACGAAGGCCCGGATCAGCAGCTCCAGTTCGGCGCGGCTGAGGCCGCTGCTGGCCAGCTGACCGTCGCGCTGGCGTGCTTCCAGGATCCGCCGCACCATCTCCCGGGCCTCAGCCTCGGTCGTGGTGGGCGGCAGGGACCGCAGGGCGGCTTCGCAGCCGTCGGCCAGCATCAGGATCCCCGTCTCGCGGCTGCGGGGGGTGGGGCCTCGGTAGCGGAACAGCTCCTCGGGAACGGCGGGATTGCGCTCGCGGGCCTGATGGAGGAAGTAGCCCATCTTGAGCGTGCCCTGGTGCTCCGGGATGAAGTCCGCCAGGGGGCGTGGCAGCCGGTAACGGCGCGCGAGCCTGAGCCCCTCATCCACGTGCGCCTGGAGAATGGAGGCACTGGTGAAGGGGTCGTCGAGCTGGTCGTGGGGGTTGCGCCCCCCCTCCTGGTTCTCGATGAACCACTGCGGTCCGTGCAGCTTGCCCACGTCGTGGTACAGCGCCCCGGTACGCACCAGATCCACATCGGCGCCGATGCTGCGGGCCCCTTCCTCCGCCAGCCCGGCGATCATCAGGGTGTGTTCGAACGTGCCCGGGGCCTCGCAGGAGAGCCTGCGCAGCAGGGGCCGTTCCAGGTCGGCCAGCTCCAGCAGCCGGGCCCGCGTCAGCAGCCCGAAGGAGGTTTCCACCAGCGGCGCCAGCAGCAGGCCGAGCATCAGCAGGCCTGCCAGCATCAGCCCTTCGCCCACGAGGTCGATCTGCCCCGGCTGGCCGCGGCCCTGCAGCAGCAGCCATTGCATCAGCACCGCTCCGGCCGGCAGCAGCACCGCCAGCTGCAGCAGCCCGGCCCGGCTGCGCTGGCGGTCGGCGGCCATCGCCGCCACCGTGCCGGTGGCCGCTGCCACCAGCAGTCGCACCCCCAGCACTCCGCTCAGTGGCAGGGGCCAGAGCAGGGTGGCCGCGGCCAGCCAGGCCAGCCCGCAGCCGCTGCCCAGCCCCTGAGACAGCAGCAGCGTGGGTGGCACCAGCAGCAGCATCGGGCTGGCCAGGGCCCCCAGCCACAGGTTCACCCCCTGCACCGCCAGCAGGGCGGCCAGGGACAGCATCACCTGGCGCGGCTCCAGGCTGGGCCTCCAGCGCCGCTGCAGCAGCACCAGCACGAGACACACGGTCAGGGATTCGAGGAAGTGGCCCAGCCAGGCCATGGGCCGCGGCCGGCGGTTCACCAGGCCGAAGTAATCGAGCACGTCGAAGGCCTGGGGGCTGATGCGCTCGCCCTGCTGCACCACCAGATCGCCTTGCTTGACGTTGATTGTTGGGATGCCTTCCTGATTGATCAGGGCTTCGATGCGCCGCTGGCTGAGGGCGGGATCGCTGCGCAGGTTCGACTGGCCCTGCAGCCCGTGCACCAGCAGCCGGGCGCCCACATCCCGGGCCTCCTTCGGCAGGCTGGCGAGCTGCATGCTGGCGGCCTGGAGCAGCTGACCCTCCGCCACCCCTGGCGCCAGACCCTGGCTGAGCATGCGCAGCTGGGCCTGGCGCACCTCCCGTTCCCAGGCGGTGCGCTGCACGCTGCTGAGGCCCCGTAGCCAGGCCCGCTCGGCTTCGGTGAGTGACACCGGTTTCACCAGCTTCGGCTCGTCTCCGCCCTGGATGTCCATGGCCTGCAGGCTCTCCTCGAGCCGCTCCCGCAGCACGGCGCTGGCCTCCTCATCCACCACCTGCACGGTGGTGCGGGGGAGCATCTGCTCGCGGCGCTGCTCCAGGGCCGCGCTGTCCACCACCCGGGCAGCCTGCGGCGCCCGCACCGTGAAGGGGGCCACCATGCCGGCGCGCAGGTTGGGCTCCACCAGCCAGGGCCAGCTCGACAGTAGGGCCGCCAGCAGGCAGACCAGCAGCACCGCCGCCGCATCCTGTCCGCGCCACCAGGCCGGGCTCTGCAGCGGTCGCTCAGCCCGCAGCAGACGCCGCCAGAGGGTTCGCAGCCGCAGCTGTCGCATGCCACAAAACTAATCGCCGGGGCCATTGCAAGCTGGGGCCTGCCCTGCATGCCCCATGGCCACCAGACTTGATGGTCGTCAGCTCGCTGCCGAGATCGAAGCGCGGCTGCACGCCGCCATCGGTGAACGCGAGGGCGTGATCGGCCGCCCGCCGGGGCTGGCCGTGCTGCGGGTGGGTGACGATCCCGCCAGCGGTGTGTATGTGGCCAACAAGGAGAAGGCCTGCGGCCGGGTGGGCATCACCAGCCTCGGCGCCCACCTGCCGGCCGCAGCGTCCACTGCCGAGGTGCTGGAGGCCGTTCAGCGCCTCAATGCCGATCCCGCCTGCGACGGCATCCTGCTGCAGCTGCCCCTGCCCCCCGGCCTCGATGAAGTGCCGCTGCTGGCGGCGATCGATCCGGAGAAGGACGCCGATGGTCTGCACACCCTCAATCTGGGCCGCTTGCTCAAGGGCGAGACCGGCCCCCGCAGCTGCACCCCGGCTGGGGTGATGGCGCTGCTGGCCCGCCATGGGGTGGTGCTGGCCGGCCGCCGGGCCGTGGTGGTGGGCCGCAGCATCCTGGTGGGCAAGCCGATGGCGCTGATGCTGCAGGCCGCCGACGCCACCGTCAGCGTGGCCCATTCGCGCACGGTGGACCTGGCAGGGCTCTGCCGCGAGGCGGAGGTGCTGGTGGTGGCTGCCGGACGGCCCGGGATCATCGGTGCCGAGCATGTGCGGCCCGGCGCGGCGGTGGTGGATGTGGGCATTCACCGGCGGCCGCAGGGAGGCCTGTGCGGGGACGTGCGCGCCGAGGAAGTGGAGCCCCTGGCCGCGGCCCTCACGCCGGTGCCCGGTGGGGTGGGGCCGATGACCGTGACCATGCTGCTGGTGAACACGGTGGTGGCCTGGTGCCGGCGCCATGGCCTGGCCCACGGCCTCGACGATCTGGTGACCTGACCTACCCGCGCCAGCGCTCCAGCAGCCGGCCGAGCAGACCTGGCTGCGACCGTGGTGGCACGGCGGCGCTGCCCAGAATCGGCTCTGCCTCGGTGAGCAGCGCCGCCAGCTCCCCCCGGATCCGCTGCCGTTCCCGTCGATCGAGACGGTTCAGATCCAGCTTCCTCAGTTGCCGTCGCACCTGGCGCAGGTTCTCGGCCAGCCGCTGCGGGATGCGCTCCTGCCGGAGCTGCAGGCGTGTCGCATCCAGCTGATCCTGAACCTGGGCGGCCCGGCGTTCGCGGAGCGCGTCCGCTTCGGCCATGGCGGCGAGCTCGCGCAGCAGCGGTTTGGGCAGCGACCCGGATTTGTCCAGCGACTCGGAGCCGCTGGCCTCGGCATCCCCGCCCACCAGCCCCCAGTCCTGGGCCAGCCGTGCCAGCACCTCCCGGGGCAGTTCGGAGGCCACCGGATCGGCGAAGGGGAAGTGCTTCGCCAGGCCGGTGTCGAGCTGCCGACGCTGGTGGATCAGCAGCAGGCCCAGGGCCCGCCACGGCCGGGCCAGCCGCCGGGGCAGGGCCGCCAGCTGGGCGGTGAGGCCGGTGAACAGGGGCTCGGCGTCGGCGATCGCCGAATAGCGCAGGGGGGTGCGGCAGACCTCCTCCAGGTAGCGCTCCGCCAGCTGCAGCTCGGCCAGTTCACGTTGCAGCTGCTCCGGCTCCTGCATCCGGTAGGCCTCCTGGATCCAGGTGTCCGCGAGCCCCAGCTGCTCGCGCTGCTCGCGGATCTTCAGACGCCGGTCCAGCCAGCCGTAGGCGAGCTTGGTTTCCGGTGCCATCTGCAGCGCCGCCTCGATGAATTCCAGATCGGCACGCTCCACCTCCGCTGGAAGCACCGCTGCCAGGGGCGTCTGGAAGCGCGTGTAGCGCTGGGGATCGACGGCCAGCAGCCAGCGCATCGCCGCCAGGCGGCGGTTGCCGTTCACCACCACCCCGGCGGCATCGACCAGCAGCGGTTCGGTCTGCACCGCTATCCGCTCCAGTTCCTGGAGGATCGGACCTTCCGGAGCGCGCGCCTTCTCCAGCAGCAGCTCATGCAGCAGCTCCTGGGTCCCGGACTCCGACTCCTGCTCGACGAGATGGCGGCGGCGCTCGGGCTGGTTGACCAGGCGTTCCTGCAGCTCGGCCAGCAGCCGGCCGTTGTCCACCCGGTAGAGTAGGAGCTCCTGGGCCAGGGGGATCCGGGGCACCTGCCGGGGCCCCTGGCGCAGGGTCACCCAGTGATCCGGGGCCACGCCGGCGGTGGCGGCGGCGATCCGGCGGCGCCGTTCCGCCGTGTCGCTGATGCAGGTGGGCAGCATGGCTGGCGGGGGCTGAGGGGCTGGTGCGCGTCACACCAGTGTCCCCCGGCGGGGTCGCTGGCTCGGATCGTGGCCCCCGCCTGAGAGAATCCCCTGCAGCGATTCCTTCCCCCATGGCTGCGGTGGCGACGACCACGGGACGGGACCGGGACTTCGACTTCGACTTCGGGGCCTATCTCGACGCCGCCCGTCAGCAGGTGGAGGAGGCCCTGGACGGGGCACTGGGGCCGGAGCGGCCGGAATCGCTGCGTGAGGCGATGCGCTACTCGCTGCTTGCGGGCGGTAAGCGGCTGCGGCCGATCCTCTGCCTGGCGGCCTGCGAGCTGGCCGGTGGACAGCTTGAGCTGGCCATGCCCACGGCGGTGGCGCTGGAGATGATCCACACCATGTCGCTGATCCATGACGACCTGCCGGCGATGGACAACGATGACCTCCGCCGCGGCCGGCCCACCAACCACAAGGTGTATGGCGAGGCAAACGCCATCCTGGCCGGCGATGCCCTGCTCACCCGCGCCTTCGAGATGGTGGCGCTGCGCAGCCCGGGGGTGCCGGCCGAGCGCCTGCTGGCCGTGGTGGGGGAGCTGTCGCTGGCCTCCGGGGCTCCTGGCCTGGTGGGCGGCCAGGTGGTCGACCTGGAGTGCGAGGGCAAGGACGTGGACCTCGACACCCTCGAGTACATCCATCTGCACAAGACCGGTGCCCTCCTGCGGGCCTGTGTGATCTGCGGCGCCCACATCGCCGGTGCCGGTGATGCCCTGCTGCAGGCCCTGGGCACCTACGCCCGCGGCATCGGCCTGGCCTTCCAGATCATCGACGACATCCTCGACGTGACCGCCAGCAGCGAGGTGCTGGGCAAGACGGCGGGCAAGGACCTCACCGCCGACAAGACCACCTACCCGAAGCTGCTGGGCCTGGAGGAGTCGCGCCAGCGGGCCGATTCCCTGGTGGCGGAGGCCAAGGCCGCCCTCATCCCCTTCGCCGAGGGTGAACAGGGCGGACTGACAGCGGCGCCGCTGCTGGCCCTGGCTGACTACATCACCAGTCGCGATCGATGATCGCTCTCCTCAACAACGGCGTGCTCTGGTGGGGGCTGGCGGCCTGCGGCGTCGCCCAGTTGTCCAAGCTGGTGATCGAACTCGTGGTGCACCGGCGCTGGAATCCCCGCGTGCTGGTGGAAACCGGCGGCATGCCCTCCAGCCATTCGGCGCTGCTGACCGGCACGGCGGCGGGGCTCGGCTGGCAGCTGGGTTTCTCCGATCCCCTCTTCGCCCTGGCGGCCACCATGTGCTTCGTGGTGCTCTACGACGCCTCGGGGGTGCGCCGCGCCGCCGGTCTCACGGCGGCGCGGGTGAATGCCTGGACTCCGCAGGACGGTACAGGTGGGCATTCCGTCGGCGGCCCCCTGCCACGCCTGAAGGAAAACCTCGGCCACACCCGCCTGGAGGTGCTCGCGGGGGCCCTGATGGGTCCAGCCGTGGCCCTGCCCGGACTGGTCCTGTTGGGCTCGCCCCTGCACCTGGCGCAGCTCTGGGGCCTGCCGGGCGCCGTTGGCTGACGTCCTCACCGCCGATCAGCAGGCGGCCTGCGAGGCCTTCGCCGCGTGGCTGGCCGAACCGGCCGCCGGCCTGCCCTTCGTGCTCAGCGGCTACGCGGGCACCGGCAAGACCTTCCTGTCGATGCGCTTCCTGGGCCAGGCGGAGGCCTCAGGCCTCTGCTGGACCGTGGTGGCCCCCACCCACAAGGCGGTGGGCGTGCTGCGCAGCCATCTGCAGACGGCCGGCCTCAGCCCCACCTGGTTCCCCTCCACCATCCACCGGCTCCTGCGCCTGCGGCTCCGCAGGCAGGGCGATCTGGAGCGCTGCGAGGAGAGTGAGCACACCGCCGGGGCGCTGGAGCACCTGGGGCTGGTGCTGATCGATGAGGCCTCGATGGTGGACAGCCAGCTGCTGGAGATCACCCTGCGCTGCGCCCATCCCTTCCGCACCCGACTGGTGTTCGTGGGTGATCCCGCCCAGCTGCCGCCTGTGGGGGAGCCCGAGAGTCCGGTGTTCGCCCTGGGCCGTGCCCGTGCCGTGGCCCTGCGTCAGGTGGTGCGCCACCAGGGGCCGGTGCTGCGCCTGGCCCAGGGGATCCGCGAGCAGGTCCTGCCCTGCCGGCCGCCGCCGCCGCTGCCGCCGGTCCGCACCGCCGAGGGGCGGGTGGCCCTGCTCGATCGCCAGGAGTGGCTTCTGGAGGCTCAGGCCGCCCTGCGCCGCTGCGCCGAAACCGACAATCCCGACCTGGCCAGGATCCTCTGCTACACCAACCGCTCGCTGGAGCGGCTGGTGCCGATCGCCCGCCGCGCCCTTCATGGTGAGATGGCCGACCAGCTGCCGGTGCTGCCGGGAGAGGTGCTGATCAGCCGCAGCGCCGTGATGGCTCCCGCCTGCCGGCAGGGGGAGGAGGCGGCCGAGGAGCCGGACATGGTGCTCGGCTCCAACCGGGAGCTGGTGGTGCGCGATGTGGCCCCCGAGCGCTGCGACCTGGCCGATCTGGGGGTGAGCGATGCCCCGCTGATCGACACCCTCACCGCCACGGTCACCACCATGGCGCAGGCCGGTGAGACGCCGCTCAGCCTGCGCCTGCTGCCGCCGGCGGGCAGTGCCGCCCGTCAGGTCCTCGACGGCGTGCTCGAGCGGCTGCGCACCTCCGCCCGCGGCGTGGCCCGGGACCAGGGCAAGGCCGCGGCCCGGGGGCTGTGGCGGCAGTTCTTCCTGGTGCGCGACGCCTTCGCGGCGCTGGGGCCCGCCGCCGTGCTCACGGTGCACCGCAGCCAGGGCAGCACCTTCGGCGAGGTGTTCGTTGACAGCGATGTCTTCTGGCCCCGGGACGAGCTGCTGCGTCGTCAGCTCGTGTATGTGGCCGTGAGCCGGGCCAGCCAGGCGGTGACACTGGTGGCCGGCCCGGGCAGCCAGGCCGATCAACGGCTCTGGGCAGGCTGGCTGGAGGATGAACCGACTCAGAGATAGCTCACATCTCCCATGGCATTGATGAGCAGGGTGCCGTTCTCGAGATCAACTTCCTTGAGTGAAACCGCACTGCCGATGCTTTCAAAGCTGTTGACAATCATCGACGTGCCGCTCTTGTCTGTGATTTTTTTGCCATAGGTGTTTCCCCACTCGTCGATGTTGTTTGTGATTTTGTATTGTCCTTGGTTCAGGAGCAGGGAATCGCGGTCGCCTCCTCCGTCAAGGGTCTGAGGGCCGAAGCCGAACACCTTGTCGAAGCCTGAACCCATGTAGAGATATCCAGTTCCTTCAAAGCCTCCCCGTCGGACATCCACGACATCGGATCCGGTGCCCATGTCGATGTAGCCGTCGTTGCGAAGACCTGCCAGAACACCTGCGCCGCGAATGATGTCGTTGCCGGCGGCCATGTAGATGTAGTCGCTGTTGGTGATGCCTTCCTGGCTGCTGCTCCGCCCTGTGATCAGGTCGTTGCCACCGCTGGTATAAAGATACCCCTGGTTCTCCAGGCCTCTGGAGTCTGTCGACCTGCCGAGGATCTTGTCGTTCTCAAGTCCGGTGTCAATGGTTCCTTCGTTGAGGATCCCTGCCTGGGACTGCGATACGCCGCGCACCCTGTCGTTGCCGGCCTCGGTCTTGAGGCTGCCAGCGATGGTGAGGCCGCTGCGTCGCACGGCGGCGCCATCGATCAGGTCATCGCCTGCGCCGGTGCGGGGCCTGAAGCGCGAGGATAGTTCAATGCCCTTCCGCAGATCTCGAACCCTGTCGTCGCGTTTGCTCCAGGTGCCTGTTGTCCCGTTGAACCAGCCTGTGTTGGTGAGTTGGGTTGTCATCTCGACTTCATCCTGGTGATTCCCTCTGGGTGCTTTCAGTCTGGAGATTCTCTAGGTTGTCTTGTGGGTGGGCAATGATTGTTTACGGGTCGTCTTTAGCTTAATTTGGTATTGTTATTGCTACTGATCCGCGATCTCAGCTGGCTCGGCTCCGGCCAGTCGCGAGCTGGCTGATCAGCTTCTGATGCCTGCTGTTGAGCCTCCGTTCGCCACCAGCTCCTTCGGCCGCCCAGGCCCAGCCGCAGACCTTCGATTCCCAGCCGGCACCGGATCCCCCCGCCGAACTGCTCCAGCCGCAGCCCTTCTCCATCGTCAGCACCAGGCCATGGCCCACAGTCATCAGCAGGGCGATGTGCAGAGGCGAAAACCCACCCGCGAGGTCGACGGCCAGCAGCTCCCCGAGCACCTGGGTCATCGCCGCGGACCACGGATCATGGCCAGGTGCCGGCGCTCAGGGCACCAGCCGCCTGCCGGGCGGCCGCCGCCAGGCGCCGGGGGAGCTGCGGGCAGCCGGCCCAATGCTGATGCAGCCAGCTGGCGTGCAGATGGGCTGTGCGCCACCCCTCCGCCCGCGGCGCACTGCCCCAGCCCACCAGCTGCCACAGCTCCAGTCCGTCAGCAGCTGGTGGCTGTTGTGTCGTCCCCTCAAGCTGCCAGCGGTGGAATTCATGGCCCTGCAGGCGTTCGCCACGGCGCACCAGCAGCCCGTCGCCCAGGGCCGTGGCCTGCCGGTAGCCGAGGCTGAGGTCGCCGCGCCGGGCCCGGAAGGGCAGCAGGCCGGCCATGGGATGGGCCTGACCCTGCGCATCGCAGAGCTCCTGGCCGAGCAGCAGCAGGCCGCCGCACTCGGCCACGATCGGCAGCCGGGCGCCGAAGGCCCGGCGCAGGTCCGCCAGGCTGCGCTGGGCCGCCGCCAGCCGCTCGGCATGGAGCTCCGGGTAGCCGCCAGGCAGCAGCACGGCGGCGCAGCCGGGCGGCAGCGGTTCATCGGCCAGGGGGCTCCAGGAGCACAGCTCCAGGCCCAGGGCCGCCAGCAGTTCGCCGGCCTCGGGGTAGCGGAAATGGAAGGCCGCGTCGCTGGCCACCGCCACCCTGACGCCAACCATCCGGTCGCGAGGCTCATGCCCCTGCCCGCTGCCGCCGGGGAGCTGCACCAGCGCCTGGATGGGATCCCCCTGGGCTTCAGAACCGCCCCCTGGGGCGACAGGCGGCGGCGGAGCGAGCAGGGGCCAGAGGCGCGGCAGATCCAGGTGCCGCTCCGCCAGGTCCGCCCAGGTGGCGAGGCGGTTCTCCAGGTCGCTCACCTCGCCGGGGGGCAGCAGGCCAAGGTGTCGACTGGGCAGCTCCAGGGACGAGTGCCGCGGCAACGCTCCCAGCACCGGCACGGAGACCGCCGCCAGGGCCTCGGCCAGCAGGGTGCGGTGCCGCTCGGAGCCCACCCGGTTGAGCACCACCCCGGCCAGGTTCACCCGGGGCGGGCCATGGTCCCGGAAGCCGCGCACCAGAGCGGCGATTGATCCCGCCTGACGGGAGGCCTCCACCACGAGGATCACGGGCAGTCCCAGCTGAACCGCCAAGGCCGCTGAACTCCCCTCGCTGCCCGGTCCACGCCCGTCGAACAGTCCCATCACGCCCTCCACCAGGGCCAGGTCGGCACGGCTGCCGTGCCAGTGGAAGCAGCGTTCCACCCACGCCTCGCCACAGAGCAGCGGATCGAGGTTGCGGCAGGTCTGCCCGCTCACCCGGCTGAGCAGCTGGGGGTCGAGATAGTCGGGCCCCACCTTGAAGGGCTGGAGCCGCAGGTTCCGGCGCCGGGCCAGGGCGGCCAGGCAGAGGCTGAGCAGGGTCTTGCCGCTGCCACTCGCTGGAGCGGCGATCAGGCAGGGCATGGCGGCGGCCCCTCAGCAGGGGAGCAGCTGGGCGGCCAGCGGCGCGGCCGCGGCCAGCAGGGGGTTGGTGGTGTCGTGGCCGCCGGCCAGCAGCCGGGCCAATTCCATCTCCTCGCTCTCGTTGGGCAGGGGCACCACGTCCTCGGCCAGCTCCATCGAGGCCATGCCGCCGGATTCCAGACGCATGCAGCCCCCGGATTCGGAGCAGAGGATCACGCACAGCGGCGGCCGGCCCTGGGGGGCGCAGATCAGCCGCAGGCCCACAAGGGCGCCGGGATGGATCTTGGGGCTGCCCACCGGCACCGGCATGAGGCGGAACTGCACGGCGGCGCCATCGGTGCGCTCGAATTCGGCGCCGATGCCGTCGCCGTCCAGCTGGTAGGAGTCGCTCAGGTGCCAGCCCAGACGGTCGGCGATCCAGGCCGCCAGCAGCAGGCCCTTGAGGGGATGGTCGCCCTCCACGTCGATGTCCAGCTGCACCACGTGCTCCAGGGCGTTGCGGCGCGAGGGCGGGTCGAACACCATTGCCAGCGACTCGCGCCAGCTGCGCAGCCGCAGCCAGTTGAGGTCGTTCACCGCCTGGCCGGCCTCGATGCGCTTCACCAGCAGGTCGATGCAGCGGCGGGGCTGGCCCAGGGAGCTGTCCACCACCAGGCGGCGAGGCAGCGGTGCCAGGGCCTCCAGCAGCTCCGGTGCCTCGTCGAGGCTGCTGTTCCACCACACCCAGCAGGGCAGATCGGAGGTGATCAACGAATGGATCAGCTCGAGGGACTGCTGGAGCGAGCCCCGGCCACCCCGCAGCACCACCACGTCGCCGCAGGCCGTGCCGGCACCACCCTCCTCCGGCAGCGGGCAGTAGGCGGCCACGAAGGATTCCAGCGGCTGACCCTCGTCGAGGGTGGGCGCGAGGGTGATCAGGCGCCGGGGCTTGTGGGCGCTGATGGCGCTGTCCACGAACTGGCCGCGCAGATCCTGCACCTGGTGGTGCCCGGGTAGCTGCCCCAGCTCCCAGGCCAGGCGCTGATCCATCACGGCCGTGCTCAGGGGCAGGTCGATCTCCTGCACCGCCTGCTTGGCGGCCTCGATCAGTTCCGGTTCCAGCAGGCCGGTGAGCGGTCCGTCGGCGCGACCGGTGCGGATCAGGTGCTGCTGCAGCCACGAGCCCTCGTACACCACCAGGGTGAAGGTGGTGGCGCCGTCGGAATCCTGCAGTCCCTCGCCCCACAGGGTCTTCAGGTAGCTGAGAACCTCCGCCGGCGGAAGAGCCGTGGGGGCCTGGAGGGTGAGTTGGGGTGACATGGCGGGAGGGGAGGGGGCTGGGCTCATGGACGACGCCAGACCAGCCCGTCGTCGGCAAGCAGGTTGTCGGCGGCGGCCGGCCCCCAGGTGCGGGCCTCGTAGGGGTGCACAGGAAGCTGCCAGGGAGAGTCCTCGATCAGCTCGAGCAGGGGGGTGTAGAGCCGCCAGGCGGCCTCCACCTCATCGCTGCGGGTGAACAGGGTGGGGTCGCCGAGCATGGCGTCGGCCAGCAGGCGCACATAGCCCTCGTCGCTGGGTTCCCCGAAGCTCTCGTCATAGCTGAAGGCCATATCCACCGGGCGGCTGCGCATGCCCGACCCGGGTGCCTTGACCTCGAAACGGATGTTCGCCCCCTCATCCGGTTGGATGCGCAGGATGAGCTGGTTGGGGGTGGGGGCGCCGCCGGCCGCGTCGAAGAGGTGCACCGGCGCCTCGCGGAAGGTGAGCACCACCTCGCTCAGCCGCTTGGGCAGCCGCTTGCCGGTGCGCACATAGAACGGCACCCCCTGCCAGCGCCAGTTGTCGATGAACAGCTTCATCGCCACGTAGGTCTCCGTGGTGCTGTTGGGATTCACGCCGGGCTCCTGGCGGTAACCGGGGATCGGGCTGCGACTGCTGCCACCGGAGCCGTACTGACCGCGTACGCAGCATTTCCAGGGCTCCCCCTGGCTGGCCAGCCGGGCGGCCTGCAGCACCTTGGCCTTCTCGTTGCGGATCGCCTCGGCGTCGAAGCGCCCGGGGGGCTCCATGGCCGTGAGCGCCAGGATCTGGGTGAGGTGGTTCTGCACCATGTCGCGCAGGGCGCCACTGGTTTCGTAGTAGCCGGCCCGTTCTTCCACACCCACCGTTTCCGCCGCAGTGATCTGCACGTTGGCGATGAAGTTGCGGTTCCAGACCGGCTCGAAGATCGTGTTGGCGAAGCGCAGCACCAGGATGTTCTGGACTGTCTCCTTGCCGAGGTAGTGGTCGATCCGGAAGATCTGCTTCTCCTTGGCGCTGGCCTGCACCACCTTGTTGAGCGCCTGGGCGCTGGGGTAGTCGGTGCCGAAGGGCTTCTCGATCACCACGCGGCTGCGCTCCGGGTCGGAAAGCAGACCGGCGGCGGCCAGGGCACGGGTGCCGCTGCCGTAGAAGGCCGGCGACACCGACAGATAGAAGGTGCGGTTGCCGCGGGTCGCGCGCTGGCGGTCGATCTGCTCGAGCCGATGGCCCAGGGCCTGGATCGAGGCCGGGTTGGAGAGATCGGCAGGCTCGTAAAACAGGCCCGCGGCAAACGACTGCCAGGTGTGGCCATGGCCCTCGATCGTCTTGCCGAGGGCCTCGGCCATGCGCGTGCGGAACTCCTCATCGCTCCAGGGGCGCCGGGCGCAGCCCAGCACCGCAAATTCGCTGGGCAGGCGGCGCTGGCGGAAGAGTTCGAACAGGGCCGGGATCAGCTTGCGGTGGGTGAGGTCACCGCTGGCCCCGAAGATCACGATGCACTGGGAGGGAATGATCCGCTCCTGCCGCAGGCCGACCCGCAGAGGGTTGGTGAACACGGCGGTCATGAACGGACTCTCCCCGGATCTTGTTCGATCAGACCCAGGCTGCCTGGCAGCGCCGCGCAGGGGTGGCGGTTGATCGGGGCTGTGAGGAAACAAGCACCGTGGAACTGATCACGCTGATCAGTAGGTCTCCACGTGCCAGCGCTCGGCCTTCTTGAGGGCCGGCCGGAGCTCGCTCCAGTTGAGCCCCTTGGCGGCGGCGGCGGCGGTCATCGCCTCGTCGATGCCGGGCTCCATGCCCTTGAGACCGCACATGTACACATGGGTCTTGGGGTTTTCGATCATCGCGAAGATCTCGTCGGCGTGCTCGAGCACCCGGTCCTGGATGTACATCCGGCCGCCTTTCTCGTTCTGCTGCTCGCGGCTGATGGCCTTGGTGTAGCGGAAGTTGTCGGGGAACTCCTGCAGGTAGTGCTCGAAATCGGCGTCGTAGAGCAGGTTCGGGGTCTTGGGCACGCCCATGAACAGCCAGGCCTTGCCGCGGAAGTGCCAGCCGTTCTTCTCGCGCTCGGCGGGTTCGAACATGCGCCGCAGGTAGGCCCGCATCGGCGCGATGCCGGTGCCGGTGGCCAGCATGATCACGTTGGCCTCCTCGTCGTCGGGGAGGAGCATCTCCTTGCCCACCGGACCGGTGATCTTCACCTGGGCGCCCGGTTCGATGTCGCAGAGGAAGGTGGAGCACACGCCGTTGATCGTCTCCCCGTCCTTCTCGTACTGCAGCTGCCGCACGCACAGCGACACGGTGTGGCCGGCCATGTTGTCGCCGTGGCGGGTGCTGGCGATCGAGTACAGGCGCAGCTTGTGGGGCTTGCCGTTGGCGTCGGTGCCGTCGGGGATGATGCCGATGCTCTGGCCTTCGATGTACTCCAGCTGGGGATCGCCGCCGGCCAGGTCGAAGGTGATGTGGTTCACCCGGCCGATGGCCCCCTCGCCCACGAGGCTGTAGTTCTCGGTGACGGTGCCGACGAAGGGGGATTTCGGCTTGTAGGTGTTGACCGGGACAGCGGCGTGGCTGGTGGCGTGGGACACGGCGGGGCGCGGCGCGGTGGTGGCCGATTCTGCTGAGGCGTGCCCAGGTGCCGCTTGCCCGTGTGCGGAGGCGGGAACGGATTCAACCGCTGCCGGGGCGGAACCACTGTCCGATCCCTGGTCGATGGCGAACACGCCGGTGATCACCCCGCCCTGCCGGGCGATCGTCTGGATCGTGCTCTGCAGCTGGCTGAAGGGGACGGTGAACACCCGCTCCGCCTGGCGCTGCTGGCCGATGCCGTATCCCTCCACCACCACGTTGAACATGCGGCTGTCGGACTGATTGGCACGACCCGTTGAGACACGCATGGCGGCTGAGGTTCCGGCAGATTCGCGGCCGATCATAAAGAGCCGCTCAGGAGCCACCTCCCGCGCCACGGGTGCCGCTGCAGATCCGGCCGATGCAGTTAGGTTGTGGCGCAGCACACACGGCCACACCCGTTGGCGCCGCTCAGCCTCTTGCAGCCCAGCCCCCAACCCGTCGAGGCCGCCGGGTTGTCCGCCGGTCAGCCCAGCGAGCGCAGCTGCAGCCTCGACACCATCCAGCAGGAGATGGAGCGGCTCGAACAGGGAACCCGTCGCCTGGCGGTCCTGCTGCGTCTGGCTCTGGAACCCGACTGGATCTGGGCCGTGCTCACCGACTACGGCAACCTGGACCGCTTCATCCCCAACCTGATGAGCTCCCGTCAGATCTGGCGCCGGGGCAACCGGGTGGCCCTGGAGCAGGTGGGCAGTCAGCAGTTCTGTGGCCTGCGCTTCAGTGCCAGGGTTGAACTGGAGCTGGAGGAGGACCCCGCTGCCGGGGAGCTGCGCTTCCGGATGCTCAGCGGCGATTTCCGCCGCTTCGAAGGAACCTGGCGCGTGGATCGCGACGAGATCAGCACCCGGCTGCTGTACGACCTCACGGTGCAGGGCAAGCCGGGAATGCCCATCGGTCTGATCGAGCAGCGGCTGCAGCAGGACCTGGCCTGCAACCTGCGTGGTGTGCAGCAGGAGGCCGTTCGGCGCGCCTCCGGATGCCCGGACAGCTGAACGTCAGCCAACGCTGAACCTCAGCCCGATTGGCCACCGGCGATGGAGTCCCGACCGTTGAGGCACGGCGGCTGAGATTCGCCTGTTGAGACTCGCCCGTGCTGCCAGCCGCTCTGGTTGGATTCTCCCGACCTTCTTATATCGCGACACAGGGTTCGCGATACAAGAGAAGGATGAACCATGCAATCCCGAACGTACTGACGGAACTGATGTCTGGATACCCCCAAGGGGATTCGAACCCCTGTCGCCTCCGTGAAAGGGAGGTGTCCTAGGCCTCTAGACGATGGGGGCGAGGCCACGGCTCAGGGTCACTCCATGCGGCACTCGGTCTGAGGCCTGCTGGGGGACTGGCGGCACCGGATCCGGGATCTGGGCCGTTGCGCCGATGAGTGGACGCTACGGGCCTGGGTGTCCCTTCGTCAAGGCAGCGGGCCCCTGGCCGCACCACACCGGCACGGTCACGTGAAAGCAGGCCCCTTCCCCGGGTTCCGAGACCACCCAGATGCGTCCGCCGTGCACCTCGGCGATGCGCCGGCACACCGACAGTCCCACGCCATAGCCGGAGGTGGTGCCAGAGGTCTGGGGCAGTCGGACGCGGTCCTGGAAGATGCGCTGCTGCTCGGGCGCCGGAATGCCGGGGCCGCTGTCGCACACGCTCACCTGCACCCACTGGCTGGTGCGGTGCAGCAGCGCAAGGCTCACCCTGCCGCCATCAGGGGTGTACTTGAACGCGTTCTCCAGCAGGTTGAGCAGCACCTGGCGCATGCGCCGCCCATCGGCGTAGACATCGGGCAGGTCGGCGGGGATGTCGGTGACCAGCCGCAGATCGCGGCCCACCCAGAGCTTCTCGAGTTCCAGGATCGTCTCGGCCGCCACCGGCCCCAGGCTGAGGCGCTGGGGGTTGAAGAGGGCCTCCCAGCGGGTGGTGCCCACTTCCAGCAGATCCTGCGACAGGGCCTCGATGTCGTTCAGGCGACGCCGCAGCACATCCTTGAACCGATGCACGTCGATCTGGCCGAGCTCATGGCTCTGCAGAGCCAGCTTGCTCGCCGTGAGCGGGGTGCGCAGTTCGTGGGCCACCATCCGCAGCAGGCGCTCCTGCACCCCCAGACGTTCGATCAGCGCCTCGTTCTCCTGGCGCAGCACCAGCAGCTGATCCTCCAACTGCAGCTCGCGGCGGCTGCGACTGCCGTCGATCTCAGGCGGCTGCAGGCTCATGCCCAGGCCGCTCACCACCTGCTCCTGCTGCCAGCGCGGCAGCCAGCTGCGCAGCTGCTGGGTGATGGTGCTGCCCGCGAACATCTGCCTGGGCCCCGGCGCCAGTTTCACCAGGGCCGGGGTGGCCACCAGCCGGTGCAGCTCCAGCAGCTCCGGCTGCCGGCAGGGATCGGCGATGGTGAGATTCACGGCAAACCCGAGCTCATCGCTCTTGAGCAGCTGCAGCAGGTTGCGCAGATCCGGGCTGGCCAGGTGACGGCTGGAGGCCAGCAGCAGCAGCTGCATGGTCTGGCGCGGGTCCGGGTCCCGAACACCGTCCTCGGGACCGGAGGGAGCGTTGCCGGCGGCTGTGGGCTTCACGCGATCACCCTATGGGCAGGGCGCCCGCGGCGGCAGGCCCCGGTCCATGCAGCAGCATGGAGCCAGCCTTCCGCTGGAGCCCCCGCTTGTACCTCCCGGGTCTGCCCTTCAAGGCCGCCGCGCTGGGCATCCCGCTGCTGCGCTCGCTGCTGGCCGCCGCTTGTCTGGTGCCGGGCGGCTCGGCCCTGGCGGCACCGGCCACCCAGGCCGAGATGGAGACGTACACCAGCCTGGCAGCCCTGAACGTCTGCATCGCACGGGCTTCCGGGGTCGAGTTCGAGCGGGCGGTGGGGGTGGCTGCCGAAACCATCACCCGGTGGATTCAGGACACCCACCAAAGCGCCATCGCGCCGGTGTCCGCCAGCCCCCTCAGCCTGGAAGACCTGCGCAGAGGAGCCGTCAACGCCGCCGTGATCGGTGCTGTCGAGATCTGTCCCGATCAGGTGCCGCCGCAGGTGCTCCGCGACGTGCGCCAGGCCGTGCAGAGCACGGCGCCCGGCGCTGCTGCCGGGCAGCCTGCACAGAAGCCAGCCGACAAGCCTGCCCGCCCATGACCACGGTCCGTCTCGCTGACTACCGTCCCTCCGCCCAGCTGCTGGAGCGCACCGATCTCACCGTGAGGCTGCACGCCGATCACGCCGAGGTGGAGGCGAGGCTTGCTTTCCGCCCCAATCCCCGGGTGGAGGCCGGCCCGCTGGTGCTGCAGGGGGTGGATCTGGAGCTCCGCGAGCTGCGCCTCGACGGCCAGCCCCTGGATGAAACCGCCTACCGGCGAAGCGGCGGGGAGCTGGTGATTCCGGAGCCACCGGAGCGGCCCTTCCTGCTGGAGAGCCGGGTGCGGATCCACCCCCACACCAACACCACCCTCGAGGGCCTGTACGTCAGCGGGGGTCTGTTCACCACCCAGTGCGAGGCCGAGGGCTTCCGCCGCATCACCGTCCACCCCGATCGCCCCGATCTGCTCAGCCGCTTCCGGGTGCGCATCGAGGCCGACCGGCACCGCTGTCCCGTACTGCTCTCCAACGGCAACTGCATCGAAAGCGGAGAGCTGGATCCGCCTGTGGAGCCGGGACCCGCCGACCCCGCACCCCCCCGCCACTACGCCGTCTGGGACGATCCCTTCCCCAAGCCCTCCTATCTCTTCGCCCTGGTGGCGGGCCGGTTGGAGGAGGTGACAGACAGCGTCACCACCGCCAGTGGGCGGCGGGTGAAGCTGCGCATTCATGTGGAGCCGGGTGATGCTCCATACACCGCCCATGCCATGGCGTCGCTGAAACGGGCGATGGTCTGGGATGAGCAGCGCTACGGACTGGAGTACGACCTCGACGAGTACAACATCGTTGCCGTGCGTCACTTCAACATGGGCGCGATGGAGAACAAGAGCCTCAACATCTTCAACTCCAAGCTGGTGCTCGCCGATGCCGAAACGGCCACCGATGCGGAACTGGAGCGCATCGAGAGCGTGATCGCCCACGAGTATTTCCACAACTGGACCGGCAATCGCATCACCTGCCGCGACTGGTTCCAGCTCTCCCTCAAGGAGGGACTCACCGTGTTCCGGGATCAGAGCTTCAGCTCCGATCTGCACGGCGCCGCGCTCAACCGCATCGAGAACGTGGCCATGCTGCGCAACACCCAGTTCCGGGAGGATGCAGGTCCAACGGCTCACCCGGTGCAGCCTGACGCCTATCAGGCGATCGACAACTTCTACACCACCACCATCTACGAGAAGGGCTCGGAGCTGATCCGGATGCTCCACACCCTGCTCGGAGAGACCACCTTCCAGCGCGGCATGGCGTTGTATGTGGCCCGTCATGACGGCTCGGCGGCCACCTGCGACGACTTCGTGCAGGCCATGCAGGACGCCGCCGGGGAAGCCTGGGCCGCCAGCGCCGGCGGGGGCGCTGTGGATGACCCCCCGCGGTTCGATTTCGCCCAGTTCCGCCGCTGGTATCACCAGGCCGGCACGCCCCGGCTGGAGGTGCGCCGCCTCTGGGATGGGGACAGCGGCCGGCTGGAGCTGCAGATCCACCAGCACACGCCCCCCACTCCCGGTCAGGACGAGAAGCAGCCGGTGGTGATCCCCCTGGCCCTGGGGTTGCTCGACCAGGCGGGCCGGCCCCTGCCGCTGCAGCTGGAGGGTGAGACCGACGAGCAGGCCAGGCGGGCCAGCCGCAGCGGCGAGGCCGGCCAGCTCACCCGTCTGGTGGTGGTGGACAGGCCGGAGCAGTACCTGCGGGTGGTGAACCTGCCTCGGCAGCACCATCCGCCGGCCCTGTCAGTGCTGCGCCAGTTCTCGGCGCCGGTGAAGCTTGAGCTGGGCCGGCCCACGGCCGAGCTGGTGCACCTGCTGGCCCGCGACAGCGATGCCTTCGCCCGCTGGGACGCCGGTCAGCTGCTGCTGCGCGAAGCCCTGCTGCGCCGGGCCAGCGGCCAGGCCGATGACCTGCTGGAGAGCGAGCTGATCGACGCCTTCCGGCGCATCCTTGCCGACACCGGCCTTTCGGAAGCCAGCCGGGCCGCGCTGATGGGGCTGCCCGGTCTGCCTGAACTTGAGGATGCCGCCAGCGGCGCGGGCCTGGAGCCCGATCCGCCGGCTCTGTACGCCGCGCGCATGGCCCTGCAGCAGCGCTTCGGCGAAGCCCTGGCCGATCCCCTCGGCGAGGCCCTGGAGCGCTGCCGTCGCGAGTGGGATCGGGCCTGGCCCGAGGGCAACGGCGCCCGCAGCCTCACGGCGGCGATCTGGAGCTGGCGGGTGGCCGCCTGTGACGGCGCCGTGATCGCCGCGGCGCGCGGCGCGGTTCAGGGCCCCTCGATGACCCTGGCCCGCGCCGGACTCCAGGCGCTTCAGTGCTACCCGATCCCGCAGCGGCAGGAGGCGATGGACGCCTTCTACGCCCGCTGGCAGCAGCGGCCCGTGATCCTCGATGCCTGGTTCGCGCTGGAGGCTTCGGCTCCGTTCGCCGATGGTCTGGAGCGCGTTGCCCGGCTGCTGGAACACCCCCGGTATGACCCCGCCGCGCCCAACTCGGTGCGGGCGGTGCTGGGTGGACTGGCCGGCAATGCGCCGGTGTTCCATGCCGCCGATGGCAGCGGCTACCGCTTCCTGGCGGCCCAGATCGCGGCGCTGGACCGCCGCAACCCGATCACCGCCTCCCGCCTGGCCAAGGTGTTCAGCCGCTGGCAGAGCTATGGCCCGGCCCGGCGGGCCCACCTGCGCGAGGCGCTCGACCAGCTCGCGGCTGCGGAGCTCTCCACCAACTGCCGGGAGGTGGTGGAGCAGTGTCTGGCCGCCTAGCGGCGGGGGCCGGTGACGGTGGGGCGCGCCAGAGTGCGGTGCAGCTCACGGAAGGCCCGCTGGCGAAACTCCGCCCCCTCCCGGCCGGCGTGCTCACCCCACAGCCCTTCCCAGTAGAAGTAGATCACTCCATGGCCGCGGCCCTTGGCCAGGCGCACCTTCTCGGACAGGGTGGGCATGTCCGGGGTGCGGCCGCCGAAGCCGGCCAGGATGCCGATCTCCACTGGCATGCCCCACTCGCGCGCCTTCACCAGCGCTGGCTGGTTGAGATCCTTGGCGAACCCCTGCACCGAGAAGGCGTAGTTCTGGACCACCAGGTCGTCCACCAGGCTGCCCACGCTCCAGAGCTCCCAGTCCTGCAGCCAGCGGTTGTAGGCGAAGCGGAAGGGCCCCGGTGAGAGGCTGATCCAGGTGGGATGGCCCGTGCCCTTGCCGCCCTTGCGGGCCTGCTCGTCGAGCTCACGCAGGCTGGCGCGCAGCTCCCGCAGCAGATCGGTGAGCTGCTGGCGGCGCCAGCGCATCCAGAAGCGGTCGGTGTGGTTGGCCGGCGGTTCCTGGCCCGTCGCCTGGCGGTAGAGCTGGCGGGTGTAGGGGTCGTAGCCCAGTTCCACCGGCCAGGCGAAGTGGTCGTCGAGCTGGATGCCGTCCACGCCGCAGCGTTGCACGATCTCGGTGATCAGACCGATGAAGCGCTCCCGCACCCCCGGGTGGGCAGGATTCAGCCACACCATGGTGGTGCCGTGCATCGGATAGGCGGTGCTGCCGTCGCGGCGCTGCAGCACCCACTCGGGCCTGGTGCGCACCACCTCGGCGGTGGCGGGTTCCATCAGGCCGTACTCGAACCAGGGGAACACCTCCATGCCGCGGCGCTGGGCCGCGCGGGTCATGTGGCAGATGGGATCGAAGCCGGGGTTGGCCTTCTCCAACTGAGGTTCCATCGGTGCCCAGCGGCTGCGGTGGAAGGTGGTGCCCCGGCTCCACACATTGGGGTAGAGGGTGGTGAAGCCGGCCGCCGCCAGCTCCTGCACCGTCCGATCGATCCGGGCGGGCTGGTAGTAGAGGGGGCTGGGGCTGTTGGTGAGCCACACGCCGATGCGGGAGGCCGCAGGCGGCCGCTGCGGATCACGGCCCGCCGCCTGGGCCCTGGCCCCGATGGGCAGCAGGCCAGTGAGCAGCAGTGTGATGCTCACGGGCAGAAGCGCCTTCAGCCGCGCGAATCGGCTCAGGCTGGTCATGGAGCGGCTTGGGGTCGGCTGGGCGGGCCGCCGGATGACGTCGGATGTCGGCGGCATGCTCAGCGGAACATCGAGCTCACCGAGCTCTCCTCGTGGATCCGCCAGATCGCCTCGCCGAGCATGTTGGCCACTGACAGCACCCGCAGCTGAGGGAAGCGGCGCTCCTCGGGCAGGGGGATGGAGTTGGTGACCACCACTTCCTCGAACAGCCCGGGTTCGGAGAGGCGCTCGGACGCCGGCGGCGAGAACACGGCGTGGGTGGCGCAGCACAGCACCCGGGCGGCTCCGCTGCGGCGCAGCAGCTTGGCTCCCTGGCAGATCGTGCCGCCCGTGTCGATCATGTCGTCGATCAGCACGGCCGTTTTTCCGGCCACATCGCCGATCACCGTGAGGCTTTCGGCCACGTTGTGGCCGGCACGGCGCTTGTCGATGATCGCCAGCGGAGCGTCGTTCATCTGCTTGGCGAAGGCCCGGGCCCGGGCCACGCCGCCCACATCCGGCGACACCACCACCACTTCGCCGAGATCGCGTGTGCTGAGGTAGTCCACCAGCACGGGGGAGCCGTAGATGTGGTCGCAGGGGATGTCGAAGTAGCCCTGGATCTGGGAGGAGTGCAGGTCCATGGCCAGCACCCGGTCCACGCCGCTCTTGGTGAGCAGGTTCGCCACCAGCTTGGCGGTGATCGACTCGCGTCCGGCGGTCTTGCGGTCGGCGCGGGCGTAGCCGTAGTAGGGGATCACGGCAGTGACCTGGCGTGCCGAGGCCCGCTTGCAGGCGTCCACCATGATCAGCAGCTCCATCAGGTGGTCGTTGACCGGAGCGCAGGTGGGCTGCACCAGAAACACATCGCAGCCGCGGATCGATTCCTGGATCTGGATGTAGGTCTCGCCGTCGGCGAAGCGCTTGATCACCCGCGGCCCGTCGGGCACCCCCAGGTAGCCGCCGATCTCGCGGGCCAGCTCCTGGTTGGAGGTGCCGCTGAACAGACGCAGCCTCCGGGTGTCCTGATGCGCCTCCGCCGCCTGGCTTGCCTGTGCCAGCCGATCGGCTGTGAGGAAACTGGTCACGGCGGGCGCAGACGCGACAGCGGAACACCGATGGTAGAAGCGGGTCGGTGCAGGTACTGCAAACATCCATGACGCTTGTGCAGCCCAGCTTGACGACGCCAGCGGTCTCCCTGGTGCTGCTGGCTTTCGGCACGCCGCCGAAGGTGGCGGCACGCCTGGACGAGGCCGCTGCTCCGCTGGCCCGGGCCCTGGGTCTCGAGCTGACCGCGCCCCTCGACCCCGATGATCCCCAGGCGTCCCTTGCCGGCCTGGTGGC
>JBATEO010000059.1:0-4050 GCA_049664045.1 Prochlorococcaceae cyanobacterium
GCCTGGCCCTGGGCGTGGCGGCCGGGCGATCCCCCCGGCCTGGCGCCGGCGGCCCTGGGCACGCGCCTGCGCATGGAGCTTGAACTGCTGCTCAAGCGGGAGCCCTGGCGCGCGGGTCTGACGGCGCTGCAGCGCTGGGGGGGGCTGATCCTGCTCGATCAGCGCCTGCAGGCCGACCGGCGCTGGCACCAGCGTCTCTGGTGGGCCACCCGCCTCAAGGTGCCACTGCTGCCGGCTTTGGTGGTGGGCGCAGCCGATCCCCTGGCCCTGGCCGAGCGCCTGCAGCTGCCCCACCGCCAGCACCGCCTTCTGGCCCAGTGGCTGACGCTGCGTCAGCGGCTGGCTGAGGCCACCCCGACGCCCGGCGATGCCGCCGCCTGGTGCGAGCTGCTGGAGGCCCCGGGCCATTCCGTCGAGGCGGTGACCCTGGCCCTGGTGGCCGGAGGTGTGCACCGCCGGCCCTTGCTGCGCTGGCTGCTGCGCTGGCGCCAGCTCAAGGCGACCGTGAGCCCCGCTGAGCTGATCGCCGCCGGCTGGCGGCCGGGGCCGGCCCTGGGGGCGGAGCTGCGCCGCCTACGCTCGCAGCGTCTGGCCCAGGAGCGCTGCTGATGGAGCACCCAGGAGCCGCTGGGAATGCCGCTGGCAGGGCCAACTGCAGGGCCGATGGCAGTGCCAGTGCCCACCCGGCCGTGGTGGTGGCCGTGCCTGCGCGGCTGGCGTCCTCGCGGCTGCCGGGCAAGGTGATGGCCGATATCGGCGGCAGGCCGATGCTGCAGCACGTGCTGGAGCGCTGCAGGCGGGCCCGAGGGGTGGCGGCGGTGTTCGCCTGCACCGACAGTGAGGAGGTGCTGGAGGCCGCCCTCAGCTGGGGCTTCGAGGGCCTGCTCACCCCCGAGAGCTGCAGCAGCGGCAGCGAGCGCCTGGCGGCGGTGACGGGCGAGCTGGTGGCCGCCGGCGGCGCCTCACCCCGGGACACGCTGGTGATCAACGTGCAGGGCGATCAGCCCCTGCTCGATCCGGCGATCATCGAGGCGATGGTGGAGCGGTTCGCCCGCCTGCGCCGGCCGCCCGTGCTCACGCCGGTGTATCGGTTGGTTCCGGACAAGATCCATGACCCCAATGTGGTGAAGGTGCTGCGCGCCGCTGACGGCCGGGCGATCACTTTCTCCCGCAGCGCCCTGCCCCATGTGCGCGATCTGCCGCCTGAGCAGTGGCACCGGCGCGCCAGCTACTGGGGCCATGTGGGCCTCTACGGCTACCGCGGAGATGTGCTGGCGGGCTGGCACGATCTCAGCCCCTCGGCCCTGGAGGACCAGGAGAAGCTCGAGCAGTTGCGCCTGATCGAGGCCGGCATCCCCATCGGCACCTTCGAGGTGCCCGATGACTGTTTCTCCGTGGATACCCCCCAGCAGCTGGAGCAGGCCCGGGCCCTGGTGCGGGCGACGAGCTGACCCCCCAGGCGCCGGTGGGCGGCGGGTTCGCTTCAGCCGTTGTGCTCGCGCCAGCCGTGGCGGTGCAGCGCTTCCAGCGCGCCGCGCTGCTGCAGCAGGGCCTCGGCCAGTTCCCGCAGGGCGCCGTTGCCGCCGCGACGGCGCAGCACCCAGTCGGCGTGGCGGCGCAGGCCCCGTGCCGCGTCGGCCGGGGTGACTAGCAGGCCCACCCGGGGCCGAACCGTGAGGTCGTTGAGGTCGTCGCCGATGAAGGCCGTCTGGGCCGGGGCCATCTCCAGCTCGGCCTGCAGCCGCTCCAGGGCGGCGGCCTTGTCGCCCACCCCCACCCGGCAGTGGCGGATGTGCAGGTGATGGGCCCGCTGCTCGATGGCGCCGCTGCGGCCGCCGCTGAGCAGCGCCACCTCGATGCCTTCGCGCTGCAGCATGCGCACCGCCAGTCCGTCGCGCACGTCGAAACGCTTCAGCACCCGGCCGCTCTCGTCGTAGTGCAGGCCGCCGTCGGTGAGCACCCCGTCCACATCGCACACCAGCAGCCGCACCGCCGCCAGCCGGCGGCCCAGCCGCAGCCGCTGCAGTCGGGAGCGCAGACCCAGAGCACTCATCGCGGCGGCCTCCGGGGCGGCTTGCTCACAGGGTGCTCACAACGTGCTCACGGCGCCGCCGCCGGCCACCGCCGCACGGATCGCCAGCAATTGCTCCAGCAGCGCCTCCAGCCGGTGCAGGGGCACCATGTTGGGCCCATCGCTGAGGGCCTGCTCGGGGTCGGGGTGCACCTCCATGAACAGCCCGTCCACCCCCACCGCCATCGCTGCTCGGGCCAGGGGTGCCACGAACTCCCGCTGGCCACCCGAGCTGGTGCCCCGGCCGCCGGGCTGCTGCACCGCGTGGGTGGCGTCGAAGATCACCGGGCAGCCGGTGGCCTGCAGCTGGGGCAGGCTGCGGTAGTCCACCACCAGCGTGTTGTAGCCGAAGCTGCTGCCGCGCTCGGTGAGCCAGAGCCGCCCGCTGGCCGGATCGAGGCCGCACTCGGCCAGCTTGGCCACGACCTGGGCCATGTCCCAGGGCGCCAGGAACTGGCCCTTCTTGACGTTCACGGCCTTCTCCGTGCCGTCCACCGCCCGGGCGGCGGCCTCCAGCAGGTCGGTCTGGCGGCAGAGGAAGGCCGGGATCTGCAGCACGTCCACCGCCTCGGCCGCCGGCGCTGCCTGGTGGCTCTCGTGGATGTCGGTGAGCACCGGCACTCCGAAGCGCTCGCGCACCTCCGCCAGGATCGACAGCCCCTCGTCCGGCCCGGGGCCGCGGAAGGAGCTGCCGGAGCTGCGGTTGGCCTTGTCGAAGCTGGCCTTGAACACGTAGTCGATCCCCAGCCGCCGGCAGAGCCCGCTCACCTGTTCGGCGATCCGCAGCACCAGATCGCGGTTCTCGATCACGCAGGGGCCGGCGATCAGGCGGAAACTCATGGGTTGTGGGCGGTGCTGAAGCCAGCCTGCACCAGATCGTGCAGCCGCAGCAGGCCCACCAGCTGGCCGGGGTGCTCGGGGTGCACCACCGGCAGCACCGAGATCGCCTGGCGGGGGTTGTGCTCCATCAGCTCCAGGGCCTCGGCGGCCAGCACCTCCGGGGTCACGGTGATCGGGTCACGGGTGGCCATCGCCGCCGCCGTCACCCGGTCCCACTCGGCGGTGCCGTGGCGCTGCAGGGCCCGGCGCAGGTCGCCGTCGGTGATCAGCCCCGCCAGGCGGGCCGGCTCGCCCGGGTGATGCACCCAGGTGGCGCCCAGGCTGCCGCGCTTGGGGCTGCCCCTGGTGAGCTGGGCGATCACCACCGGCAAGGGATCGTCGGGGGCCAGGGGGGAGAGTTCGTGGGCCGGCACCATCAGATCCGCCACGGTGAGGGTGAGGCGCCGGCCGAGGGAGCCGGCGGGGTGGTTGATGGCGAAGTCCACCGGCGAGATGCCGGCCCGCTCCATCCACACCGCCGCCAGGGCATCGCCGACCGCCATCGCCACCGCCGTGCTGGCGGTGGGGGCCAGGTTGAGCGGGCACACCTCCCGGTCCACCGAGGCGTCGAGCACCACGTCGCAGCCGCGGGCCAGGCTCGAGGCCACCCGCCCCACTAGGGCGATGCGGTGGGTGCCGCGCCGGGTGAGGTGGGGCAGGATCGCCAGCAGCTCCTCGGTCTCGCCGCTGTTGGAGAGCAGCAGGGCCACGTCGTCGGCGGCCACGATCCCCAGGTCGCCGTGCAGGGCGTCCACCGGATTCAGGAACACCGCCGTCAGGCCGATGGAGGAGAAGGTGGCGGCGATCTTGCGGGCGACGATGCCGCTCTTGCCCACCCCGGTCACCACCAGCTTGGCGCGCCGCTCACGGCAGCTCTCCAGATGCCGCAGCGCCGTTTCCACCTGGTCAGGATCGAGGCGGGAGGCGGTGGCGGCGATGGCGGCGGCCTCTTCCACCAGGCAGCGGGTGAGGGCGGACAAGGGCAGCAGCGACGGCGCCGTCATTCTCCCAGGCCCGGCGGCTGCTCCACCCGGCCCACGACCGCCGCGCCGGTGAACCCGCGCCGGCTCAGCTCGGCCAGGGCGGCCTCGGCCGAGCCC
>JBATEO010000060.1:0-18665 GCA_049664045.1 Prochlorococcaceae cyanobacterium
CCTCTACGCCCTGCTGCCATGACCTGGCCTCCCTCCTTCCGCTGGCCCGCCTCCATCCCCTGGCCCGCTGCCCTCCGCCTGGACCAGCTCCGGCGGCAGCAACTGCGCCTGCCGCCACTGCGTGCCACCGCCCTGGTCACCGCCCTGCTGCTGGTGGTTCCCGCCCTGGTGCTGCTGCGCATGCCCCGGCCCCGCGCCGAGGGTCTGGGGCGCCTGCTGCCCCATGCCAGCCTCCTGCAGAGTTTCCCCGGGGCTCCCGAGCGGGAGCCGCCGCCGCTGTGGCAGCAGCGGCTGGATGGAGCCACGGCCCAGCTGCTCTGGCGCCAGCAGCGCCAGATCTGGTGGCAGCTCTGGAGTGAGGACCAGGCCGGCGGGCCCTACCTGGTGATGCCGCTGCCGCGTCCGATCCGGGTCGGTGCCCTGCCAGCTCCCCCCAACAGCCTCCAGGTGGACGGCCTGCTGGTGGTGGCCTCCGGACCCCTCTCACGCCGCTCCCTCGAGGAGCAGCTGGTGCAGGCCAGCCGGCGCCAGCAGGGTCTGGAGCAACGCTGCCTGGAGATGCTGGAACGGGAGCCGGGGGCCTACTGGAGCCGCTCGGGCCTGGAGGCCATGGCTGGCCCCCTGGCCCCCCTGCTGCAGGGGTTGCAGCAGGGGTGCCTGGCGCTGGAGCTGGCTCCCGGTGAGCTGCTGCTCAACGGTGAGGCCGGCGGCCCGCAGGCCCTCGCCGCCGCGGATGGGTCGGCCGCTCCCGCCGCTGACCTCCCCGACCCCCTGGGCGAGGGATTGCTGCTGCGCCTGGAGGGCCGTTCCCTGGAGCTGCTGCTTCTGGGTCTGTTGGAGCGCCAGGAGGTGCGTGAAGCGGTGGGCTCGGTGTACGGCCTCGGTGCTGCCGAACTGGCCCTGGTCAAGGACAGTCCCTTCGAGCTGCGGCTGCGGCCCCAGCCCTTCGGGCCCTTCCAGGCCGGGCTGGAACTGGTGCTGCCGGTCAACGGCGATCCGGCTCCCTGGACGGCGATCCTTGGCCAGCTCTCGGAGCGGCTCTCCGCCAGAGGTCTCCAGCCCGACGCCGCCCAGGAGCCCGCTGGGCCGGCGCCCTCAGGTCCGGCGTCCGCCACCTGGCGCGATGAGCAGGGGCGGGTGGTGGGTGGCTGGCGCTGGCTGGGCAAGGCCGGCGAGTCGCTGCAGCTGCTGCTCTTCCTCGGCCCCGAACCCACCATCGCCGGCACGCCTGCCGGCGGCGATGGAGCCTGGCAGGACCTGCCGCTGCTGCGCCTGCAGGCCCGCCCGCAGGCGCTGGCGGCCCTCAATCTGCTGCCCGGGCAGCTGCCCCTGCCGCTGCTTCAGGCCCGCCAGCTGAGCGTGCTGGCCGGTTCCCCCACCGGGCCGGAGGCGGCGCAGGAACCTGCCCGGGAGAAGGGGATCAGTCGGCTGCAGGGGCGTCTGCAGCTGGGGGAGCCGCAGCCGGTCCGGCCCCAGGTTCCGCCGCCGCCGGCTGGGGATCCTCCGGCGCAGACGCAGCCGACGGAGTGACCCCCGAGCTCTGGCGTTCACGCTTGCGCCGCTCGGCCGCCACGGTTTCCTCCATCAGCTCCACGGCCTGGGCCAGCTTTTCCAGGTTGGTGGCATAGAGGCTGAGATCCTTGTCCACCCGGTCACGCATCAGGCCCATGGCCTCGCCCAGTTCATGGGCGGACTGGCGTAGGGAGGCCGGGTCCATGGCGTCGGCGCCGCGGGCCTTCTCCAGCAGACTCAGCAGACCCACGGCCACCAGCCGCGAGTAGTGGAAATCCGGACGGCGCACATTGGCCAGGGCGCTGGCCACGGGTTCCGGGGCGCCGCTGCCCTGGGCCGCGATCCACTGCTTCACCTCTTCCACGCTGTGCTCTCCCATGGCGCCCATGGCGGTGTCCCGCAGTTGGCGCAGCTCGCCGGCGTCGAATCCGGAGGCGCTACAGAGGGCCTCCAGCAACGGTTCGCGGTGCTCGGCTGGCCGGTAGCCGCGTGAGAAGCCGTCGAACACCTGGATCAGGCCGCAGGCGAACAGGGCGTCGCTCTGGAATCCCCGCTGGTGGCTGAGCAGATGCAGCTCCACCAGCAGTTCATCCACCATGCGCCGGTGGATCGGCGCGATCACGTGGGGGAAGGCGCGGTGGAAGGCGCGCTTGCTGTCGGAGACGGTGAGGGCTGCGCTCACGCTGCTCGGCGGTGGGTGAAGCGACCCTAGCCGCCTGGGCTCAGTAGGATCGGCCCTGCGATCTCCATTGGCCTGTGACGACGATTCCCATCGTGATCGAGGAGTCGGGCCGGGGTGAGCGGGCGTTCGACATCTACTCCAGGCTGCTGCGCGAGCGCATCGTCTTCCTCGGGGAGCAGGTGACGGCCGAGTCCGCCAACCGCATCGTGGCCCAGCTGCTGTTCCTCGAGGCGGAGGACCCTGACAAGGACATCTACCTCTACATCAACTCCCCCGGAGGCTCCGTCTATGACGGGCTGGGGATCTTCGACACCATGCAGCACATCAAGCCAGATGTGCACACCGTGTGCCTGGGGCTGGCCGCCTCCATGGGCGCCTTCCTGCTCTGCGCCGGCGCCAGGGGCAAGCGCAGCAGCCTCACCCACTCCCGGATCATGATCCACCAGCCCCTCGGCGGTGCCCGGGGCCAGGCCAGCGACATCCGCATCCAGGCCGACGAGATCCTCTACCTCAAGAAGAAGCTGAATCAGGAGCTCGCCGACCGCACCGGCCAGCCCCTGAGCCGCATCGAGGAGGACACCGACCGCGACTTCTTCATGTCGCCGGCCGAAGCTGTGGACTACGGCCTGATCGACAAGGTGATCGAGAAGCGCCCGGTGCGCCCGGTCTGATCCGCACCGACCGGCTCCGATGAAAGAGCCCGCCGCTCGGCGGGCTCTTTTTGTTCTGGATCAGCCCTGACTGCGCAGGGGCACCGCTTCCGGTTGAGGGCTGGAGCTGGCGGACAGCAGGGGGGAGAAGCGCTCCTTCTCCGGGATGGTGGTGAACTCGGAGACGATCGCGCGGAACTCATCGCCATCGAGACTCTCGCGCTCGATCAGCAGTTCCACCACCCGGTCCATGCACTCGCGGTGCTCGGCCACCAGCTTCACGGTGTCGGTGTAGCAGCTGAGCACGATCTGGCGCACGGCCTCATCGATGCGGCTGGCCATGCGGTCGGAGGCGTCGCTGCGGGTCATCAGATCGCGGCCGAGGAACACCTCCTGGTTGCCGGCCTCCAGCGAGAACTGGCCGATCTCACTCATGCCGAACCTGGTGACCATCTGGCGGGCGATGGACGCCACCTGCTGGATGTCGCCGCCGGCACCGGTGGTGACCTCCTCGCGGCCGAACACCACGTCCTCCGCAGCCCGGCCACCGAGGGCCCCCATGATCCGGGCACGCAGCTGGGCGCGGCTCACCAGCATCTGCTCCTCATCCGGGGAGAACCAGGTGAGGCCCTGGGCCTGCCCCCGGGGAATCAGGGTCACCTTCTGCACCGGGTCGTGGGCCTTCACCAGCGTTCCCACCAGGGCGTGGCCCACCTCGTGGTACGCGATCAGCCGCTTGCTGCGGCCATCGGTGAGGGGTTTGCCCTCCATGCCGGCGATCACCCGGTCCACGGCGTCGTCGATCTCCGCCAGCGACGTGGCCTCCTTGCGGCGCCGGGCCGTGAGGATGGCGGCCTCGTTGAGCAGGTTGGCCAGATCGGCGCCGGAGAAGCCGGGGGTGCGCCGGGCGATGGTCTCCAGGCTCACGTCCTCGGCGAGCTTCTTGTTGCGGCTGTGCACCCTGAGGATCTCAAGGCGGCCCTTGATGTCGGGCACGTCCACCATCACCTGGCGGTCGAAGCGACCCGGGCGCAGGAGGGCCGAATCGAGCACGTCGGCGCGGTTGGTGGCGGCGATGATGATGATGCCGGTGTTGCCCTCGAAGCCGTCCATCTCGGTGAGCAGCTGGTTGAGGGTCTGCTCCCGCTCGTCGTTGCCACCGCCCAGGCCGGCACCGCGCTGGCGCCCCACCGCATCGATCTCGTCGATGAAGATCAGGCAGGGGCTGTTCTCCTTGGCCCGCTTGAACAGGTCGCGCACCCGGCTGGCGCCGACGCCCACGAACATCTCCACGAACTCCGAGCCGGAGAGCGAGAAGAAGGGCACGCCGGCCTCACCGGCGATGGCCTTGGCCAGCAGGGTCTTGCCGGTGCCCGGAGGACCCACCAGCAGCACCCCTTTGGGGATGCGGGCACCCACGGAGGTGAAGCGCTCAGGGGTCTTGAGGAAGGTCACCACCTCCTGAAGGTCCTGCTTGGCCTCCTCCACCCCGGCCACGTCGTCGAACTTCACCCCGGTCTCGGCTTCCATGGCGAAGCGTGCCTTGGTCTTGCCGAACTGCATGGCCTGGCCCGGGCCGCCGGGCATGCCGCTGGAGCGGCGGGCCAGGAAGATCAGCGAGCCGATCAGCAGCAGCGGGAACAGCAGGTTGCCCAGGATTCCCAGCACCGGCGGCGACTGGCGCGGGGGATGGATGTCGAAGCTGACCCCCTGCTCCTTGAGCTGGTTCAGAAGTTCAGGGGCTACGCCGGGGAGATCCACCCGCAGGCGCTGAACCCGGTTGTCGAGCTCGGGGTCGACAGCCTCGATCACAGCGCTGCGGCCGCCGTCATAGATGTCCACGGCGGTCACCCGGCCGGCGTCGACGTAGTCGAGGAAGCGTCCGTAGCTCATGCGGGCCACGGCCGTGTTGCGTCCGGCGGAGGTGGGTGCGTTGGCACCGAGGTTGCCGCTGCTGAGCACCTGCCAGCCGAGGAAGGCCACCACGGCCACGGGCAGAAGCCACAGAGCGATCAGACGCCAGCGCTGGTTCATAGCTGAGACACTTTCTAACTAAGTGTAACGGCGCTGCTCTAGCCCGCGGCCGCCCACGGCTCCAGCAGATCCACCTGGCCGTATCCGCCCGCTGTCACCTTGGGGCCCTGCTGGGCGTCGTCGTCCAGGGTGAGCTGGTTCACGGGGATCGATTCCAGCAGCTCCGGTCCACCCAGTCCGTGGGTCCAGACCTCCAGTTCCGTGTCGGCTGGACACTCGAAGCTCAGCAGTTCGAAGGGAAACACCACCCGCTCCAGGAAGAACGATTCGGGCCCCACGCATCGGGCGATCACCATGCGATCGGTGCCGTTGCGGTAACCGCAGGTCAGCAGGTCCAAGAACACCCCGGAAACACGTCTGCACCACTTAGCCATCCGGGCGGCCAGGCGATTGGTCGCGGTAGCCACTGTTTGCGCTCCCCGCTGCACGCCTTAAAGCTTTCTTTGGATTTGCCAAGACATTTCCCAGGCGCTCCCAGGCGACGCCGTGGCATCGCCTAGAGGCTGCGCAGGGCCACGATCGGATCCAGCCGGGCGGCCCGCCGTGCCGGCACCACGCCGAAGAAAAGCCCGATCGATCCCGACAGGCCAACCGTCAGCGCCACCATCGAGGGTCCGATGGTGGCTGGCAGCGGGGTCACCAGCGCCACCAGGCTCACCGTTCCCAGCCCCACCATGGTGCCGATGGCACCGCCGATGCTGGCCAGCACAAGCGACTCCACCAGAAACTGCAGCAACACGTCGCCGCTGCGGGCGCCGAGGGCCTTGCGCAGGCCGATCTCGGCGGTGCGCTCGCTCACCGACACCAGCATGATGTTCATGATGCCGATGCCGCCCACCAGCAGCGACACGGCCCCGATCGCCCCCAGCATCAGGGTGAGACCGCCCGTGATCGTGCCAACGATGGTCATCGCGTCCTGCTGGGAGCGCACCGCGAAATCGTCCTCGCGGATGATGCGGTGCCGCTGGCGCAGCAGGTTGGTGATCTGGAAGGCGGCGGCGTTGACGCTGTCCGCGTTGCGGGCCTCCACGCTGATGAAGCTCAGGCTGACGCCAAAGTTGCGGCTGCGGCCCGACAGCCTGCTCACCATGGTGGTAAGGGGCACGTAGGCGTTCTCGTCCTGGTTCTGGCCGAACACCGCCCCCTTTGCCTCCAGCACGCCGATCACCTCGAAGGGCTGGTTGCGGATGCGCACCGTCTTCCCCACGGCCGGGCCTCCCGGAAACATCTTCTTCGCCAGGTCGGGGCCGACCACGGCCACATCACGCACGCCGCTGAGGTCGCTGGCCGAGAAGAACCGGCCCTTCGCCACCTCGAATTGCCGGATCGGCAGGAACTCCGGTGTCACACCGTTGATCGAGGCGGTGCTGCTCAGCCCCCCGGCCTGCACCACCTCGCTGAGCGTGATCTGGGGTGCCACCCGGCTCACGCTGGGCACCTGCTCGGCGATCGCCTGGGCGTCCTCCAGCACCAGCGTCCGGGGGGGCTCGATCCCCTGGCGGCGGGTGTTGTTGTTCCCCGGCACCACGAACAGCACGTTGGCTCCCAGGTTGCTCAGCTGCCCCTCGGCCAGGTTCTGGGCTCCGCGGCCCACGCCCACCAAGGTGATCACCGAGGCGTTGCCGATCACGATGCCAAGCATCGTGAGCACGCTGCGCAGCCGGTTGGCACGCAGCGTGTAGAAGGCCATGCCGAGGGTTTCCGGCAGGGGCAACCGCGAAGCCATGGCAGATCAGCCGCTGCCTACACGATGCCGCCCTGTTCCTCCATGGTGTGGCTGCGGGCCACGCGGTGCACCTCCCCGCGCTGCAGATCGAGGGTCACGATCTCGCCCTGCTCCAGCTCGGCCAGGGCGTTCGCCACACCCACGATCGCCGGGATGCCCACGCTGCGGGCCATCAGGGCGGCATGGCTGTCGTCTCCACCGACCTCGGCGATCACCGCCTTCGCCTTGCGGATGGCCTCCACATAGACGGAGCTGGTCTCCCTCACCACCAGGATTTCGCCGGTCTGGATCTGAGAGGCGGCCTCAGGGCCCATCACCAGCCGCACCCGTCCGCTGATCGAGCCGCTGCCGATCGCCAGACCCCGGGGCAGCGCCGCCGACACCAGGCCCACCTTGATGAAGTCGGTCGCGCCGCTGACGCCGGCAAGGGTGCCGGCGGTCTGCACCACCAGGTCGCCGTCCTGCAGATAGCCCAGCTCCCGGGCCATTCCCATGGCCATGCTGAAGGTGCCGGTGGAGGAGTTCTGGTCCTGCACCAGCAGCGGGTTGACACCCCAGCTGAGCTGAAGCTGGCGGGCCACCCGCGGTTCGCTCGTGACCGCCAGGATCGGCGTGCTGGGCCGGAACTTGCTCACGTTACGGGCGGTCGAACCGCTCTTGGTGAGCGGCAGGATGGCCGCCGCGTTGAGATTGCGGGCGATCGTGCTCACCGCCTGGCAGATGGCGTTGGGGATGGTGCTGGCCATGCGGCTGTCGATCACCCGCTGGGGGTAATCGCGTTCGATGCGGCGGGCGATGGTGGCCATGGTGGCCACGGCCTCCACGGGGAAATCGCCCACGGCACTCTCATTGGAGAGCATCACCGCATCGGTGCCGTCGAGGATGGCGTTGGCCACATCGCTCACCTCGGCCCGGGTGGGGCGGGGACAGCTCACCATCGAGTCGAGCATCTGGGTGGCGGTGATCACCGGGATGCCGAGGCTGTTGGCCTTGCGGATCAGTTCCTTCTGCAGCAGCGGCACCTCCTCGGCCGGCATCTCCACCCCGAGATCGCCGCGGGCCACCATCACCCCGTCGCAGAGCAGCAGGATGTCGTCGATCTGATCGATGGCCTCGAATTTCTCGATCTTGGCCACCACGGGTGTGCTGTGGCCGTGGCTGGCGATCAGATCCTTGATCTCGCGCAGATCGGAGGGGTTGCGCACGAAGCTGAGGGCCACCCAGTCCACCCCCTGTCCCAGCCCGAAGGCCAGATCGACACGGTCCTTGTCGGTGAGGGCCCGGATCGAAAGCTGCACATCGGGGAAATTCACCCCCTTGTTGTTGGAGAGCACCCCGCCCACGCTCACCCGGCAGTGCAGGGTCCGCTGCGGGCGGTCCACCTGCTCCACCACCATCTCGACGCGTCCGTCATCGAGCAGGATGCGGCTGCCCGCAGGCACCTCCTCGGCAAGGGTGTCGTAGGTGACGGTGGCAATGGTGTGGTCACAGGTCACCTCCCGGGAGGTGAGCTGGAAGCTGTCACCGCAGGCGAGGGTGATCGGCCCGTCGGCGAAGCGGCCGAGGCGGATCTTGGGTCCCTGCAGATCCTGCAGGATGCCCACCTGCACCCCGAGCTCCTCGGACACGTCGCGGATGGTGGCGATGCGCGCCGCGTGCTCGCTGTGGTCGCCGTGGGAAAAGTTGAGCCGGAAGGTGCTGGCGCCGGCGGCGATCAGTTCGCGCAGCCGCTCCGGTGATTCGGTGGCGGGGCCGATCGTGGCCACGATCTTGGTGCGACGCATGAGATCGTGGTGATTCATCGGCGCGTCAATGACCCGGCCGAAACTACCATCGGCCCCTTGCCGGCCTGCTCCTGCGTGGATCTGCACACCTACCAGCGCCGGTCCCGCGCCACCGCCCGCTACCCCGGGGCCGGCAGCAACCCGATCTATCCCACCCTCGGCCTCTGCGGTGAGGCCGGCGAGGTGGCCGACAAGGTGAAGAAGGTGATCCGCGACCGCGGCGGTGAGTTCTCCCCCGAGGTGAAGCAGGCGCTGGAGCTGGAACTCGGCGATGTGCTCTGGTACGTGGCCCAGCTGGCCACGGAGCTGGGCCTCGACCTCGAGCAGGTGGCCCGCACCAACCTTGACAAGCTGGCCAGCCGCGCCGCCCGGGGTGTGATCGGCGGCGAAGGAGACCACCGTTGAGCCGCCACCGACCGAGTTTTCCACCTCCGAGCTTTCCACCTCTGAGCGTTCCGCCTCCGAGCTGTCCACCCCTGGGCCGCCTGGGCCCGCTCCTGGCCGTCGCGCTGCTGCTGCTGACGCTGGCGCTGCGGCCCATGCCGGCCTGGGCGGCCGAACTGAGCGTCAGCGAGGTGACCCTGGAACCCTGCCCAGCCGCCGACGTGGCCGCCCAGCCCGATCTGCCGCGCGCCACAGGCGCCCGCTGCTACGCCCTGCGCGGAATGGTGGAGAACCCGGGCCGCCGCCCCGTCTTTGACACCGATGTGTACGCCCGCATCCTCGATGCCAGTGGCGAGCCGGTGCTGCAGAACCGCACCCGGGTGGGCACCATCGGCGACGTGGCTCCGGGGCGCTCCAGCTTTGCCCTGCGCCTGGCGGTGCCGGCAGGCACCCCAGGCCCCCTCAACTTCCGCAGCGTGCGAGCCCGGGGCTTCAACGCCCCGGTGCGAACCCGGGCCGGCGAGGGCGATGAGCTGCTGCCCCTGGAGCAGGCCCTGGCCGGCTGACTCCAGGCCCTGGCCGGCTGAGTCTCACGGCGAAGGTCCGCTCAGTAGAGCCCGGCCATCACGCTCATGCTGATGCTGCCGAGGATCTGCTGGCCGAAGCTGAGGGCGAGAAACGCCAGGATCGCCGAGAGATCGAGGCCGCCGATCGGCGGGATCAGCCCCCGGAACGCGTTCAGGTAGGGATCGGTGATCGAGCTCACCGTGCTCAGCACCGGATTGCTCCAGTCGAGGTTGGGGAACCAGCTGAGCAGCACCCGCACCAGCAGGATCAGCGAATAGATCTGCAGCGTGTTGCTGAACACGAGCAGCAGCTGGGCGAGGACTTCCATGGGTTGGGGGTGGTTGTGGGGTCGGGTGGACGCTGGCTTCCCGCGACTCTATGCAGCCTGGGCCGGCGAGGCCTGCAGCGCCGGTTCGCCAGTCTCCTCGCCGCGGATCGCGAAGGTGCGATGGAACTTCTCGCTCAGGCTCAGCCAGTAGGAGCGGCCTTCGCTCTGGCGGCGGCGCTCGATGAAGTCCTGGGCCAGCAGTTCCTTGATGTGTTCGTAGGCGCCGGAGCCGCGCAGATCCACCAGCTCCGACTGGAGCATGCGCTTGCGCAGGGCGATGGTGGCGAGGGTGCGCAGGGTTGCGGTGGACAGATCCACCGGCAGCAGGTTCTGCACCAGCCCGGCCAGGCCTTCGCGCAGCTGCAGGCTGTAGCGGCTGCCCTCCTGGCGCACCTCCAGGGCGGTGTCGCGGTGGGCGTAGTCGGCCATCAGGGTGATCAGGCCGAGTTCGGCGGCATCGCGGTCGACGCCCGCCAGTTCGGCCAGCTCCCCCAGGTTCAGCGGCCGCCCCTTCAGATAGAGGATCGCCTCCAGCCGTGCCGGCAGGGAGAGGACGCACGCCGCTGGATCGCCGGCTCCTGGATTGCTGTCGCTGCTCATCGGGATGGGCCACAGCCTTGCTGGCAACGGTACGCAGGCCCACGGGAGCGCCGCAACCCGCAGGTCCAGTCCAGCTCCCCGCTCAGCCGCCGGCTCAGCCCAGAAACAGCCGGTAGGCGGGGTTGGCGCTCTCGTCCCAGTGCCGGTAATCCAGCTGATCCAGGAAGGCCTGCCACTGGGGCCGCTCGGCCGGCGGCACCTGCACCCCCACCACGATCCGGCCCACGTCGGCCCCGTGGTTGCGGTAGTGGAAGATGCTGATGTTCCAGCTGGCCTGCAGGGCGTTCACGAAGGCCATCAGGGCTCCCGGCTTCTCCGGGAACTCGAAGCGGTAGAGCAGTTCCTCGCCCTGGGCCAGCACCGGCCCGGCGCTGGCCGGCAGGCGCCCACCCACCATGTGGCGCAGGTGCAGCTTGGCCAGTTCGTTGTCGCTGAGATCGAGGCAGGGGAAGCCGGCGTTCTCCAGGGCGGCCATCAGAACTTCCGTGTCGGTGCGGTCGCGGATGGCCACCCCCACAAAGATGTGGGCCACCCGGGGATCCGCCAGGCGGTAGCTGAACTCGGTGAGGCTGTGCTGTCCCAGTACCGCGCAGAAGCGGCGCAGGCTGCCGGGCCGCTCGGGGATCTCCACCGCCAGCATCGCCTCGCGCTCCTCGCCGAGATCCGCCCGCTCGGCCACGAAGCGCAGGCGGTCGAAGTTCATGTTGGCGCCGCAGGCCACGGCCACCAGGCAGCGCTCCCGCAGCTGCCGCTCCGCCACGTCCGTCTTCATGCCCGCCACGGCCAGGGCGCCGGCCGGCTCGAGGATCGAGCGGGTGTCCTCGAACACGTCCTTGATGGCGGCGCAGATCTCATCGGTGCTCACGGTCACCATCCGGTCCACGTGGCGCTGGGCCAGGGCGAAGGTGTGTTCGCCCACCTGGCGCACGGCCACGCCGTCGGCGAACAGACCCACCTGCTCCAGCCGAACCCGCTCACCGCAGGCCAGGGAGCGGGCCATGGCATCGGCGTCCACCGGCTCGACCCCAACGATCTGCACTCCGGGCCAGAGGGCCTTTACGTAGGCGGCGATGCCGGCGATCAGGCCGCCGCCGCCCACCGCCACGTAGATCACGTCCGGCGGCGTGGAGCACTGGCGCAGGATCTCCAGGGCGATGGTGCCCTGGCCGGCGATCACATCGGGATCGTCGAAGGGATGGATGAAGGTGAGCCCCCGCTTGGCCGCAACCCGCGTGGCCTCGGCGCAGGCGGCGTCGTAGTTGTCGCCGTGCAGCACCACCTCGGCCCCCCGGGCCGCCACCGCCCTCACCTTCATCTCCGGGGTGGTGACCGGCATCACGATCACGGCACGGCAGCCCAGCCGCTGGGCCGCCAGCGCAACGCCCTGGGCGTGGTTGCCGGCACTGGCGGCGATCACCCCCCGTTCCAGCTCCGCCGGGCTCAGCCCGGCCATCTTGTTGTAGGCACCCCGCAGCTTGAAGCTGAACACCGGCTGCAGGTCCTCTCGCTTGAGCAGCACGCGGTTGCCCAGGCGGGCCGAAAGGTTCGGGGCCGCATCCAGCGGCGACTCGATCGCCACGTCGTAGACCCGGGCACGCAGGATCCGCTGCAGATAGCCGTCGCTGGCAGGCCCGGTGGCGGGACCGGTGGCGGGACCGGTGGCGGGACCGATGTCGGGCGGCTCGTTCATGGGGCCCAGTGTCGCAATCGGCACCGGCCATCTGGAACCAACCCCTAGATTGCACGTCACTAGACAGGTCGCGATGCATCTCAGCGAGCTGAGCCATCCCAACCAACTGCACGGCCTCAGCGTCAGCGAGCTCGAAGCGATCGCCCGCCAGATCCGCGACCGCCACCTGGAGGTGGTGAGCACCAGCGGGGGCCACCTGGGACCCGGCCTCGGGGTGGTGGAACTCACCCTCGCCCTCTACCAGACCCTCGATCTCGACCACGACAAGGTGGTGTGGGACGTGGGTCACCAGGCCTATCCCCACAAGCTGGTCACAGGCCGTTACCACAACTTCGACACCCTTCGACAGCAGGGCGGCGTGGCCGGCTACCTCAAGCGCAGCGAGAGCCGCTTCGACCACTTCGGCGCCGGCCATGCCAGCACCTCCATCTCCGCGGCCCTGGGCATGGCCCTGGCCCGCGACCGCCGCGGTGACGACTTCAAGTGCGTGGCCGTGATCGGTGACGGTGCCCTCACCGGCGGCATGGCCCTCGAGGCCATCAACCACGCCGGCCACCTGCCCCACACCCGGCTGCTTGTGGTGCTGAACGACAACGACATGTCGATCAGCCCGCCGGTTGGCGCCCTCTCCACCCACCTCAACCGCATGCGGCACAGCAAGCCGCTGCAGTTCCTCCAGGACAATGCCGAGGAGGCGATCAAGCACCTGCCGTTCCTGCACGGCGAGCTGCCGCCCGAGCTCAAGAACCTCAAGGAGAGCCTCAAGCGCCTGTCGGTTCCCAAGCTCGGCGCCGTGTTCGAGGAGCTGGGCTTCACCTACATGGGTCCGGTGGACGGGCACGACATCGCCGCAATGGTGAAGCTGTTCCAGCTGGCCCACGCCCACGACGGACCGGTGCTGGTTCACGTCGCCACCACCAAGGGCAAGGGCTACCCCTATGCGGAAGCCGATCAGGTGGGCTACCACGCCCAGAGCGCCTTCGACCTCTCCACCGGCAAGGCCTTCCCCTCCAGCAAGCCCAAGCCGCCCAGCTACAGCAAGGTGTTCGGGCAGACGCTGGTGAAGCTCTGCGAGCAGGACCCCACGGTGGTGGGCATCACTGCCGCCATGGCCACCGGCACGGGTCTCGATCTGCTGGAGAAGGCCCTGCCCGACCAGTACTTCGACGTGGGCATCGCCGAGCAGCACGCCGTCACCATGGCCGCCGGCATGGCCTGCGAGGGCCTCAAGCCGGTGTGCGCCATCTACAGCACCTTCCTGCAGCGCGCCTACGACCAGCTCATTCATGACGTGGGCATCCAGAAGCTGCCGGTCACGTTCGTGATGGACCGGGCCGGCATCGTCGGCGCCGATGGCCCCACCCACCAGGGGCAGTACGACATCAGCTACCTGCGGGCCGTGCCCAACTTCACGGTGATGGCCCCCAAGGACGAGGCCGAACTGCAGCGGATGCTGATCACGGCCATCCAGCACGACGGCCCCTGCGCCCTGCGCATCCCCCGTGGCGAGGGCGAGGGCGTGCCCTTGGCGGAGGAGGGTTTCGAGCCCCTGCAGATCGGCCGGGGAGAGCTGCTCACCGACGGCGACGACCTGCTGATCGTGGCCTACGGCTCCATGGTGCATCCGGCCCTGGCCACCGCCGGTCTGCTGCAGGAGCAGGGCATGCGGGCCGCCGTGATCAACGCCCGCTTCCTGCGTCCGCTCGATGAGGCCCTGATCCTGCCGATGGCCCGCCGCATCGGCAGGGTGGTGACCATGGAGGAGGGCGCCCTGCCCGGCGGATTCGGCTCCGCGGTGGTGGAGAGCCTCAACGACCACGGTGTGTTGGTGCCCGTGTTCCGCATCGGCATCCCGGACATGCTGGTGGACCATGCCAGTCCGGATCAGAGCAAGCAGGCCCTCGGTCTCACGCCTCCCCAGATGGCCGAGCGCATCGCCGCTCACTTCGCCCAGCCCCTGCGCTCGCCATCCGCCGTCCAGCCCGTCGTCGTCTGAGTTCTGCAGTCTGCGTTCTGCACAGGCCGGCGTGGGTCAACGCACAGCTGAACTGCTGTGCGGCTGAGGCCTGAGCAGCAGAAGCAACGTAAGCAGCAACCGCGTCATCAGCAGCAACGTCAGCAACAATCGCGCGAGCCAAAACCACCGGATGGTGGCCACCCGGTGGTCTGCGCTGGATTGATCGACCTGTTGATCGCGCTGCTCGTGATCAACTGCCCGGAGGCGGCTTCAGACGACCCCGCGGGAGGCCAGGCCCAGGATTGCGCCCATGCCGAGGATGTGACCCAGGCTCAGGGTGCCGAGCATGGCGCCATGGCTGAGTCCGCCGAACAGGGCGGAGTTGGGCAGCTGCAGGCCCACGTTGGGCTGTTTGATGGTGGCCTTGCCGATGGCGATGGCAATCACGTTGCAGACGATCATCACCAGGGCCACCTTCGGCGACCAGGTGATGGTGGCGGGAGCCATGGCCAGGGGCTGGACCAGGAGCGGAGCGAACATGGGGCACAAGCCGACGCCCCATCTTCCGGGGTGCGGCGGCTCCGGGCTCACCCGGCGTAAGAGTTGTTCACCGGCGGCGTCAGGAGCCGCCTCGCTCCTCCAGCGCCCTGCTGAAGCCCACGGCCACCAGCAGGTTGGCCAGGGTGAGAAAGGCTTCGGCCCCGCCGTGCAGCGCGTCCACGTCCGCCAGCTGCCGGCCGGTGGTCTGCAGGGCAACGATCGAGGCGCCGATGGTGACCGCCACGAACACCAGCGTGAACTGGAAGCCGCGCAGGGCGAGGCTGGGAAAGCCCGCGATCCGTCCCGCCAGCCACAGGAAGGCCAGGTAGGGCAGCAGCGAGAACACGAAGAAGGGCGTCGGATCGACACTCCCCAGCCGCTGCAGCAGCTCCAGGCCGAGACCGCCGTCAGCCACCGATCCCCTCCGCCGCTGCAGGCGCAGTGTCGGTGGCCGCCCGCTGCCGGCGCAGGATGTGCCAGGCCGCCAGGGCGAGGGCGCCGTTGCCCGCTGTGGTGAGTGCCGCCTGCAGCACCACCAGGCCCCGGAGTTCCGCCGGGTTGTCGAACAGGTGCCAGGTGCAGGCGCACATGGCGCTCACTAGGGCCGGCAGCATGGCCAGTGCCAGCCAGCGCCAGGCCCCCTCACTCCGCACCCGCGCCAGGCGCTGCACGGCGGCCATCGCCGCCACCCACTCCAGCACCGAGGTGATGTGGATCCACCAGGTGGGCAGCGAGAGGGCGTGCATCGATGCTGCGGTCAGGCCGTCAACTCTATGGATAGGGTGCGGCCATGGCGACCGTGATGGCCCGGGGTCTCTACAAGACCTTCCGCGTGGCCGACAAGCAGCCCGGTCTGGCCGGCACCTTGCGCCATCTGGTGCATCGCCGCTGGCGTTCGGTGCAGGCGGTGCGGGACGTGAGCTTCTCCATCGAGGCGGGAGAGGTGGTGGGCTTTCTCGGGCCCAACGGCGCAGGCAAGACCACCACGCTGAAGCTGCTCACCGGTCTGATCCAGCCCAGCGGCGGTGAGCTGGAGGTGGCAGGCCACAGGCCATTCCGGCGCGAACGCGCCTTTCTCGAGTCGATCACGCTGGTGATGGGCCAGAAGCAGCAGCTGATCTGGGATCTGCCGCCGCTCGATTCGCTGTGGGTGAATGCCGCCGTCTACGGCATCCCCGAGCGGGAGGCGCGCCGGCGCATCGCCGAGCTGGCCGACATGCTCGAACTCGGCGAGGAGCTCACCCGGCCGGTGCGCAAGCTGTCGCTGGGCCAGCGCATGAAGGCCGAGCTGATGGCGGCGCTGCTGCACCGCCCGCGGGTGCTGTTCCTCGACGAGCCCACCCTGGGCCTCGATATCAACGCCCAGGCCCGCGTGCGCCGCTTCCTGGCCGACTACAACCGCCGCACCGGCGCCACCGTGCTGCTCACCAGCCACTACATGGCCGACATCACCGCCCTCTGCCCCCGGGTGCTGCTGATCCACCAGGGGCGGCTGTTTCACGATGGGGGCCTGGCCGAGCTGAGCGAACGCCTCACCCCCTGGCGCCAGGTGCGCCTGGAGCTGGCGACGCCCCTGCCGGCCGGCGAGCTGGCGCGCTACGGCGAGATCGAGGCGCTGGAGGGCTGTGAGGTGCGCCTGGTGATCCCCCGCGAGCGCCTCACCGCCACGGTGTCACGCCTGCTGGCCCAGCTGCCGGTGCTCGATCTGGTGGTGAGCGATCCGCCGATCGAGGAGCTGATCGGCCGCGTGTTCCGACAGGGATCGCTGGAGCCCGAGGGCCGATGAGGCTGCTCCCCCCTCCGCGTGTGGCGCGCACGCTCTGGGCGGTGCAGTTCGCCTACATGGCCGAATACCGGGCCGAGATCGCCCTCTGGGCCCTCTCGGGTGTGCTGCCGTTCATCATGTTCGGTGTCTGGAGCGCGGCGGTGGCGGGCGCCGCCGCCTCCGGCGGTCCGCCACTGGGTCTGAGCCCCGCCGAGCTCGGCCGCTATTTCGTGTGCGCCTTCGTGGCACGCCAGTTCAGCGTGGTGTGGGTGGTGTGGCAGTTCGAGGAGGATGCCCTCCAGGGACGCCTCTCCCCCTACCTGCTGCAGCCCCTGCATCCCCTCTGGCGCTATGTGGCGGCCCATCTGGCGGAGCAGGCCACGCGCCTGCCCTTCGTGCTGCTGATCGCCTCGGGGTTTTTCCTGCTCCAGCCCCAGGCCTTCGCCTGGCCAGGCCCGGTCCGCGTGCTGCTGGGGGTGCTGGCGGTGGGTCTGGCCTTCGCCATCCATTTCCTGCTCCAGAGTCTGATCGCCACCCTGTGCTTCTGGACCGAACGGGCCAGCGCCCTCGAGCGCCTGCTCTACGTGCCCTACGTGTTCCTCTCCGGCCTAGTGGCGCCGCTGCAGGCCTTCCCGCCGGACCTGCAGCGTCTCGCCCTGCTCACCCCCTTCCCCTACCTGATCGGCTTTCCGGCCCAGCTGCTGGCCGGCACGCCGATGGCCGGAGAAGCGCCGTTCTCCCTGGCGTGGGGCTTCGCGGCGATGCTGCTCTGGCTGCTGCTGCTGCTGCCGGCGCTGGCCCTGCTCTGGGGGGCGGGGCTGCGGCGCTATTCGGCCATGGGAGCCTGATCCTGATGCGTTACCTGCTCGTGCTGCGCCGCTTCTGGGGCACCGCCCTGGCCACCCAGCTGGAGTACCAGCTCAACGCCCTGATCGAGCTGCTGGCGATGGCGGGCAACCTGGCCGGCAGCCTGATGGTGCTGTGGCTCTTCTACCGCCAGGGGGTGGAGCTGGGGGGGTGGAGCTGGCATGCCGTGCTGGTGGTGCTGGGTGCCTACACCTGCCTCGATGGCCTCACCAGCACCCTGCTGCGCCCCAACCTCAGCCGGATCGTGAACCATGTGCAGGAGGGCACGCTTGATTTCGTGCTGCTCAAGCCGGTCGACAGCCAGTTCTGGTTGTCCCTGCGCACCATCAGCCCGGCGGGTCTGCCGGAGATGGGGCTGGGGGTGCTGCTGATGCTCTGGGCGGCCCGGGGAGAGCTGGGGTCGCTGCCGGCGGGGGCGGTGCTGGCCGCCGCGACACTGCTTCTCGCCGCTTCCGTGATCCTCTATGCCCTCTGGTTCGTGCTGGCGGCCACCTCGATCTGGTTCGTGAAGACCTGGAACGCCACCGAGGTGCTGCGGGCGGCGCTGACCGCCGGCCGCTATCCGATCAGCGCCTATCCAGCCGGTCTGCGTCTGTTCTTCACCCTGGTGGTGCCGGTGGCGTTCCTCACCACGGTGCCCGCCGAGGCCCTGCTGGGGCGGCTCACTCCTCTGGCCGCGCTCACCAGTCTGCTGGTGGCCGGTGTGGCCCTGGCGGTCAGCCGCGCCTTCTGGAACTTCGCCCTGCGCTTCTACACGTCCGCCTCCAGCTGACTCCCCGGAGCCGCCAGCTCAGCGCCCCGTGCCTCCAGGAGCCGCCGTGCCGCCAGCTCGAACAGAGGTGCGCCCGGGGTGCCCCGCTGCCGGTGCCAGGTGTAGAGCCCAAGCTCGCTGAGCAGGGCGTCGCCGGCGGGCGGGGCCGCGGTGGCCATCCACCGCTCCATCGGGCTCCGCAGGGCAGCGGCCTGGCGCCGGCCGCTGCGGGCCACGGTCACGTGGGGGAGGGGAACACGGCGTTCCGGCGTCAAGCCGGCCGCTCGGCGAGCCTTCGCACCCCAGAGGCCGATCAGCCGCGCAGCCTGCTCGTGCCCCTGGGCCAAAGTGAGCCCATAGGCCGAGGGCGCCTCCTTGGGCCCAAAAGCCCTCCAGGCCCCGGCTCTGGCCCGCAGCGGCTCGCTGCTCAGCGCCGCCAGGGCCTGCCAGGCAGCTGTGGCCTCGGCGGGCTCGCAGCTGCCGAGGAAGGCCAAGGTGAGATGGAGATCCTGCGCCGGCACACCGCGCACACCGGCCGGCAGCGGAGTGCCGAACCCATGCCAGCCGGCCTCCGGCGGCACCACAAGGGCGATGAACCAGTTGGGTGCTGTCATGGGCAGACGCCGCCGGGGGAGCCGGCACGCTGGAATGGAGCCCAGCCGAGCGCCAGCCGCCATGGCCTGTCCCCACTGCGGCAGCTGGTCGGTGAAGGCCGACCGCAGTCTCGCCGGCCGGCTGGTGTGCGGCCGCTGCGGCCGTGCCCTGGGGGCCGGTGCCTCGGGCCGCAGCCGCGTCTCACCCGCATCGAACCGTCCAGGGCGGTCCCGG
>JBATEO010000061.1:0-5544 GCA_049664045.1 Prochlorococcaceae cyanobacterium
GGCCGCGGTAGGTGCCGTCGGGATAGCCGGCGACACAGCCGTAGCGCTCGATCAGGTTGGAGAGCGCCTGGTAGGCCCAGTCGGTGGGCCGCACGTCGGAGAACTGGGAGATGCTGGTGACCTGCTCGTCACTCAGCGATGGGGAGGTGTACTTCTTGACACCGTCCAGGTTGATCTCAGCTGCGGTCGCGGCCATGGGGGCCAGCAGACCGAGCGCAGCAGGAGCAACCAGCAGTTGCTGGAAGAGTTTCATCGGGTCCTCACACCGATAGGGAAGACGCCCAAAGGGCATCGGGCGGAATGTAACGGTTCACCCCAGCCCGGGGCAGTGGCCAGGCCACCCGCCCGCTGTGTTCCAGAACACATCACTCCAGGCGCGCGGCCAGGCGCAGCAGCAGCGCGCGGATCCTTCCCCGGGGTGAGCCCTGGCGCCTGCCGGCCAGCACGGCTTTCGCCAGTTCCCGCCACTGGCGCCAGCACTGCAGCTGGTGCTGCTCCAGCAGCCATTCCAGCTGGGGCACTGCGCGCTCGATGCCGTCGCGCAGCTGCCCGTCGATCGCCCTGCGCAGCAACTCCAGATCGTGGAATTCCCTCAGCAGATCGTTCGCCCGTCTCAGTTGATCCAGCCAGGCTCCCCGGCGCCCGTGGCTCCAGGGAGGAAGGCCGCCGCGGGGGAGGTTGGCGATTCGCAGGTGGGCGGCCACCACCTCTTCGCCCAGACCCCGCAGTGCCTCCAGCTCACTGCCCCGCTCCGCCACCCACCAGCCGCGGTGCAGCAGCAGCGGCGCCGAGCCGGCGTTCCACTCCGGTAGCCACGCCGCCAGCGGTTGTTCGCCCAGGGTGGTGTACCGCGGCTGCCGCAGCCAGCCCTGGAGCTGGGCGATCAGCTGCAGATGGCCGCTGCTGTTGAGCGCGGCCGCCAGGTGCTGATGGGCCAGCTCACGCTCCCGCCGCAGCTGCCGCAGCGCCGGCTTGAGCCGCCGGCTCTCCCGCTCCGGCACCTGGGGCAGAAACACCACCTCCAGCCGCTGCTGCAGCCGGTCCAGTTCCCTGGTGAGCGCCAGCCGCCGCTGGGTCTTGCCCAGGCGCTTCGGGCTCACGGCAGCGGGCAGTTCCAGGGCCGGCTCGAACTGCTGCAGGGTGGTGCGCAGCTGTTGCACGGTCAGGTGCGCACCGCCCAGGGCGTCCGGCTCCCGCCCCTTCAGCGCCGGCCCGTGCAGCTCGACCAGTCGCCGGCAGTGGCCCGCCAGCAGGCCATGGGCGTGGTCGCCGTTGCGCGACGGCATGGCTGCAGGTGCCATGGCTCAACTCTGCTGGGCTGGGCTGCCGGGAATGGTTAAGGCCGGGTTGTCTCAGCGCGGGGCCGTCCAGTCCTTGAACCAGCCGCGCCGCTTCAGCAGCCACACCTGCAGCGCCGCCACCAGCAGCATCAGCAGCAGGGCGTAGGCGTAGCCATAGCGCCAGTGCAGTTCGGGCATGTGCTCGAAGTTCATGCCGTAGATGCCGCCGATCACCGTGAGTGGAGCGAAGATGCTGGTGAGGATCGTGAGCGTCTTCATCACCTGGTTCATGCGGTTGCTCACGCTCACCGCATAGGCCTGGGTGATGCCGTCGCACTGGTGGCGCAGCAGTTCACAGTTCTCGAACAGCAGCTCCACCTGATCGGCCATCTCGCTGAAACCCGCCAGCGCTTCGGGGCCGAGCAGCTGCTGGCGCTGGCCCAGCAGCTTGCGGATCTGATGGCGCAGGGGCCAGACCTGCTGCCGGATCCGGCGCACGTTGCTGCGGTGCTGGAAGGTGATGTTGAGCAGCCTGGGCTGGGGACGCCTCAGCACTGCCTCCTCCAGATCGTCGAGGATGTTGGAGGTCTGCTCGAGGATCGGGAAGAGGGCATCGAGCAGTTCATCGATCAGGTAGTGGAGGATGTCGTCGAGGTCCCGCTGCTCCACCGCGCCGACATTGGAGCGCAGCCAGTCGGTGAGTTCGGGGAAGGATTCCCCCAGGCTCGATTCCTCGAAGCTCACCAGCAGGCCGGGAAGCAGCAGCAGGCCCACCTGGGAGCTGATCAGGTGGGCCGGGTCGTGGGCCACGCTCAGGCGATGCAGCACCACCAGCAGGGCCTGGTCGAGGCTGTCGACCCGTGGCCGCTGGGGCACCTCCAGCAGGGGCGGCAGCAGCACGGCCGGAACCCCCAGCACGTCCAGCATCGCGGTGATCTGCCCCGGCTGGGAGAGTCCCATCACGCGCAGCCAGATCGGTTCTCCCTGGCGTTTCAGGCCTTCGAGGTCCTCAGGCCCCTGGAGAGCACGGAGTTCGGCGCCGTGGGCCCCGAACACCACGGCGCTGAACCGGCTCGGCTGGCGGCCCCCATGCACATAGAGCTCCGTGGGCAGGTTGGCCGGCCGCTCCTCCAGCCGGCGGGAGGTCAGGGCACCAGGGGTCGGGCGCAGCACGGGGGGGCGGGGGCGATCGAGCGCTCGAGCAGCTGACCGCCGCCCACGATGCAGGCCTGCAGCAGCAGGCAGAACATCACGTCGGATAGCAGGCTCGGAGAGATCATGCCGCGGGCGTGCGTCGGCGCAATCCTGAGCGGTGCCGCCGGGCCTGTCGGTGCCCCAGGCCACAGTGGGCTCTGCCCCACGGTTCGTACGGCCACCAGGGGGCCCTCCGGCCGTCTGCGGCAGGTGTCCGGCGCTGCACGAGCCGCCCGGCAAGAGTGGCTAAGGTCCCGAAAATTGCGCCGCCGGTTCGCCCTCTTGAGCTCCTCGCCCGCCACCCCACCCTCCGGCGACCGGGGCTCCGGCGACCTCCCCTCGGTGCGGGGGCCGCTCGAGTCCCACTCCTCCTACCGGGCCGCCGACTGGTCGCCCCAGCGGGTGATGTTTCACCAGAACCTCGAGACCTTCGCCGATCGCGTGGGTCTGCTGGTGGGCCTGCAGAGCAACGGCAAGCTCACCCAGGAGGAGGCCTACGACGAGATCCGCCGCCTCTGGAAGCAGCTCAAGGACAGCAAGGGATCGCTGCTCAACGGCTGACGTCGGCTGTGACTGTGGGTGTGGCTGTGGCTGGGGCCAGTGCAGGCGCTGGTCAGGTCTTCTGAGGCAGGTGGCTGGCGATGCGCATCAGGTGCTGGCTCACCCGGCGCAGCCATCGCACCCACGCGGCATTGAGAAGGGCGCCACCGGCAGGGGGCAGTGCGCGGGGGGTGCTCAACGCCCCCCAAGCCTGGCTGGTCAGCCGTCGTCGACCGAAGACGCCCTTGGGATCAGGCGTCGCTGCTGCGCGGAAAGCTCAGGCAGGAGCGCAGCCGGTCGCGGTGGCTGGGGTGCTCCGGCTGGCTGCTGAGACTGCCGGCGGCGATGTGGCGGAGGGTGCGCACCGTGGCGGTGATGTTGGGACCCTTGTTGAGCATCAGCGCGTCGGCCCGGGCCCCCAGGGCGGCATCGCTGATCTCGGCCCGGGTGGGCGTGCCGTGCCGGGCCATCTCATCCAGCACCTGGGTGGCCCAGATGCAGGGCACATGGGCCGCGGTGCAGAGTCTCAGGAGCTCCTCCTGGATGGCGGCGAGCTGCTCCCAGCCGCATTCCACCGCCAGATCGCCGCGGGCGATCATCACCCCCAGCGGCAGCGGCCGGCGCATGGCCGTGAGCAGCAGGCCCGGCAGGTTGGTGAAGGCCTGGTGGTTCTCGATCTTGAGCACCACGCCCAGCTGGGTCGCCCCCAGGGCCTCCAGCTCCTCTAGCAGGGCCTCCACGTCAGCGGTGCGGCTCACGAAGGAGTAGTTGACGATGTCGGCGTGGGCCGCCGCGAAGGTCAGGTCCTGGCGGTCCTTGGCGGTGAGAGCCGGCAGCTGCAGATCGCTGTCGGGGAAATTGATGCCCTTGTCGGCCCGCAGCCGGCTGCCGCGCGGCTTGGCGTCGGTGATCTCGATCGTCACGACCTCGGCGCTGACGTCGCGGATCACGCCGCCGATCCTGCCGTCGTCGAACAGCACCCGCTGGCCTGGCCCGAGGGCACTGAACACCTGCGGCAGGGTGCAGCTGATGGTGAAGTGGCCGCGGGGCGCCGCCGCGGTTCCGGCATTGGCGGTTCCGGCCGTAGCGGTGAGGTCGAGCAGATCGCCCCTGTGCAGCAGCAGCTCGCCGGGGCAGGGGGGCAGCGGAGCCACCTGCAGCTCCGAGCCGCCGCCCTCGCGGCGGAAGCGCAGTCCTTCGGTGAAGCGGCAGTGCTGCCGGCAGCCCAGCAGCAGCCCGTCAGCCCGCCGCTCCACCACGGTCAGTTCCCGCATCCGACCTGAGGCGTCACGGCCGCTGAAGCGGTCTCCCGGCGCGAGCCCGGGCTCCAGATCCGCGTCGGGCAGCTGCAGCACCGGCAGCAGGCTGATCTCCGGGTCATGGGTCGCGTCCGGACCTGCCGGCTGCCGCCCGGCGGCCACCGCCAGGATCAGGGCCGGTTTCAGCAGGCGGCCGTAGCGGTCGCGGCGGGGGCGGGCATCCACCACCCCGGGCTCCACGGGTAGGGGGCCGGTGCGCAGCTTGGGACCGCCCAGGTCCATGCTCACCCGGCAGGGACGGCCGCTGTTGATGGCGGATGAGCGCACCGCCGTCACCAGCGCCTGCCACACCCGTGGGTCGTCGTGGGCGCAGTTGATCCGGGCGACGCCCATGCCGGCCTCCACCAGCTCCTGGATCAGGCCGGGATGGTCCGCCGCCTCGGCGGGCAGGGTGACCATGATCGCGTTGGCCTGGCCACAGGCCGCGAGCCCGAAGAGCCGGCTGCAGTGCCGCTGCAGCAGCTCCACCGCCTGCCCGTGGCTGGGGCTGGCCGGTGGCAGGCAGGGCCGCCCGGGCGAGGGACCCCTCAGGCGCTCGATCACTGCATTGAGGCTGGCCAGCAGATGGCCGTCGCAGCCTTCCAGCGAGCTCAGTCCCCGTTCCCGCAGCTGGCGCTGGAGGCCGGGATGGTCGTGGCGGTGGAAGGCGATGAAGTGCAGCAGGTTGCAGGCGCTCTCGCGGTAGCAGGGCTGCACCGGCGCGAGCCACTGGCCGCACTCATCCTCGAAGGCCAGCAGGTAGGCGCGCAGCTCCTCCAGTTCCCGGATCAGGTCGCCATCGGCCAGGGACTGCCGGTCCTCGGCCAAGGTGTTCAGCACAGGCCAGCGTCGCGTTGGCACCAGCTTGGGGAGGGCTTGCCCTCCCCGACGGTGTCCCAGAGCACGCCCTTCCAGCACACGCCCTTCCAAACCAAGCCGTGACTAGGCGGCCAGGGCCGGCTCACGTTCGGCGGGCTCACATTCGGCGGACTCACGTTCAGCCGGCTGGCGTTCAGAGGTGGCGATGGCGGAGGGGGTTTCGCGGCGGAAACTGGTGAGCCGGTGGCGGCCGGCGCCGAGTTCAGCCGCGAGCACGGCACAGGCCCGCTCGGGCATGGTGTGATCGCCGCAGGTGAACACATCCACGGCGGCATAGCCCGACTCGGGCCAGGTGTGGATGGAGATGTGCGACTCGGCCAGCAGGGCCAGGCCGGTGACGCCCTGGGGCTGGA
>JBATEO010000062.1:0-13935 GCA_049664045.1 Prochlorococcaceae cyanobacterium
GCCCTGGAACCCGCCCCAGGTGCGCTGGCCCGCGGCCGGCTGCCAGCGGCCACCCTCGGAGCGGCCGCGGAAGGCCACGGTCCCGGAACTCCGGGGCGTGCCGTCCTCACCGATGCGGTAGAGGGTCGGGCGGGTGATCGCCAGGCCCGAGCCCAGCAGCAGGGCCAGCAGGGCGAGCAGCAGCAGCAGCTGACGTTCCATCACCCGGGGCTGCGCAGGGGAGTCACGGCCACCGGCCAGGCGGTGACCACGCCATCCTCCACCAGCAGGTCGATCCACTCCAGCTCCACCGCCCCGCCGGCCAGGGGATCCGGCAGGGAGACCCGCAGGCGCACGCTGGCGGGCTCACTGAGACGCAGGTAGCGGCTGGCGCTCACCAGCCACCAGTGGTCGTCGTCATTGCTGAAGCGCCTCAGGTGCGCCTCCAGCCGCTCGCGCAGCAGCACCGTGCCCCAGGCGTCGCTCACCGCCAGCTCCAGGTCCACCTGCCGCGGAGGCGGCGCCGGCCGGCTCGGCGGTACGTCCGGTTCTTCGTAGCGGGCCAGAACCCGCACCCGCACCAGACCGTCACCGCCCAGCTCCAGGCGCAGGGCCGCCACGTCGTCGTCCACCCGCAGGCGCCGGCGCTGGCGGCAGTCGCCGTACACCGCCACCCACAGCAGCCGCACCAGCACGGCGGTGACGGCGGAGGTGAGCACCAGCAAGCCGACGTCCACGCTGTGGTTGTCCACCACCAGCGCCACCCGCAGCGGCGGCGGCAGGGGCCGGCCGGCCGAATCGGTGAACTCCTCGAGGCTCAACTGCAGGGTGTGGTCTCCCCCCTGGCGGGGCCGCAGCTGCAGGCGCAGTTCCGCGTCGCTCTCGTCATAGCGGCCGCTCTCCCCGTCCTCCTGCCAGATGCCCTGCTCGCGCCATCCCTCCTGATCGAACTGCAGCACCGTCTGGCCGGCGGGGTCGATCAGATCCACCGCCAGAGCCATGGCCGTGTTCGGCGGCAGTTCGGCGCGCAGGCGGATCTCCGGGCTGCCCAGCCAGCCATCCTGCAGGCGGAACGGGCGGCTCAGCGTCGGCTGCTCCCCCTCGAGCACCAGCAGCTGGCGCTGGCGGGGGACGCTCACCGCCGCCAGCAGCACCAGCAGCGGCGCCAGCGGCAGCAGCAGCGCCACCTGGGGCCAGCGCACCACCTCGGCACCGTCGCTGATGTTCCGAGTCGGGGACAGCTGGTCCGGAATCTCCCGGCCAGGAGCATCCGGCCCGGGAATCGGTGGGGATCCCGGAGGCACGGGTGAATCGTGCCGCGGCGATGACGGCATCGCCATCTCGGCTCAGGCGTTGCCGATAGCGTAGGGAACGCGTTCCGGCGCCCCGCCAGCTGCCATGGTTCCACGGCTGACCCAACTGCTGCTCACCATCGGCTGGACGTTCATCGGCGTGCTGCTGATCTACGGCGGCACCTGGCTGTTCGACGTGCTCGCCCCGATCGACTACCGCAGCGAGGTGCGCAAGGGGAATGTGGCGGCCGGGCTGGTGGTGGCCGCCGTGATCCTGGGGGTCGCAGCGGTGGTGGTGGCCGTGCTGCTGAGCTGAAGGGCTACCGGCGGGCGCACCAGAGCGGGAAGCGCAGGCCGATCGGCGCTGTCTCCGTGGCGGGACCGGTCTGCGTGGCCGAGCTGGGCTCCAGCGACAAGCCACCGAGGTGGCGGCGGGTGCGCTCCAGCACCACCTGCCGCACGAACCCGTACACCTGCTCCGGCTCGGCCTCGCGCCAGGCCTCGGGCGCGTAGCGCTCGATCGAATCGGCGATCACGGCCCCGGCGTTCACCAGCGGGTCGGGCAGCACCGTCACCCCCAGCTGCACAAGATCATCCGCCAGGGAGGGACGCCGAAAGGGGGCGTTGGCCGCCGGCACGACCGCCGCCGCCTGCAGCTGGCGGGCGATGGCACCGCCGATCAGGCCCGACACCGAGCAGGGCAGCAGCACATCCACCTCCTGGCGCCACCAGGGGCCGTCGGGATCCAGCGCACGGGCGCCGGGCAGGGCGGCACGCTTGCCGTCCCGGTCCACGGTCCACACCTGCCAGCCGGCGTCCACCAGGGAGCGGGCCACCACCCCACCCACGGCGCCGCAGCCATGCACCAGGGCGCTGCCGGGCCGGGGCTGCAGGGCCGCCAGAGCGCCGAGCACACCGTGGGCGGTGCAGGCGCTGGGGTCGATGCGGCTGCCCACGGCCGCGAGCACGTGGGGGGTCCAGCGCACCAGCCGCTCCATGTCCTCGCGGCCGGTGTTGAGATCACAGCCGGTCACCATGCTGCCGCCCAGCGACTCCAGCAACAGGGCCGTGACCTGCAGCACCCGCTGCTTCAGAGCCCGGGGATCGGCGGCGCGGGCCACCACCTTGCCGCCGCTGAAACCGGTGCCGTAGAGGCTGTGCTTCTGCTCCATCAGAGCGGCCAGCCGACGGGCATCGGCCAGGGCGGCCCCATCGGAGCGGTAGGGCAGCAGGCGCAGGCCCCCGTTGGCGGGGCCACCGGGATCGCAGCCGCTGGTGACGACGAACACGGAGAGATCGGGCGCAACGTGGTGGGCCCGGACGCAGGTGCGCATGGCATGGATCGGAAGTGGCCCGAGGGTATGGAGCGTCGGCTGAGCGGGTGTGGCCCGCGCTACCGACCCACCCCCAGGCCAGGACATCCACACCGCCCCTCCCACCTGCCTGATGACCTCGCAGCAGTGAGCACTCAAACGGGTGGAACCCGCCGCCACAAGGCCATTGACTCTCACTGGGGCCGGGCCCTCCGGAGTCTCCCGAGTTGGGTCGAGAAATGAACTGTGGGAGTTGTTCGGATGGGACGACAGTGGGAAGATACACTCCACCTTGAACACCCTGGCTCTGGCCTGTTCAACCAGGTATCCAGGACACAGACTGAGATCTCGAATTGACAGTTGAACTCCACCGTCTCAGCTGACAGCTTCCCTTCGACCAGGACTCGACAAGCCAAGCCCATTCCATTTGCCCATCCAAACTCCTGTGCTGCCGGCATCAACGTCCCTGGCAAGAGATGACCAACAATTCAAGCTCGATCATGTATCTGGAATCAATCTGAGAGGTCAACTCATGAGGACCCACAGGACTATCCAGATCCTTGGTTGATACTTTCCTCTCGTGGTGCTGGGATGCTTTGCGGGCTCGGCAAATGCATCCTTTCGTGCCAACAGGTTCGGTGGCAGCACCGCACATGCTTTCGGTGCCACAGAACACACCAACCCCAGGGGTGGAGGCACAGACCATGTGGCGGGCGAAGGGACGACTCACATCAATGCCTATGGCGGCAGTGCCACGCACTCCAACGGTCGTGGATGGTCGAAGACAGGTGTGGATGGAGGAACAGCCCATGGTGATGACCACCATGGCGGGGCTTACCACCGTCCGCCCGTTGACTATGCCTACCAAGGCCATCATCTGCCTGCAGCGGTAGGGTATTACGGCGTCTGCTGTTGTAACTGTGGTAACTGGGCCACTGCTGCCTCAGCGGCCACCGGAGCTGCCGTTGGTGGCGGATCCAGTGCCAATGCGTGTTCCCCCGAGTATGCGGCGGGCGTCACCGCGGGCAACTCTGGCAGCTACACCATGGGCGCCATCTCCAGCGCCCTGCCTCCCGGGGCTGTCGTCGCCACGGTGGGCGGCACCACCTACTACACGGCCAATGGTGTCCGGTTCCTGCCGTCCTATGGCGCCAACGGTGTGTATTACCGGATGGTGCCCAGTCCCTGATGTCGGAGCGGCTGCAGCCGCTCTTCCACAGGCTCCTGCCCCATTCGCAACGATGTTGCATTGATGTTGAGAGGGTGTGGCCGGCCGGCGCCACCCTGCATACCTTGTGATTTCGCCAGAAAGGATGCAGTTGCTCCGATTGATCACCAACTGGAGCCTGGCCAGCATGCTGATTCTGGTCATCCTTGTCGCCGCGGCCGCCGCCCTGCCCGCGTTCGCGGCGACCTCACGCCCCCCCGAGCCCTGCCCCGCCGGCATGGTGGCGGTTCCCTCCGGCCGCTTCCGCATCGGTGCCTCCGGCCAGCTGCCGGAGGAGGGATCGGCCGATGGCGTGCGCGTCGGCTCCTTCTGCCTCGGCCGGCATGAGGTCACCAACCGGGATTTCGCCGCCTTCGTGGAGGCCACCGGCTACCGCACCGTGGCTGAGCGCCCTCTCCCCGCCGAGCAGTTCCCGAGCCTGAGCGCCGCCGAGCGCCGCCCGGGGTCGGTTGTGTTCCAGCCCCCTGCAGAGACCGGGGCGATCGCGGAGCTGAGCTGGTGGCACTGGACCCACGGGGCCGACTGGCGCCATCCCGAGGGGCCGGGAAGCTCGCTCACAGGTCGCCTCGACCACCCGGTCGTCCACGTGGCCTATGAGGATGCCGCCGCCTACGCGGCCTGGGCCGGCGCCGCACTCCCGAGCGAAGCCCAGTGGGAATACGCCGCCCGCGGCGGCCTGCGGGATCAGGTGTACAGCTGGGGCAACACCTGGGAACCGCAGCGGGCCAACACCTGGCAGGGGGAGTTCCCCATCCGGGACACCGCCGAGGACGGCTTCTCCAGCACGGCACCGGTGGGCTCCTACGCCCCCAACGGCTACGGGCTCTTCGACATGACGGGCAACGTGTGGGAATGGAGCGACGATTGGTACGCGCCCGGCCACCACGGGATGGCCGATCGAACCGACCCGGTGGCCGGAGATGCCTCAGCCTCCTTCGATCCGCGTGAGCCGGGGGTGGCCAAGCACGTGATCAAGGGTGGTTCGTTCCTCTGCTCTCCCACTTACTGCAGCCGCTACCGGCCTGCGGCCCGGGAAGCCCAGAGCCCCGACACGGGCACCTCCCACATCGGTTTCCGCCTCATGGCCCCCCTCACCACCTCCTCCACCCATGGCTGACCTCCGCTGGGGCTTCATCGCGCTGATCGCCTCGCTGCGCCGCATCCGCTTCGGCTGGGGGAGGCGCCTGGCAGCCGTCTCCTTGATGCTGCTGCTGGTGGGCTGGCAGACCGGCTGGATGCCGGCGGAGGCCCAGCGGATCACCGGCACACCGGGAGCCCCCGATGCCACCACCACGCTCCCCGGCAACCAGCTGCCGGCCCCGGCGCCCCCCTTCGGCGGGGTGATCAAGGACGGCGCCTTGCAATCGAAGCCCTGGTGGGCACCGCGGATCACCCCTCCGCAGAGCGCGCCCAACGTGCTGCTGATCATCACCGACGACGCCGGTTTCGGGGTGCCCAGCACCTTCGGCGGCGTGATCCCCACACCGGCCATGGACCGGGTCGCCAAGGCGGGGCTGCGCTACAACCGCATGTTCTCCACGGCCCTGTGCTCCCCCACCCGCGCCGCCCTGATCACCGGCCGCAACCACCACTCGGCAGGCTTCGGGGTGGTGTCGGAGCAGTCGACGGGCTTCCCCGGTTACAACAGCATCATCGAGCGCGACAAGGCCACGATCGGCCGTCTGCTCAAGGACAACGGCTACTCCACCGCCTGGTTCGGCAAGGACCACAACGTGCCCGCCTTCCAGGCCAGCCAGAGCGGGCCCTTTGATCAGTGGCCCAGCGGCATGGGCTTCGAGTACTTCTACGGCTTCGTGGGCGGGGACGCCAACCAGTGGCAGCCGAATCTGTTCCGCAACACCACCCAGATCTATCCCTTCGAGGGCAAGGCCCCTGGCAGCTGGAACCTGGTGACGGCGATGGCCGATGACGCCATCGATTACATGGCGCGGATGCACCAGATCAACCCCAGCAAGCCGCTGTTCATCAAGTACGCCCCCGGCGCCACCCACGCGCCCCACCACCCCACCAAGGAGTGGGTGGACAGGATCCATGCCATGCATCTCTTTGATGATGGCTACGAGAAACTCAGGGAGCGCATCTTCGAGAACCAGAAGCGACTCGGCGTGATAGCCAAGGACGCGAAGCTGGAACCCTGGCCCGCGGATCTGATCACCCCCTGGGAGCAGTTGAGCCCGGATGCCAAGAAGCTGTTCATTCGCCAGGTGGAGGTGTTCGCCGCCTACGCCGCCTACAGCGACTACGAGATCGGCCGGGTGATCCAGCAGTTCGATGACCTCGGCAAGCTCGACAACACATTGGTGATCTACATCAACGGCGACAACGGCACCAGCGCCGAAGGAGGACCGCTGGGCACCCCTAACGAGGTGGCCTGGTTCAACGGTCTCAACAAGTTGCCCGTTGATGTTCAGATGAAGTTCTACGACGTGTGGGGCACCGATCTCACCTACAACCACATGTCGGCGGGCTGGTCCTGGGCCTTCGACACCCCGTTCAGCTGGTTCAAGCAGAACGCCTCCAGGCTGGGCGGCGTCAACCAGAACATGGTGGTGTCGTGGCCGGCGCGCATCAAGGACAAGGGCGGCCTGCGCGAGCAGTTCGTGCACGTGATCGACGTGGTGCCAACGATCCTCGAGGCTGGCGGTCTGAAGGCACCCGAGGTGGTGGACGGCATCCCCCAGAAACCGATCGAGGGCACCAGTTTCCTCTACACCTTCGATAGCAAGAATGCCAAGGCGCCCTCACGCCACAAGACCCAGTACTTCGAGATGATGGGTCAGTGGGCGCTCTACGACCAAGGCTGGTTGCTGAGCACCAAGGTGAACCGGGCTCCCTGGGAGGCGTTCGGTCCGGCCAACCCGGATCCGCTCAACAACCAGACCCTTGAGCTCTACAACCTGAACAACGATTTCAGCCAGACCACCGACCTGGCGGCCCAGAACCCGCAGAAGGTCAAGGAGATGAAATCGGCGTTCATTGCCGAGGCCAAGAAGCATCAGGTGTTCCCCCTCGATGCCTCAGTGGCGGCGCGCATCGTGGCGCCCCGGCCGAACATCACCGCCGGCCGCACCGAATTCGTCTACACCCATCCGATGGTGGGGCTCCCCCAGGGCGATTCGCCCGCGCTGCTCAACACCTCCTACACCGTGACGGCCGACATTGACGTGCCGGCCGGCGGCGCCGAGGGCATGCTGCTCACTTCGGGCGGCCGCTTCGGGGGCTACGGCTTCTATCTGAAGAACGGCAAGCCCGTGTGGCTGTGGAACATGGTGGATCTGGAACGGCTCAAGTGGGAGGGAACCGAGCCCCTGTCCCCCGGCAAGCACAAGCTGGAGTTCGATTTCGTCTACGACGGCAAGGGGGTGGGCACCCTGGCCTTCAACGACTTCAGTGGCGTCGGCCGCCCCGGCATCGGCACCCTCAAGGTGGACGGCAAGGTGGTCGCCACCAGGAGCATGCCCAAAACCCTGCCGATGATCCTGCAGTGGGACGAAAGCTTCGACATCGGCTCCGACACCCTCACCGGTGTCAACGACGCCGACTACCGGCCGCCCTTCGCCTTCACCGGGCAGCTCAACAAGCTCACGGTGACCATCGATCGGCCGCGCCTGTCGGCGGAGGACATCCGCAGTCTCGAGGCCGCCCAGCGCAACAACAAGATGAGCGAATGAGCGGGCGCTTCCCGCCGCTGGTTCAGCTCGTCCGAAGCGAGGTGTCCCTGAGCAGAGCGCCTCTGAGACAGCCCGTGTGAGATGCCAGCGTCGTGAGAACGCATCAGCAGGTCGGTGCTCAGGAGGCCCGTTGTAGGTCTCCACGCCCCGCCGCACTGGCGCCGATCGACGACTGGTTCGCGCGGCGAGGCTGGAAGCCGCTGGACTTCCAGCGGCGCTGCTGGCAGGCCTACCTGGCGGGCCGCAGCGGCCTGATCCAGGTGCCCACCGGTTCCGGCAAGACCTACGCGGCGGTGATGGGTCCGATCGCCGAGCTGCTGGAGGAGGTGTGCGGGGCGCGCCCGGCGGGTCTGCGCCTGCTCTACATCACGCCGCTGCGGGCCCTCAGCCGCGACCTGGCCCTGGCCATCCGCGAGCCGATCGAGGCCATGGGCTGGCCGCTGCGGGTGGCGATCCGCAACGGCGACACAACCAGCAGCGAGCGCAGCCGGCAACTGCGCACCCCGCCCCAGATCCTGATCACCACCCCCGAGTCGCTGTCGCTGCTGCTGGCCAACCCCAGCGCCCCGGAGCTGTTCGGCCAGCTGCGGGCGGTGGTGCTCGACGAGTGGCACGAGCTGATGGGCAGCAAGCGCGGCAGCCAGAGCGAGCTCTGCCTGAGCTGGCTGCGGCGGCTGCGGCCGGCCCTGCGCACCTGGGCGATCAGCGCCACCATCGGCAACCTGGAGGAGGCGGCCCGGGCGGCGGTGGGCACCGGGGAGCGCGACCCGCTGATCATCCGCGCCGCCATCGAGCGCCCCACCGCCATCCGCAGCCTGCTGCCGGAGGCGATCGACGGCTTCCCCTGGGCCGGCCACCTGGGCCTGCGCATGTACGAGGAGCTGGTGGCGGCCCTCGATCCGGCCGTGTCCACCCTGCTGTTCACCAACACCCGCAACCAGGCCGAGCGCTGGCACCAGTGTCTCCGCTTCGCCTGCCCGGAAATGGAGGGCGCCCTGGCCCTGCACCACAGCTCCATCGACCGGGCCGATCGGGAGGCGATCGAAGCGGGCGTGAAGGCGGGGGCCATGCGCTGGGTGGTGTGCACCAGCTCCCTGGATCTGGGCGTCGACTTCCAGCCGGTGGAGCGGGTGGTGCAGATCGGCTCGGCCAAGAACCTGGCCCGGCTGCTGCAGCGGGCCGGGCGCAGCGCCCACAGCCCCGGCGGCGCCTCCCAGGTGCTGTTCATGCCCACCAACGCCCTGGAGCTGCTGGAGGTGAGCGCCATGCGGCGCGGCCTGGCCGGGGGCCTGGTGGAGCATCGCCGGCCCCCCGAGGCACCGCTCGACGTGCTGCTCCAGCACCTCACCACCCTGGCCTGCGGGCCGGGCTTCGAGCCGGAGCGGGAGTGGGCCACGGTGCGCACGGCCTGGAGCTTCCGCGGCCTCAGCCACGACGACTGGCAGTGGTGCCTGCGCTTCCTCGAGGAGGGCGGCGAGTGCCTGGGGGCCTATCCCCGCTACCGCAAGCTGGAGCGGCAGCCCACCGGCGATGGGTTCATCTATGTGGTGCGCGAGCCGGCGATCGCCCGCCTCCACCGCCTCCACATCGGCACCATCACCGCCGACCGCGCGGTGACGGTGCGCTTCGTGCGCGGAGCGGTGCTGGGCCATGTGGAGGAGACCTTCATCTCCCGCCTCAAACCTGGCGATGTGTTCTTCTTCGCCGGCCGGCAGCTGGAGTTCGTGCGGCTGCGGGAGATGACCGCCCAGGTGAAGGCCACCACGAAGAAGAGTTCGGCGGTGCCGGCCTGGGCCGGCGGCCAGATGGCCCTCTCCGATCTGCTCAGCGAGGGGCTGCGGGCCGAGATCGACCGCTGCGCGCGGGCCCTGGCCGGGGAGAGCAAGCTCGACACCCCCGAACTGCGGGCCCTGGAGCCGCTGCTGCGCCGCCAGGCCGATCTCTCGCGCCTTCCCCGCCGCGACGAGTTCCTGGTGGAGGTGTGCCGCAGCCGCGAGGGCAGCCACCTCTACGCCTATCCCTTCGAGGGCCGCTTCGTGCACGAGGGCCTGGGCTTTCTCTGGGCCTGGCGCCTGGCCCGCCAGCGGCCCAGCACGATCACGGTGTCGGTGAACGACTACGGCTTCGAGCTGCTGGCGCCGCGCGGCTATCCGTTCGAGGAGCTGTTCGAGCTGCACGGCGACGAGCTGCTGGAGATTGAGCGGCTGGAGGCCGATCTGGAGCGGGCGGTGAACCTCTCGGAGCTGGGACGGCGCCGCTTCCGCTCCATCGCCCAGATCGCCGGCCTGGTGCTCAACGGCTATCCCGGCCAGAGCCGCAGCGGCGGCCAGCTGCAGATCAGCGCCGCCCTGCTGCACGACGTGTTCAGCCGCCACGAGCCCGGCAACCGGCTGCTGGCCCAGGCGCGGCGCGAGGTGCTGCAGGAGCAGCTGGAGCTGCCGCGCATCCGGGCGGCCCTGGAGCGGCTGCTGAGCTGCCGTCTGCTGCTGGAGCGCACCCCCCGGCCAGGGCCGCTGGCCTTCCCGCTGCTGGCCGAACGGCTCAACAACCGCATGAGCAACGAGTCGCTGCTGGCACGCATCGAGCGGCTGCGGGGCGAGGCGGAGCGGGCCGAAGCCTGCTAGGCCAGAGGTGTCGTAACGGGGACCCGGCCCCAGGAGCCGACGGCGTGGCCACACCGCCAGAGCCACCAGGACGCCGTCCCCGGCGATCGCGAGCGGCGGCGTTGCCCCTGCACGCCCTGCCGCCGCTGGTGCTGGCGGGCGGGCTGCTGCTCACCGGCCTGGTGACTCTGGGGATGGCCCGCGCCGCCGTGGCCGAGCAGCGGCGACTGGAGCAGGACCTGCTGCTGCGGGCCGGCGGAGCGATCCGCGCTGCCCTGGCGGAGGACATCCAGCTGCTGCAGGCGGTGGCGGGGCTGGTGCGTGTGGCCGCCCCGGTGGGGGAGGCTGAATTCCTCAGCTTCGCGGCTGCCATCGGCGGCGAGGACCGGGTGCTGGGCTTCGCACGGAGGCTGGAGCCGGACGGGCCAGCGGGCTCCGCAGAGGACTCAGCGGAGGACTCAGCGGAGCTCCGCAGCCGGTTGGAGCTGATCGCGCCGCCCGGCCACGGCCAGCGCCCTCGGCTGGGAGAGGATCCGGCCGCCGAGCCCGGCCATCGCGAGGCCATGGAACGCTCCGCCCGCACGGGGCTGGCCAGCCTCAGCGGCGGCCCGGAGCCGATGCTGCTGGTGCTGGCGGTGCCAGCCTCAGCGGCCGGCGGGCCTCCGCAAGGCTGGACGCTGACACCGGTGGACAGCGCCGCGCTGATCACCCGGGCCGTGGCGCGGCTGGGCGAGGGGGAGTGGCTGGCCGCTCACCTGCGCCTCACGGGCGGCAGAGCGGGCCGGCCGGCACCCCCGGAACCCGGCGGCAGCACCATCAGCCAACCGCTGGATCTGGCCGGCCGCACCTGGACGCTCAGTCTCGAGCGCGCCGCCCTGGGGAAAGGGCCTGGCGGGCTGCAGCCCGGCCTGTGGATGCCGCTGGCGGCAGGGCTGACCGCCAGCGCCCTGGCGGCCCTGAGTGCCCGGGCGCTGGTGAACAGCCATCTCGCAATGGGCGCGGCCCTGGCCGTGAGCCGGGCGGCGGGGGAGGAGCGGGCGCTGGCCAGCACGGTGTTCGAGGCCTCGCGGCTGGGGATCGTGGTGAGCGATCCCGAAGGCCGGATCCTGATGGTGAACGAGGCATTCAGCCGCCTCAGCGGCTACCGGCCGGTGGAGGTGCTGGGGCGCCACACCAACCTGCTGCGCTCCGGCCGCCACGACGACAGCTTCTACCGCGACCTCTGGAACTGCCTGCTCAGCCAGGGCCACTGGCAGGGCGACCTCTGGAACCGGGTGCGCAGCGGTGAGCTGCGCCGCCACCACCTCTCGATCTCCACCGTTCGGAGTGCGGATCAGCAGCCCCGCTACTTCGTGGGGATGCTGGAAGACATCACCGACCGCTACGCCGAAGAGAAGGCGACACGCCACCAGGCCCGCCACGACGTGCTCACCGGCCTGGGCAACCGGGCCCTGCTGATGGAGCAGCTGGAGCGGGATCTGGCCCTGGCCGAACGCCACCACTGGGCCGTGGCGGTTCTCTACCTCGACCTCGACGGCTTCAAGGAGGTGAACGACCGCCACGGCCATGCCGTTGGGGATCGGGTTCTTCAGGTGATGGCCCGGCGTCTGCAGGCCGTGCTCCGTGGCAGCGATCTGATCTGCCGTCAGGGCGGGGACGAATTCGTGGTGCTGGTGCCCCATGCCGGCGGCGAGGGGGAGCTGCTGCAGATCGCCGGCAAGCTGATCGAGGTCTGCGAGGAACCGCTCACCGAGGCAGGCCTCGAGCTGCGGCTCTCGGCCAGCGTGGGGATCGCACGCTACCCCGAGCACGCCCGCACGGTGCGCCAGCTGCTGGTGGCGGCCGACCGGGCGATGTACGCAGCCAAGGCGCAGGGCGCCTGCGTGCGCATGGCCTCCCTGCTGCCCCTGTGAACGTCGGGATGAACCGGGGGGCGGAAGCGATGCTCAGGCCTGCTCCAGACGCTTGACGATCCAGGCCATCAGGGCCAGGGAGGCGGCCAGGGCGATCAGCAGGGCGGTGGTCATCGTGCGGGGGCGTTCAGCCCATTATCCGGGCAGCAGGGTGGATCCGGCCGGGATGGCCAGGGGCAGGGAGACCAGCCAGCGGCCCACGGCCGCGAGCAGCACGGCGGTGCCCATCCCCGCCAGCTGCAGCCGCGGCGCCGGCCACAGCCGCCGCAGCAGCACCGCCGACCAGCCCAGGCCCAGCAGCACCACGGCGCTCTGGCAGAAGGCGATCACGTGGGAGTCGGCGCTCCAGGCGGGCAGCCAGGACGCTCCGGCCACCAGCGGTGCCAGGCTCACCGGCAGCACCCGGCCCGCCTCGGCCATGCCCAGGGGCAGGTAGCGGGCGAGCAGCAGCGCCCAGAGCAGCGGCAGCAGGGCGTAGAGCAGCAGGCGGCGCTGGCCTGCCGCGAGCAGAGGCCGGCTGAGCAGAAACAGCAAGGCCGGCAGGGCCAGGGCCAGGCAGCCGAACGCCAGCCGTGGCAGCAGCGGCCCGGCCTGCAGGCTCTCGGGTGCCAGCGGCAGCCAGCCCAGCAACCGCTGCCAGTGGTGCAGAGCGATGCCGCCGGCCAGCACCAGGATCAGACCGGCCTCCCCGGCCGGCGCCTCCATCTCCCGCTGCAGGTCGGCGGCGGGGGGGCGCAGGCGCAGCTGCACCGAGCGATGGGGGCAGGCCGCCGCGCAGGTGAGGCAGAGCACGCAGTTGCGGTTGTCGGCCAGGTGGGCCGGGTGGGTGCCGAGGGGGCAGCCGGCGGTGGCCAGGCCCTCGCCCACCGCCGGTCCGCCCTTGAAGCAGCCGTAGGTGCTGCAGCTGCCACTGCAGGTGCCGGCCTGGGCCCGCAGCTCCAGGATCGAGAGCTTGGCGAACAGCCCGTTCATGCCGCCCACAGGGCAGAGAAACCGGCACCAGAAGCGCTTCTCGAACAGCAGTGAGCCCAGCACCGCCCCGGCGGTGATCAGCAGCAGCAGGCAGCTGCTCAGCCAGGCGGTGTTCTCCAGGTTCCACACCTCCTCCCAGAGCAGGATCAGGGCGAAGCCGGCGGCCAGCAGCGGCGCCCCCCAGCTGTCGCTGTCGCCCCGGGGCCAGGAACGGGGCCGCCAGCCCAGGGCGCGGGCGAGGCGCTGGCTGAGCTCGCCCCACACCATGAACGGGCAGAAGGAGCACCACAGCCGGCCCACCAGGGGGTAGGCCAGCAGGATCAACGGCCACCACCAGGCCCAGAACAGGTTCAGGGCTCCGTTGTGGGCCCGGTCCTGCGGGCCGAGCCAGAGCCACAGGTTCACCAGGACGAACACCCAGCTCACCAGACCAAAGAGCAGGGCGTTCCAGAGCCGGGGCGAACGCATCACGAAGCGCAGCCGCGGCTTCCAGCGCCACAGGTCGAAGCGCGCCCGGCCCGGCCGGGCACCGGTCCAGAACACCTCATCGGGCAGGGTGGCGGGCAGGGGGGCGAACGGGCTGGTGAACGGGGTGCCGGGCCGATCGCTGGCGCTGTCAGCGGCCGCCTGGCGCAGGGCCCGTTCGATCACGCCCTCCAGCTCCGTCACGTTGCCGGGGAAGTCGTGGCTCTGGAGCCGCTTCACCACCGCCTCGCTCACCTGCGGCGGCCGCCGCCAGCCCAGCCCCCGCGCCCGCTGGCGGATGCCGTAACGCAGCCACTCGCCCAGGTCCTGGCGGCGCACCCGCAGCGGCGGCACCCGGATCACGGTGGCGCAGCGGTCGAACTCCGGCAGGGCCGACTCGGTGGTGGCGAACACCCGGCCGTTGAAGCGCCGCTCGCCGCTGGCGGGGCCCGGCGCCCGCCAGCGACCGTCGCGCAGC
>JBATEO010000063.1:0-9738 GCA_049664045.1 Prochlorococcaceae cyanobacterium
CAACACCTACAGACCGCATTCGGCGCTCCAGGGGCGTACGCCCCTGGAGGTCCTCCAACAGTGGAGAGCGGCCTGACCACCCACCAGCTCTCAGAGGAACTGGACCAGTAAGGGGGGTCACGTCACCCCGCCGCCGCTCAGCGGGGCAGCAGGCGGCTCAGTGCCAGCCAGGGTTCCAGCGCCACCAGCACCTGCCGTCCCCAGCTGCGACCCCGCAGCCGACCATCGAGGATGGCCAGGCGTCCACCGCTGCGGCGCAGTCCTCCGACGGCGAGCTGAAGCCGCATCAGGCCGTCGGGGAGGAGCCGCTCGCGGAACCAGTCGCGACCCTGGCGGCGCAGGGACTGCACCTGGGCGGCGGTGAGGGGATCCTCAAGGCTGGCGATCGGCAGCAGGGCCACGATCAGCTGGCAGGGCAGAGGCAGCCGTTGCTGGTGCTCCAGCCACCAGCTCCAGCGGCAGCACACCACCCCATTGGTCTCCGGTGCCGTGTGCTCATGCACCACCCGGCTGCCGAATTCGCCGGCCAGGGCGCTGACCAGATCCAGCCGCAGCTCTGCGTCATCCAGCAGGATCACGCTCACCCCGGACTGCCCCAGCACAAGCCGTCGGCTCTGTTCCAGCAGGTGTTCGCCGAAATGGGGACTGTTGGGCAGCGGTTGTCTGAGGGGGGCGAACAGGGGGAGAGGGTCGGCCAGCGGTGGATCTCCGAGCTCGACGCACACATCGGGGGTCAGTCCTGGGGCTCCGCTCAGCTCGACCGTGGGGCCCAGCTGCCCGAGCACCACCGCGCCGCGGCCTTCAAGCAGGCCATCGAGCACCTGCAGGGGTTCCAGCGGCTGGCGATGCAGGGTCCACTCCATCAACCGGGCATCCCGCTGGGCCCAGCTGGCCCAGCGCTCATCACCGCTGGCCAGCCACTGGCGCCAGGGCTGCGGCAGCGATCCCAGCAGGGCGAGCAGTTGCCGCAGCGGCCCCTCATCCTCCGGGGCCAGGGGCACCAGTCCTGTGGCCGTGTGGGGGTGGCGCATCACCCGGCTGCTGAGCCGGCCGTGCAGCTCCAGCAGCGCCCTGGAAGCCCCTGGCTGGGCACGCCGCAGCTGATCCCAGTGGCCGGGCTCGAGCCGGATGGCCAGGGCTTGCCGCAGGCAGGCATCGAGCTGTTCGGCCTCTGGAATCACCAACTGGCGCCCCCCCAGCCCCCGGCGCTGCCAAGCGTCCACCAGCTGGCGGTGACTCAGCAGCCACACCCTTGCTTCGCCGGGGTCCTCCCCCTCCATGCAGGGCAGGGCAAGGCTGGGATCGGCCGCGATCAGGCGTGGCAGCTCCATGTGCAGCAGCCGCTGGCGCAGGGGCTCGCTCACCACCACAGCCAGGGGGGTGTCGCTGAGCGCCAGGGGTACCAGCAGGCTGATCAGCCAGCTGAGGTCGCTGCCCGGGGCCAGACGCACCAGGGTGTGGTCCCCGCGCCGCAGGCTGCGGGCCACCAGACGGCTGAGGCTGAGGTGATGGGGCCAGCACCCGCCACCCTCGCGCTGCAGCAGCGCCTTGAGCTGATGGTGGGTGCGGGCTTCGAGCATCCGCTGTCAGCCGGTGCTGCCGAATCGTAGGAAGCTGGCCCGAGGGCACTGCAGCAGTGATGACAACTCCAGGTTCCCCAGCGGGTGGCGCGGTGGCGCGGGCCGGAGGGTTTGCCGGGCCGGTCGGCCTTGTCGGGCTGGGGCTGATCGGAGGCTCACTGGCTCTGGATCTGCAGCGGCAGGGCCATCAGGTGCATGCTCTGGTGCATCGCCCCCGCACCGCCGAGCGCGCCCGCCAGCGCGGGCTGGCTCAGAGGGTGGACACCGATGCCTCGGTGTTGGCCGGCTGCCGGCTGGTGGTGCTGGCGCTGCCGCTGGATCGCCTGCTGGAGCCTCCGGCCGAGCTTGTGGCTGCGCTGCCCGCCCGGGCGGTGGTCACCGACGTGGGCTCCGTAAAGGCACCGGTGCTGGAGCGCTGGGGCCGCCTGCATCCACGCTTCGTGGCCAGTCACCCCATGGCTGGCACCGCCGACGCCGGCGTGGAGGCCGGCCGCCCGGACCTCTTTCGCGGTCGTCCCTGGGTGGTCACTCCGGCGGCGGACACCGAACCGGCGGCCCTGGCCGAGGTGCGTGCCCTGGCGGAGGCCGTGGGGGCATGCTGGCTCACCTGTGGTGCCGAGGCCCACGACCGGGCCGTGGCGCTGATCTCCCACCTGCCGGTGCTGGTGAGCGCCGCCCTGCTGCTGGCCGCCGAGCGGGGCGCCGCCGCCGAGGTGCCGGGGGGTGAGCTGCCGCAGCTGGTGCGCCTCCTGGCCTCCAGCGGCTTTGCCGACACCACCCGTGTGGGCGGAGGCAATCCGGAGCTGGGCACGCTCATGGCCCGCTGCAACCGGCAGCCTGTGGCCGAGGCCCTGAGCGGTTACCGCGCTTGTCTCGAGGATCTCGAGCAGCTGCTGCTGGCTTCCGACTGGGACGGGCTGGAAGCTGAGCTCAGCCGCTGCCACAGGCTGCGCCCGGAGTTCCTCTGAGTGCAGGGTGGCATCAGGCAGCCACCTGCAGCGCCAGGCCGCGGCTGGCCAGCAGTTGGCGGCAGGCCGTGAGGGCCGAGAGACTCACCCCCGCCGTGCCTTCTCCGGGGTGGATGGAATCCCCGCAGAGCCAGAGGCCGGGCAGCGGAGTGCGGCTGGCCAGGCCGAAGGGGCCGAAGCAGCCGGGCCGCTGTCCCAGCCCTCCCACGAAGCCATAGGGCCGGCCGGTCCAGCGCGCAAAGCCCTGTGGCGTGGCCAGTTCGGCATGGAGCCAGTGCTCCGGCCGCAGGCCGAGGCCCCGCTCCAGGCCGGCCTGGATGGCGGCTTGGGCCTCGGACTTGGCTGCCGCGTAGGCGCCGGGCTCAAGCCTGAACCAGGGCCGGGCCGGTGTGAACACGCTGGCGATCACCGTGGCCTGATCATCCGGCGCGCGGCCGTCGCCCTGCTGACTGACGGACACGAACAGCGGCCCCGGCCTGGTGCCGTCGAACTGCAGATGGGCGGGGGTGGCCGCCGGCAGCGCCTGGCGCGGCACCACCGCGTACAGCACCAGGGCACCGCTGGGGTCGGGAAGTGTCTCCAGGCGGCGGCGGTAGCCCTCGGGCAGCTGCTCGCCCAGCAGATCGGGCAGCGCCTGGGGCGGGATCGCCAGCACCACATCCCTCGCCAGCCGGTGGTAGCCCCGCTGCTGGCTGCCCACTGTCGCCTCCACCTCCCAGAGACCGGTTCCGCCCCGTCTTATCCGGGTGAGCCGGTGGCGCAGCCGCAGCCGGCCACCGGCCGCCGCCAGCGCCGTTTCCAGCTGGCTGCTGAGCGCCTGCATCGAGCCGTGCAGATGCCACAGCCCCAGGGGCTCCTGGGCCATCGCCAGCACGGTGGCGCCGTAGAGAGCGGCGGTGCGCTCCGCCGGTTCCTGGGAGTAGAGACGCAGCTGCAGATCGAGAAAGCGGCGCAGCCTGGTGTCGCCGGCGCAGCCGCTCAGGCGTAGCAGGTCGGCCACCGTGGAGGAGACCAGCAGTCCCGAGAGCAGGTTGCCGGCGCCCAGGGCCCGCAGGGTCTGGCTCAGGTCCCAGAGGTTGCGGGGTGGCAGCACCGGATCTTTTCCGGCGAAGTGCCAGTTGGTGCGATGCAGGGCGGCGCAGAGGCGCCAGAACGGTTCGCTGCCGGGAAAGTGCTTCTGCCGCTCCTGGCGCCAGCGCTGCGGATCCCGCCACAGGTGCACCGGCCCACAGCCGTCATCGAGGTGCACCACGCAGGCGGGATCCAGGGGCGTCGCCGGCGGCGGCGCCACCCCCAGGTGGCGGAACAGGCGGGCGTGGCTGCCCCCCGGCTCCAGGCCCGCCACCTGGGTGGCACCCACATCGAAGGTGCAGGCGCCGCGGCGGAAGGTGCCGGCGCAGCCTCCGCTCTGGCGGTGGGCTTCCAGCACCTCAACCGCCAGGCCCTCCCGGGCCAGCAGCGCTGCGGCGGTGAGGCCGGCGATGCCTGCCCCGACCACCACCACATCGAGGGGGCCTTCGGCCGGGGACACCTGAAGGGAAGGGCGCTGCGGAGACGGCAGCTGCGGGGAAGTCCGCTGCGAGGAAGTCCTTGCGGGCAGTCGCATCCAGCCATGCTGGCAAGGTTCCCCTGCCGGCGCGTCGTGGCACCCCCCCCTCAGGCGCTGCTGGCTCCCTGGCTGGCAGAGCAGCTGGATGTGCGCCTCAGCAGCCTCGCGCCGGTGGGGGGTGGCTGCATCCATCAGGCGTGGCGCCTGGAGCTGGCCGATGGCCGGTGCCTGTTCGCCAAGACCAACCGGGCGGAGGCCCTGACCCTGCTCGAAGCGGAGGCCTCCGGCCTGCGGGCCCTGGGCGTCTGGGCCCGCTCTCCCCTTCAGGTGCCCGAGCCTCAGGCGGTGGGGATGGCCGGCACGCTGGCGGTTCTCGTGCTGCCCTGGCTCGCCCTGCACGGCGGCGGCGGCGGACGGGCGCAGGACTGGTGGGACCTGGGACGTGGACTGGCCGAACTGCACCGCCGCAGCCGTGGGGGCTCATCCGGGGGCTATGGCTTCGAGGCCGACAACTTCATCGGCTCCACCCCCCAGCCCAACACCTGGCACCGCGACTGGGCGGGCTTCTTTGCCAACTGCCGCATCGCTCCCCAGCTGCGGCGGGCGGCGGCCGCGGGCAGGCCTCTGCGGGGTGGTGAGCAGCTGCTGGCCGCTCTGCCGCGGTGGCTGAGTGGCCATCGCTGCGAGCCGGTGCTGGTGCACGGGGATCTCTGGAGCGGCAATGCCGGCCTGCTGGCACCGGGCGCAGGTGCCGCCCTGTTCGATCCGTCCTGCCACTGGGGCGACCGGGAAGTGGATCTGGCCATGGCCGGGCTGTTCGGAGGATTCCCGCCCGCCTTCTTCGAGGGCTACGAGCACACCTGGCCCCTACCGCCGGGTGCCGGCCCACGGGCCCAGCTTTACAACTTGTACCACCTGCTGAACCACGCGAACCTCTTCGGAGGCGGCTACTGGGGCCAGGGCCAGGGCAGCATCGATCGGCTGCTGGCCGAAGGGGAAGCAGGATTCAGACCCTGGATTCAGCCCAGGTAGTCACGCTTGAGGGTCTGGATGCGCGTAACCACGGCGCTGCGCTTCTCCCCGGTGGTGAGGTTCTGCCAGCTCCACTGGCCCACCACCACCAGCCCCAGCAGCTCCAGGAGTCCCGGCACGATCGGCAGCAGGTTGATGGTGTCGAGCACACCCTTGATCAGGATCTGGGCCACGATCACCACCAGCAGGATCCCGGCCGCCTTGCCGACCCGGCCCATCTGGCTCCAGTCCACCTGCTCCAGCAGAGCATTGGCCTGGCCGAGGATCTCGCTGTAGCGCTGGGTGAAGCCGGCAGCGGCGTCCTCGATGGAGCCGGTGGGCGCAGTGTCCTCCACGCTGGCGGTCGCATCGCCGGTGCCCGTGGCCTCGGTGCCGGCGCTGGCATCGGCGGCCGGATCGGCCGTGGTGGAGAGGATGTCGCTCATGGACCTGCGTTGCACACGGGTGGCGGACGTTCATAAGGTATCGGGGTGCCCAGCTCCGCGCCAACCGCCCTTGGGGCAGATCAGCGGCTGCGCATCCAGCTGGCCTCCCTGCTGCGCTCACCGTCCCCGGAGGAGGGCTGCGTCCTGTTGCTCGGCGACCGGCACGATCCCGGCGGGCTGTGGTGCCTGCGCCGGTTCTGGCCCTGTCTGAATGTGTGGCCCGCCCTGCCCGAACGGAACAGGCGCTTCGCCATCGATCCGCGCGAACAGCTGCTGGCCCAGCGCTGGTCCAGAGCCCGGGGGCTGGAGGTGCTCGGCCATGCCCACAGCCATCCCGCCGGGACGCCAGTTCCCTCCGTCACGGACCGGCGGCTGTGCGTGCGGCCTGCGCTGATGCTGATCCAGGGCCAGGACAGCGAGCAACGGCTCTGGTGGCTCGCCGAGGAGGTGGATCAGCCCCAGCCCCTGCCATGGAGAATGGAGGATTGAACCGGTCAGTAGCGCCGATGGCCGCTGCTTCCCGACACCACAGCCATGCTCCCTCCCGACATCAGCGGCGTTCAGCTCAGCCCCGATGAGGTGGCCCGCTTCTCGCGCCACCTGATCCTTCCGGAGGTGGGCATGGACGGGCAGAAGCGGCTCAAGGCCGCCGCCGTGCTGTGCGTGGGCACAGGCGGTCTCGGCTCGCCGTTGCTGCTCTACCTGGCCGCCGCCGGCGTGGGCCGCATCGGCATCGTCGACTTCGACGTGGTGGATCACTCCAACCTGCAGCGCCAGGTGATCCACGGCACCAGCTGGGTGGGCAAGCCCAAGATCGAGTCGGCCAAGGCCCGGATCCTGGAGATCAACCCCCACTGCCAGGTGGATCTCTACGAGACGGCGCTCACCAGCGAGAACGCCCTGGCGATCATCGAGCCCTACGACCTCGTCTGTGACGGCACTGACAATTTCCCCACCCGCTACCTGGTGAACGACGCCTGCGTGCTGCTGGGCAAGCCCAACGTGTACGGCTCGATCTTCCGTTTCGAGGGCCAGGCCACGGTGTTCAACCTCGACGAGAACAGTCCCAACTACCGCGACCTGTTCCCCGAGCCGCCGCCGCCGGGCATGGTGCCCTCCTGCGCCGAGGGCGGTGTGGTGGGCGTGCTGCCGGGGATCATCGGTGTGATCCAGGCCACCGAGGCAGTGAAGATCATCACCGGCATCGGCACCACCCTCAGCGGCCGGCTGCTGCTGTTCGATGCCCTGGGCATGAAGTTCCGCGAGCTGAAGCTGCGGCCGAGCCCGGAGCGTCCCGTGATCGACAAGCTGATCGACTATCAGGAGTTCTGCGGCGTGGGCGGCACCGCTCCCGGGATGGAGGAGGCCGCCTCGGTGCCGAGCATCACCGTGGCGGAGCTCAAGACCGTGATCGACGGCCAGATCGAGGACATCCTGCTGCTGGATGTGCGCAACCCCCAGGAAGCCGACATCGCCGTGATCCCTGGCGCTGTGCTGGTGCCGCTCGACCGCATCGAGAGCGGCGAGGCGATCGAGGACGTGCGCCGTCTGGCCGAGGGCAAGAAGCTCTACGTGCACTGCAAGCTGGGCGGCCGCAGCGCCAAGGCCCTGATCGCCCTCGGGCGCCACGGCATCGAGGGCGTGAACGTGAGCGGCGGCATCGACGCCTGGAGCGAGCAGATCGACCCCGAGGTGCCTCGCTACTGAGCAGGCGTCAGCGGGGGTGGATCAGTAGTCCACGCCCCGCTTGAGATCCACGCCGCGCTCGGCGTAGTGCTTGTGACACACCATCTCCGAGTGCACGGACGCGAGGTCGAAGTAGGCGGGGCGGTTCTTGCAGCGGCCGGTGAGGATCACCTCGGTTTCCGCCGGCTTGCGCACCAGCGTCTGCACGATCGGCTCCACCGGCAGCAGCTCCAGATCCACGGTGGGGTTGATCTCATCGAGGATCACGGTCTTGTAGAGCCCGCTGGCGATGGCCGCCCGGGCGATCTCCCAGGCGCGCTCGGCCTCCACGTAGTCGATGGGGAGCTGCTGGCCCCGCCACACGATCGCGTCCCGTCCGGAGCGCAGGTGATCCACCAGGTGCGGGTAGCTCTCGCGCAGGGCAGCGATGGCCGCATCCTCGGTGTAGCCGCTCCCCCCCTTCAGCCACTGCAGGATCAGCACACGGTGGCTCTTGTCCTGGGAGATGCCACGGCCGATGGCCTGCAGGGCCTTGCCCAGGGCGCTGGTGCTCTTGCCCTTGCCCTCGCCGGTGTAGATCTCGATGCCATCGAGACCGTGGCAGGACGGCTCACTGTCAGCCTCCTGCTCCTGGTCGGCGCTCTGGTGCTGGCGGCGGTGGCCGCGCATCTCGGAGTGCAGGTCCGCCAGCTGGATCAGCTGGGCCGGGGCACCGCGGCCGGTGCAGATCACCTCCATCCCCGCCGGTTTGGCTGCCAGCGTTCGACACACGTCCTCGGTGTCGAGCAGACCCAGGTCGAGCACCGGGTTCAGCTCATCGAGCACGACCACTGAATAGAGATCGGAGGCGATGGCCCCCTTGGCGATGTCCCAGCCCCGCTGGGCCTCCTGCCGGTCGAAGCGGGTGATGGCATCGGCGCCGAAATACTCACCGCGACCGGTGCGCACCTGATCGATCAGGTGGGGAAAACCCTGCTGCAGCGCCTCGATGGCGGCGTCCTCGTCGTAGGCGCGGCCGGGACCCTTCAGGAAGCGCAGCAGCAGCACCCGGGTGTGGCGCTGTTCGCAGATGCCCAGGCCGATCGTGCGCAGCACCACCCCCAGCGCCGCCTGGCTCTTGCCCTTGCCGTCGCCGTCGTACACGTGCAGCTGGCCACGCACGCGCTCCTCGCTGCCGGCGGCGGTGCGGATGCCGATGCCCCGGCCGGTGCCGCGCTGGGTGCCCCGCTGCGGCGTGCCGGTGCTGCTGGAGCTCATGGAGCGGGGACGGTGAGGCCGATGCTACCGAGCCTCGCCGGCAATCCAGCGCCCCGGCAGCGCCGTCCGCGAACCTGCCAGGATCCCGGCGGCCGCTGCCGGGATCACCGATGGCCTTCACCCTCCTGGACAACCTGCCGGCTCCGCTGGAGCGGGGCCTGAGCGATCTGCGCCACCTGGTGGCGGCACTGCCGCGCGTCGTGGTGGCCTACTCCGGAGGCGTCGACAGTGCCCTGGTGGCGGCCATCGCCGTGGAGCAGCGGGGCGCTGCCGCCCAGGCCGTCACCGGCGTGTCGCCGGCCCTGGCCCCCCACCTGCGGCGGGAGGCCGCGCTGCAGGCCCGTTGGCTGGGCATCCACCACCGGGAGATCCCCACAGCCGAGCTGGCCGATCCGGCCTACGCCAGCAATCCGCAGGAGCGCTGCTATGCGTGCAAGCGGGAACTGCACAGCGTGCTGGCGCCGATCGCGGCCGGCGCCGGCGGCGCCGCGGTGCTCGATGGTGTCAATCACGACGACCTCGGTGATCACCGGCCGGGCATCCGTGCCGCCAGGGAGCACGGCGTGCGTTCACCGCTGGCGGAGCTGGGCATCGACAAGGCAGGTGTGCGGCGGCTGTCCCGAGCCCTGGGGCTCCCCTGGTGGGACAAACCGGCCCAGCCCTGCCTGGCGTCCCGTTTCCCCTACGGCGAGCCGATCACGGCCGCCAGGCTGCAGCGGGTGGCTGCCGCTGAGGACTGGCTGCTGCAGCGGGGCTGGCCGGAGGTGCGGGTGCGCAGCCAGGGGGAGACGGCCCGCATCGAACTGCCGGCGGCCCTCCTGGGCGAGGCCTGCGGCCGCTGGGCCGATCCCCAGGCCAGGGCCGAGCTGGTGTCGACCTTCCTGGAGCTGGGCTTCACTGCTGTGGCCCTCGACCTGGAGGGCCTGGTGAGCGGCAAGCTCAACCGCGATCTCTGACCCGCCCCCCTCAGGCCGCGAGGGCCGGCGGGTGTTCAGCGGGCCCGCGTTCAGCCGGCTGGCGTTCAGAGGTGGCGATGGCGGAGGGGGTTTCGCGGCGGAAGCTGGTGAGCCGGTGGCGGCCGGCGCCGAGTTCAGCCGCGAGCACGGCACAGGCTCGCTCGGGCATGGTGTGATCGCCGCAGGTGAACACATCCACGGCGGCATAGCCCGACTCGGGCCAGGTGTGGATGGAGATGTGCGACTCGGCCAGCAGGGCCAGGCCGGTGACGCCCTGGGGCTGGA
>JBATEO010000064.1:0-2396 GCA_049664045.1 Prochlorococcaceae cyanobacterium
GGTCTACCCCGACCGGGGCTGGCGGCGGCTGCGCGACCTGCTGGGCCGCCAGCACGGACTGCCGCCGGAGTGGGTGCTGCCCGGCAACGGCGCCGCCGAGCTGTTCACCTGGGTGGCCCGGGACGCCGCCGCGCTGGGCGAGAGCCTGCTGCCCGCTCCCGGCTTCGCCGACTATGAGCGCGCCCTGGCCTGCTGGCACGGGGCGGCCCGTCCCCTGCCGCTGCCGCTGCGCTGGGACGCCGCCTTTCCCCAGCCCTTCCCAGCCGCTGCCGCCGGGGCTGAGGCAGCGGACGTGCTCTGGATCACCAACCCCCACAACCCCACCGGCCAGCTCTGGAGCCGCGCCTCCCTGGAGCCGCTGCTGGCCCGCCAGGCGCTGGTGATCTGCGACGAGGCCTTCCTGCCCCTGGTGCCCGGCGGCGAGGCCCAGTCGCTGGTGCCGCTGCTGCCCCGGCACCCCAACCTGGTGGTGGTGCGCAGCCTCACCAAGCTGCTGTCGCTGGCCGGCCTGCGCCTCGGCTACGCCCTGGCCGCTCCGCAGCGGCTGGAGCGCTGGGCGGCCTGGCGGGATCCCTGGCCCGTCAACGGCCTGGCCCTGGCCGTGGGCGAGCGGCTGCTGGATCGGCCGGGCTGGCTGCCGCGCTGGACGCAGAGGGTGCAGCGCTGGACGGCCCGCGAGGGCCCCTGGCTGGCCCGGCAGCTGGCGCGCTGGCCCCTGCTCACGCCCATGCCCTCGGCCGCCAACTTCCTGCTGGTGCGCAGCGACCAATCACTCGAGCCGCTGTGCCGCGGCCTGGAGGAGCGCCACGGCATCCTGCTGCGCGACTGCCGTTCCTTTGAGGGACTGGGGCCGGAGTGGCTGCGCATCGGCCTCCAGAACCGCCGCGGCCACCGCCGTCTGCTGCGGGCCCTGGAGCGGGAGCTGGGCTGAGCGTCTACGCCAGCTCCACCAGCAGCTCCGCCAGTCGCCGGTCGGCGTCGTCCACGGCCAGCCGCTCCATGCCGGCGCGCATCGCCGTGAGCGGATCGGCGGCCGCCTCAGCCCCGCGCAGCCGCGGCCCCAGCAGCCGCCAGATCGTCCGCTCCAGCGTCGGCTGATCCGGGGGGTGTTCGGCCACGATCACCGCCGCCCCCAGCCGGGCCGCGGCACTGGCGTTGGCGTCCTGGTGCCGGTCGGCCGCGGCCGGATAGGGCACAAGGATCGCCGGGGTGCCGCACACGGCCAGCTCGCTCAGGGCGCCGGCCCCGGAGCGGCTCACGGCCAGGTCGGTGCGCTGCAGCAGGCCCGCCAGTTCGCTGCAGAAGGGCCGCTCCACCACCCCGGGCGGCAGGGGGGCGCCGGCCTCTGGATCGTTGCGGCCGGTGAGGTGCACAACGCGCACGCCTTCAGCGCTCAACCGCCCCAGCAGGGGGCGCAGCATCCGGTTCAGGCCCACCGCCCCCTGGCTGCCGCCCATCACCAGTAGCAGCGGCCCAAGCCCCTCCGGCAGCCAGTCGGGGGCGGGGGCGGGTTGCAGGAACTCGCGGCGCACCGGTGTGCCCGTCACCAGGGGCCGGCAGCGGGGCAGCCGCTCGGCCGCGTCGCCCAGCCCCACCGCCACGCGGGTGCACAGCCGCCCCAGCAGGCGTGTGACCCGGCCGGGGACGGCATTGCTCTCGTGCAGCACCACCGGCACCCCGCACCAGCGGGCCGCCAGGATCGCTGGGGCGGCGATGTAGCCGCCGCTGCTGAACACCACGTCGATGCGCTCACGCCGGATCAGCCGGCGCACGCTGCCGATCGCCCGGAGCAGCCGCAGCAGATTGAGCAGCTTCTGCAGTCCCCGGCCCTGCAGTCCGCCGGCGCGCACGGTGTGCAGCGGGAAGCGGCTGGGCACGAGCTCCCGCTCCATCCGGTCCGGCACCCCCAGCCAGCGCACCTCCCAGCCGCTGGGCAGGGCCTCGGCCACCGCCAGCGCCGGGAACAGGTGGCCACCGGTGCCGCTGGCTGCGACGAGGAGCCTGGGCATGGGTGGCGCTCACGAGCGCGCCTAACTTAAAAGCACATCCAGCAGGCGCATGCGGCGTTCCGGCCTCCCCTCCATCCCAACGCTGGCCCGGCGGTCTGTCCCCGCCAGGCTCGCCACCGCCACTGCCCTGGCCACTGCCCTGGGCAGTGCCCTGGCCGGCGCGACCGCCCTGCTGCTGAGCGCCGCCCTGCCCGCCCGGGCGGCCGGACCCACCCCCCAGCAGCTCCAGGCCCTGGAGGCCGCGTTCAACGGCCAGGGTGATCTCAGTGCCCTGCTGGCGGAGGGGCCGGGCTTGGACCCCGCCGCCCTGCGGGCGCGCCGCCAGCGGCTGCTCAGCCAGTTCCCCGATGCCCGCTGGCAGCTCACGGCCGGGCCGGCCCTCAGGGA
>JBATEO010000065.1:0-53845 GCA_049664045.1 Prochlorococcaceae cyanobacterium
GGTCGCGGCTGCTGCCGCCGCGGATCCAGAGGCGCGCCGCCACCAGGCCGGCGCCGGAACGCGCCTGGCTCAGCAACGGCAGCCCTCCGGGAAGCTGGGTTCGGCGCCAGGCGTGGGTTGCTTCAGCAGGTTGGTTCATGCCGGCACCGCCTCGAGCACGCAGGCCCGTTGCGGTGCCAGCAGCGGCAAGGTCTCACGCACCAGGGCTCCGGCATCCCAGCGCTCCAGGTCCCGCAGGGGAGCGTCGAGGGGCAAGCCATGGCCCCACAGGTGCTGGCTGCCCAGCGCTGCGGCGACACCTCCCGCCGATTCCAGGCCGAAGCGATAGCCGTTGGCCACCAGGCGCTGGCTGCGCCGCCACTCCGCCGGCGCGATCTCCTCCGCGGCCAGTTCGCTCAGCGCCGCCCCGATCTCCTGCCGGATTGCGGGCAGATCCTCCTCCTCGGCGATGGCCTCCAGCAGGCCCAGGCTGCCGCACTCCAGCACGTGGAGATCCAGGTCGATGCTCTCGACCAGGCGCAACCGCTCGCGCAGCCGGTCCACCAGCCTGCTGCGCCGGCCTTCCGCCAGCAGGCTGGTGAGCAGGTCGGCGCCCATCACCCCATGCAGGTCGGCGGCCGCCGGCAGCTCCCAGAGCATCAGCAGGCGGGCCGATTCCAGCCTGGGCAGACGCAGGCGATGCTCCCCGGGCCGCACCGCCAGCGGCGGCAGTGACCGCAGGGCCGCCGCAGCGGCAGGCTTCAGCCGCGCCAGGCTGCTGGCCGCCAGGCGTTCCTGCAGGGCGATCGTGTGGGCCGCCCCGGGATCGATGCAGCCGCTGAGGGTCAGCAGGCAGCGGTCGGCTGTGTAGAGGCGCCGGTGGAACGCGGCCATCGCCTCGGGTGTCTGGGCCAGCAACTGATCGCGGCGGCCGAGGATCGGCTCTCCGTAGGCGTGGTCGGGGCAGCCGGCGCCGAGAAGCCGCTGCAGCGCCACTTCCTCGGGCTGGTCCTCGCTCTGGGCGAGCTCCTCGAGCACCACCTGCCGCTCCAGCTGGAAGGCCTGGTCATCGAGGCGCGGTTCGAGCACCAGATCGAGCAGCAGGTCCAGTGCCTCGACGGCGCCATCCGGCGGAATCAGCAGGTGGTAGTGCACATCGTCGAAACCCGTGGCGGCATTGCTGCTGCCTCCGAGCGCTTCCACGCGCCGGTCGAACTCGCCCGGCTGCAGATGGGCACTGCCCTTGAACACCATGTGCTCGAGAAAGTGGGCCATGCCGCTCTCCCCCGGTGCCTCGAACACGCTGCCGGCCTGGCACCAGAAGTCGAGACAGACCAGGGGGGCATCCGGCAGGTTGACGCTCACCACCCGGGCACCGTTGGCCAGCCGCCGCATCCGGGGGGCCTGCAGACCGGGGAGGCATGGGGAACCGGGATCCGGGGCCGGAGCGGAGGCAGGGGCTGGGGCCAGGGGCAACGGGAAGGAGCGTGGCAGGATCCGCATTCTGCTGGCTGGTGTTGCCGCCGTGAGTGCCTCTCCCCCATCGGGACTGCCGCTGCACCCCCTGGTGGACCGGCTTGCCGAGCGGATCCGTGGCTGCTGGGCCGACCTTCCGGAGCTGGACGCCCTGCCCGTGGATCCGGAGCTGGAGGCGATCAGCGGCAGCCTGGACGGCGAGGCGCTGTTCATCCGCAATGAGCTGTACCGCAGCCGGGGTCTGCGCAAGCTCCACCTGGAGACCGCACGGCTGGGCCTGGGTCTGCAGATCCTCCACTGCGTGTGGTTTCCCGATCCGCGCTTCGATCTGCCGGTGTTCGGAGCCGACATCGTCGCCAGCCCAGCCGGCGTGTCGGCGGCGATCATGGACCTCTCGCCGGTGTCGACGGCATTGCCCGCTGGCATCGTTGCCGCCCTCGAGGCCCGAACGCCCCGTGTCTACAGCCAGCCCCGCGAGCTGCCGCCCTGGGGTTCGATCTTCTCCCCGTATGTGCGCTTCGTGCGTCCTGCCGGCCCCGCCGAGGAAGAGACCTTCGTGGACGAGGTGGGGGAGGCCCTGGGAATCCTGGCCGAGGCCAGCCGCCACTGCCCGGCTCAGGCGTCTGACGATCCGGCTACGGTTGAGCGATGGCTGGGGCAGCTCCGCTATTGCAAGCAACAGAAACAAAACGACAAGACGCGGAGGGTGCTGGAGAAGGCCTTCAATCCGACCTGGGCGGACCGGTACATCGAGGATTTGCTCTTCGACGATCCCTCCAGGCCCTGAAGCGTTGGCGGCGGCCCGCGCTGCTGGGGGGTTCCCTCGTCGTCCTGGCGTTGCTGGCGGGTATCGGTCTCACCCGGGTGCTGCAACGTCAGAGTGCTAACCGGCCGGCCGGTGCTCCCCCTGCGGCCCCGCGGCAGAGTCGCAGCGAGCCCGTGGCGGCGCTCGGCCGGCTCGATCCCAGCGGAGAGGTTCACCGGTTGGCGGCTCCGATCAGCGGGATCGGTGGCAGTCCCCGCATCACCCGGCTGCTCGTGCAGGAGGGCTCGAGTGTTGAGGCCGGGCAGCTGCTGGCCGAATTTGACACCGGTCCACCCCTGAAGGCCCAGCGCGACCTGCTCGAAGCCCGCATCGCCAACCTTCGCTCCCGGCTCGAGGTGGAGACCCGAGACATCGCGCGTTACCGCGACCTGGCCCGCAAGGGTGCCATCGCCAGCACCGACCTGGACAGTCGTGAAAATGACCTCCTGGCCCTGCGGGGTCAGCTGCAGGAAGCGGAAGCGGAGCGGCGGCGGATCACCGCCGATCTGGTGCTCACCGAGCTGCGGGCCCCGATCGACGGCACGGTGCTGCGCGTGCTTGCGCGTCTGGGCGAGCGTCCGGGCGATCAGGGGGTGCTGGAGCTGGGTGCCAGCCAGCGGATGGAGGCCCTGATCGAGGTGTACGAAAGCGACATCGAACGCGTGCGGCTCGAGCAGCCCGTGGTCATCACCAGCGAAAGCGGCGGTTTCAGCGGCAGCCTCCGCGGAAGGGTGACCCGCATCAGCCCCCAGGTGCGCCAGCGCGAGGTGCTGTCCAGCAATCCCACCGAGGACGCCGACGCCCGCATTGTCGAGGTGCGCGTGCGGCTCGAGCCTGAGGACGCGAGCCGGGTGCGCGACCTCACCGGATTGCGGGTGATCGCCCGGCTGGAGAACTGATGGTCTGGCACCTCTGGCGGGGTCGCCGCATCCCTCTGGCCTGGCTGCTGCTCACCCGTCAGCCGGCCAGGCTCGCCGTCGCCCTGGCGGGGATCGCCTTCGCGGGGATCCTGATGTTCATGCAGTTCGGCTTCCGCGATGGCCTCTTCGACGCCAGCGTCGTGATCCACCGCCGTTTCGATGCCGATCTGGTGATGATCAGTCCCCGCTCCACCAGTTCGGTGAGCATGGCGGGATTTCCGCGCCGCCGGCTCGTCCAGGCGATGGTGGATCCGGACGTGATCGGCACCACGCCGGTGAACTGGAACCTGCTGCTCTGGCGGAATCCCGACACCCGGGACACACGTTCAATCCTGGCCCTCGGCTTCAATCCTTCCGATCCCCTCTTCAAGGATTCCGACCTGGAAGAACAGTCCGGAGTCCTAACCCAGCTAGGTCGGATTCTCTTCGATGAGCGATCGCGCGCGGAGTTCGGACCGGTGGCGGAATGGTTCCGGGATGGCCGGGTTGTGGAGAGCGAGATCAACGGTCGCCGGGTGCGCGTAGCTGGTCTGGTGTCGATCGGGGCCTCCTTCGGTGCTGATGGCAACATGCTGACGAGCAGTGAGACCTTCCTCGATCTTCTCCCGGATACCCCCCCTGGCAGCATCGAGGTGGGTCTCATCCGTCTGCGTGCCGGTGCCGATGCGGAGGCGGTGGCCCGCAGAATCCAGGCAGAACTTCCACCGGACGCCAGGGTTCTGACGCGACAGGGGTTCATCGACTTCGAGATGGACTACTGGCGCAGCAGCACGGCCATCGGCTTCATCTTCACCCTCGGCGCCGCCATGGGTTTCGTGGTGGGCTGTGTGATTGTCTATCAGATTCTCTATTCCGACGTGAGCGACCATCTCGCCGAGTACGCCACCCTGATGGCGATGGGCTACCGGTTGCGTTCCCTGCTCGGCGTGGTGGCTCGGGAGGGGCTGCTTCTTGCCGTGCTGGGCTATCTGCCGGCCTACGCCGCCGGTCTCGGTCTCTATGCGCTGGTCCGCGATGCCACCAATCTGCCGGTGGCGATGGACCTGGATCGGTCCCTGCTCGTGTTCGGCCTGATCCTGACGATGTGCATGGGATCGGCGTTCATGGCCATGCGCCGCCTTGCCGACGCAGACCCGGCGGAGATCTTCTGAGATGAACGCACCCCTGGCTGCCCGCCCGCCCAGCGCACCCGGAACCGCCACCGGGGCGACACTGCAGGTGCGGCAACTCAGCCACTCCTATGGAAGCGGCCCGATGCGTCGCGAGGTGCTCCATGCGGTGGACCTCACCATCCATCCCGGCGAGGTGGTGCTGCTCACCGGCCCTTCCGGCTGTGGCAAGACGACCCTCTTGACCCTGGTGGGCGGACTGCGGACCGTGCAGGAGGGATCGGTGCGTGTCTTCGGACAGGAACTGCGCGACTCCTCCCGCTCCGAACGGCAGCGGATCCGCCGTGCCATCGGCATGATCTTCCAGGGTCACAACCTGCTGCGCTGCCTCACGGCGGAGCAGAACGTCCAGATGGGGGCGGATCTCCTGCCGGGACTCCCCTACAGGGCCCGTCGGGATCTGGCCAGGGAGTGGCTGCGGGCAGTGGGACTCGCTGACCACCTCGGCAAACTCCCCCACGATCTTTCAGGTGGTCAGAAGCAACGGGTGGCCATCGCCAGAGCCCTGGCCGCCCACCCCCGCCTGCTGCTGGCGGACGAGCCCACCGCCGCACTGGACAGCCGCAGCGGCCGGGAGGTGGTGGACCTGCTGCAGTCGCTGGCGCGGGAGGAAGGCTGCGCCGTGCTGATGGTGACCCACGATCCGCGCATCCTGGATGTGGCCGACCGCCTGCTGCGCATGGAGGACGGTCGCCTGTTCGGTTCGCTGCCGGAGGCGGTTGGTTAGGGTGAGGCTTCGCAAACCCCTGAGGGCCCGTCCATATGGCGAAACGCCGGAATCTGAAGAAGGAAAAGCAGGAACGCAACCGTGCCTACGCCCGCAAGTTCAAGAAGCGCAAGCTGCGCAACGACGGCCGTGGTGAAGGGGTCGGCAACGGCGTGACCGGCACGGCGAACAACGGTGGCGCTGCCGACTGATCTCGGCCCATCGTTCGCACCCGCTCCCAGGGGATCCCACGGGATCCCCTTTTTGCTGGCTCCACCGCCGGCTCAGACCGCCGGCCCGTCCTTCCACCGCTGAGCCCGGGACATGTTCCTGAGCGTCGTCATTCCCACCTACAACCGCCTGCCGATCCTGCGCCAGTGCCTCCAGGCCCTTGAGGGGCAGCAGCTGGCGGAGCCGCTGCACGGGTTCGAGGTGGTGGTGGTGGATGATGGCTCCAGCGACGACACGGTGGCCTGGATCGAGGGCCACGCCCAGCACCTGCCCCATGTCCGCCTGATCCGGCAGCAGCACGGCGGCCCTGCCCTGGGGCGCAACCGCGGCGTGAGCGCCGCCCGCGGCGAGGTGGTGGTGTTCATCGACAGCGATCTCGTGGTGCGCCCCGACTTTCTGCTCAGCCATGCCCGCGCCCTGGTCCGCGACTGGCAGCGCCACGGCGACCGCCTCAGCTTCACCTATGGAGCGGTGATCAACACGGCGAACTTCGAGGATCCGGCCTCCGAGCGCCACAAGCTGCGGGATCTCTCCTGGGCCTACTTCGCCACCGGCAACGTGGCGATCGAGCGCGTGTTGCTGGAGCGTTCCGGCCTTTTCGATACGGCCTTCCACCTCTACGGCTGGGAGGACCTGGAGCTGGGCGAACGGCTGCGCAGGCTCGGGGTGCGGCTCGTGCGCTGCCCGGAGGCCGTGGGGTATCACTGGCACCCAGCCCTGACGCTCGCGCAGATCCCCGATCTCATCCGGGTGGAGCGGGAGCGGGCCCGGATGGCGCTGGTGTTCTTCCGCAAGCACCCCACCCGCCGGGTGCGGTTCATCATTCAGTACACCTGGCTGCACCGCCTGCTCTGGGAGCTGCTCACCCTCGGCGGCCTGATCAACGAGCGCAGCCTCCTGCCGCTGCTGGCCTGGCTGATCCGTCATGGCAGGGCAGCCCTGGCCATGGAGCTGCTGCGGCTGCCGCTCAATCGCATCGGCGTCAGGGCCCTGTTCCAAGAGGCCCGTCAGCAGAGCCTCGGCGGCGGCGGATCAGTTGCGGGAACCCCGTTTTGATAGGGTGCATGGGTTCCTTCAAACCGCACACCTGCGCGTTTCGGGTGATCGGTGCGACGGCCCCGCGGGCATGGCTGCCGGGAATCCTCCCGGCGTTCCACCGCTCGGCTGCCGTGCGATCCCTGGCAGGTGGTGGCCAACCCGAAACCTCACAACCATGGCTGTCGTCACTCTCGCCGAAATGATGGAGGCGGGTGCCCACTTCGGGCACCAGACCCGTCGCTGGAACCCGAAGATGTCGCGCTACATCTACTGCGCGCGCAACGGCGTTCATATCATCGATCTCGTGCAGACCGCCGTCTGCATGAACAACGCCTACAAGTGGGTGCGCAGTGCGGCCCGCAGCGGCAAGCGCTTCCTGTTCGTGGGCACCAAGAAGCAGGCCTCCGAAGTGATTGCCCAGGAGGCCACCCGCTGCGGTGCCGCCTACGTGAACCAGCGCTGGCTGGGCGGCATGCTCACCAACTGGACCACGATGCGGGCTCGCATCGAGCGACTGAAGGACCTGGAGCGCATGGAAAGCTCCGGCGCCATCGCCATGCGACCCAAGAAGGAAGCTGCCGTGCTGCGTCGTGAACTGGAGCGCCTGCAGAAGTATCTTGGCGGTCTCAAGAACATGCGCCGGCTTCCGGATGTGGTGGTGCTGGTGGACCAGCGCCGGGAATCCAATGCCGTGCTGGAGGCCCGCAAGCTGGACATCCCCCTGGTGTCGATGCTCGACACCAACTGCGATCCCGACCTCTGTGACGTGCCGATTCCCTGCAACGATGACGCCGTTCGCTCCGTGCACCTGGTGCTGAGCCGTCTGGCTGACGCCATCAACGAGGGACGCCATGGCTCTGGCGACCAGGCCGACAGCGACGAGGGCTGAGTCTCACCCTCCATCCTCTCCCTCCCCACCGTTCCCAGATTCCTCACCCATGGCTGAGATTTCAGCGAAGCTCGTCAAGACCCTGCGCGACAAGACCGGCGCGGGGATGATGGACTGCAAGAAGGCCCTCGCCGAGACCAACGGCGATACCGATAAGGCCATCGAGTGGCTGCGCCAGAAGGGCATCGCCAGCGCCGAGAAGAAGGCCGGCCGCACCGCCGCAGAAGGGGCGATCGGTTCCTACATCCATACCGGAGCCCGGGTGGGTGTGCTGGTGGAAGTGAACTGCGAGACCGACTTCGTGGCCCGCGGTGAGATCTTCCAGGAGCTGATCCGCAACGTGGCCATGCAGATCGCCGCCTGTCCTTCCGTGGATTACGTCAAGGTGGATGACATCCCCTCCGATGTGGCCGAGCGGGAGAAGCAGATCGAGATGGGTCGTGACGATCTCGCCGGCAAGAAGGAGGAGATGAAGGAGCGGATCGTCTCCGGCAGAATCTCCAAGCGCCTCAAGGAGATGGCCCTGATGGATCAGCCGTACATCAAGGACAGCGCCATCACCGTGTCGGATCTGGTCAAGCAGGTGGCCGGCAAGGTGGGGGAGAACGTGCAGGTGCGTCGCTTCGTGCGCTTCAACCTTGGAGAAGGCATCGATGTGGAAACCGCCGACTTCGCGGCCGAAGTGGCCGCGATGGGCGGCGCCGTCTGAGTTCAGTCCCATCACAGCGGATCTCCCTCTCACCAGCGACGAGACCCAGTCCGACGCTCTCGCCGAGGTGCGCCGGCAGATCGATCTGGGCATCGGCAGGTTGCAGGAGGCCAATCCCGGGCTCTACCGGGATCTCGCCCTCTACCTGCAGGTGCTGCGGGAGCTTCTGCCGGAAGCCGTGGAAACCGGCTTGTTTCACCTCTCCACCCGCCTCCAGCCGCAGCGGTACTGCGAGCTGCCCGCGGAGCGGCGTCACGGGCTGCATGAGCGTGCTGCCGCCTTGGTGCAGCATGCCGGCAGCCTGATCACCGTCGAACAACTGGCCCAGCTCGCCGCGGCACTGGCGGCAGGACGCCAGCAGCAACAGCGCGACTGGCTGGCTCGGCTCCGTGCTGCCACTGCCGGCGGCGAGGCGGCAGGCCTGACCGGGTCCGGCAACGAACCCGAGGGATCCGTGCGGCTGAGCCTGGAGCCGCCCCTCACCCTGAACGGCTTGCCGGGATTCGCGGCCTGGCCGGCATCCGAAGGGCATGGCGAGGGCGCTGCGGATCGTTCCCCGGCCATCGGCCGGCACCCCGAGGCGGACCTCGTCGGCGACGCAGGTTTTGTTGCTGACACTGGTCTTGATGGCCTGCCTGAAGACCTTCCGTTGTCTGGCGCGGTTCCCCACGCAGAGGCTGCACGGGAGGGACTGCCGCCGCCGCCCTGGGATTCCGGCCAGCTGCCGTCTGAACCGGTGGCGCTGCTCACCTGGCTCGACGGTTTCGAGCGGGCCCTTGTGCGCCGTCTGCTCGATCTCTCCCATGCGCTCAATGCCGAACTGCTGCGAGCGGGTCTGAGCCAGAGCCTGCTCCCGCTCCCTCTCCTGGACGCAGCCCTGAACGGCCAGCTGGAGCAGCTGGCGGCTCCCGCCAACCTGCTGCGCGTTCAACTGCCGGTTCCAGACCCTCTGGCCGGCTCACATGAGGCGGTGGCGCTGCTCCTGCGAACGGCCGATCTTGAACTGGAACACCCCCGTCTGCGCAGCTGCCGCAGCCGACTCCAACGGCACCGCCAGGAGGTGCGCAGAATGGCGGAGCAGCACCGGCGTCTGCGCCAGCGCCTGCAGGCCCTCGAGGCAGAACGGCTGTGGCGCCAGGACAATCCCAGGTACCGTCAGCTGTAGATCCAGGTGCCGCCGAGTCCTGGTTCCGCACCCTTCACCAGGCCCTTCAGCTTGAGGCAGACAAGGGCTTTGTCGACCTCACGGGCCGTCGAGAGCGCTTCAGCGTCTTTCTCGCCCGCAGCCTGCGTCATCCTCCGGCCGGCCTCAGGCCCGCCACCACTGAGCTGGAGCTCGCTGAGCGCTTTGCCCGTTACGCGGATCTCAATCAGGGGCAGCGGCAGCACCTGGTGACCCGTTGCCGCCAGTGCCTGCAGGCCTGGCGCCAGCGGAGCAGGCCGGCGTCTCTGCCGGGTGCCCCACGGCTGCGGCTGGTGGAGCCTTCCCCTGCCGGTGCGGGCGTGGCTCAGCTGACCGCGGACACCCCCCTCGGGGAGATTTCCGGTGTGGGACCCCGAACGGCCGCCCGCCTGGCCCAGCTGGGCCTCTTCGTGGTGCGTGATCTGCTGCACTACTACCCGCGCGACTACCTCGATTACGCCAACCTGGTGCGCATCCGGGCCCTGGTGCCGGGCACCACGGCCACGATCGTGGCAGCCGTGCGCAGCTGCCGCACCTTCGTCAGTCCGCGCAACCCGCAGCTGGCGATCCTGGAGCTTCAGCTGGCCGATCCCACCGGCCGCATCCGTGTGAGCCGCTTCTTTGCCGGCAGGCGCTTCACTTCTCCCGCCTGGCTGAAACTGCAGCAGCGCCAGTTTCCCAGCGGAGCCACTGTGGCGGTGAGCGGCCTGGTGAAGGATGGCCCCTACGGGCCCCAGTTCCAGGATCCACTGATGGAGGTGCTGGCCAGTCCCCAGGCACCGGTGCGTTCCTCCCAGATCGGCCGTCTGATCCCCGTCTACGGCCTCACCGAAGGGCTGGGGGCTGACCGCCTGCGCCAGGCCATCAGCGCGGTGCTGCCGCTTGTGCAGCGCTGGCCGGATCCTCTGCCCGAGAGCGTGCGCCGCGACGAGGGGCTGATCGAGAGGTCCTCCGCCCTCCAGCAGATCCATGCCCCCGCCAGCCGCGACCAGTTGCAGGCCAGCCGCCGACGGCTGGTGTTCGATGAGTTCCTGCTGATGCAGCTCGGCCTGCTGCAGCGCCGGCGGCAGCTCACCAGCCGCCGGGCCCTGCCCCTCTCCTCCGGGGCAGCGGCGCCGGCTGCAGTTGCCGGCGGCGGAGCCGGCCTGCTGCAGCACTTCCTGGAGCTGCTGCCCTTCGGCCTCACCGACGCCCAGGCCAGGGTGCTGGACGAGATCCGCGTCGATCTGGCCCGCGAGCAGCCCATGGCCCGGCTGTTGCAGGGGGACGTGGGCAGCGGCAAGACCGTGGTGGCGATCGCAGCCCTGCTCACCGCCGTGGAAGCCGGCTGCCAGGGGGCGCTGATGGCCCCCACCGAAGTGCTGGCCGAGCAGCACCACGGGCGCCTGGCCGCCTGGCTTCCCCAGCTGCACGTGAGCTGTGCTCTGCTCACCGGCTCCACAACCGCCCGCCGGCGGCGCCAGCTGCTCGACGACCTGGCCAACGGTCAGCTGCAGCTGCTGGTGGGTACCCACGCTCTGCTGGAAGACCCGGTGCAGTTCGCCCGCCTGGGACTGGTGGTGGTGGACGAGCAGCACCGCTTCGGGGTGCGCCAGCGCGACCGGCTGCTCAACAAGGGCTTGCAGCCCCATCTGCTGACGATGACGGCCACCCCGATCCCCCGCACCCTGGCGCTCTCGCTGCACGGGGATCTGGAGGTGAGCCAGATCGATGAGCTGCCGCCCGGCCGCACCCCCATCCGCACCCGCCTGCTGAAAGCCTCCCAACGGCAGGAGGCCTATCAGCTCATCCGCGATGAGGTGGCTCTGGGTCAGCGCGCCTACGTGGTGCTGCCACTGGTGGAGGAGTCGGAGAAGAGCGATCTGCGCTCAGCGGTAGAGGTGCACCGTCAGCTGGCCGGGGAGGTGTTCCCGGAGCTGCGGGTGGGCCTCCTGCATGGCCGCATGGCCAGCGCCGACAAACAGGCGGCGATCGCCGCCTTCGCCAGGGGCGACACCCAGGTGCTGGTGAGCACCACGGTGGTGGAGGTGGGGGTGGACGTGCCCGAGGCCAGCGTGATGGTGATCGAGCATGCCGAGCGTTTCGGGCTCGCCCAGCTGCACCAGCTGCGGGGCCGGGTGGGTCGTGGGGCCGCCGCATCCCACTGCCTGCTGGTCCATGACGGCCGCAACCCGTTGGCCCGGCAGCGGCTGGAGGTGCTGGTGCGCTCCGTGGACGGCTTCGAGATCGCCGAGATGGACCTGCGCCTGCGCGGTCCGGGGCAGGTGCTCGGCACCCGCCAGAGCGGTCTGCCCGACCTGGCCCTGGCCAGTCTGGCCGACGATGGCGAGGTGCTGGAACGGGCCCGCCATGTGGCGCGCCGGATCCTGGAGCAGGATCCCGAACTGCGGGATCATCCCCACCTGGCCGAGCTGTTGGCCAGGCAACGCCGCAGTCTCAGCGAGCCCGCACCCCTCAACTGAGCCATGGCCACCCGCCCCTGGAACGCCATCCCCATCCGCGACGCCGGCGAGCCGCTGGAGCCGCTTCCGGAATCGCTCTGGCGGCTGGAACCCCATCCCTACGTCGCCCTGGGGGCCCCCTACGGCGTCTCCGGCTCCCCGTTTCGCCTGCGCAGCGGTGTGATCCGGCGGCTCCTCGATGCCCAGGAGCTGCTGCGCCTGGAGCAGCCCGCCTGGCGTCTGGCGATCTTCGACGCCTGGCGGCCTCTGGCCGTGCAGGCCTTCATGGTGGAGCACAGCATCGCCAGCACCTGCCGGGAGCGGGGACTTGATCCGGCCGTGGCCGGTGCCGCTCGCGATGCGGTGGTGGCTGAGGTGGGCCGGTTTTGGGCGCCGCCCAATCCCGATCCCTGCGCTCCGCCGCCGCACAGCACCGGCGCCGCCGTGGATCTCACCCTCGCCGGGGCCACTGGAGAGCCCCTGGAGATGGGTTCGGCGATCGATGCCATCGGTGCGGTGTCCGAGCCCGACCACTTCCTTCACGCATGCCGCACCTGCCCGGATCCCGACCTGGAGGTCCGCTACCGCCGCTGGCACGGCAGGCGCAGCCTGCTTGGGCGGGTGATGGAGCAGGCGGGTTTCGTCCAGCACCCCAACGAGTGGTGGCACTTCAGCTGGGGTGATCAGCTCTGGGCCTGGCGCTGCGGCCGCACCGCGGCCCGCTACGGACGGATCACCTGAGCGGCTGACCTGAAGCGGCCGCCGGTCTCATCGCCTGCGTTTGGGCCGCATCAGGCCGTCGCCACCGCCAGCAGCCGCTCCACCTCCTCACGGCCGCTCTTCGCGACGAAGTCACCGAAGCCCCGGCGCAGTCCGCCCTGCCGCCAGGCGAGCAGCAGCGGCTCGAGGGTGGCTTCCAGGGCGTCGAGGGGCATCTTCTCCAGGTAGGGCTCGGCCAGACGGCTGAGCTGAGCGCTGCCGCCGAGCCAGAGCTGGTACTGGTCCACGCCGCTGCCCACCAGGCCGAGTTCGGCCATGTAGGGGCGGGCACAGCCGTTGGGGCAGCCGGTCATGCGCACGAGGATCGGCCTGTCGATCTTGAGCCGGTCCAGCAGCGCTTCGAGCCGGTCCAGCACATCGGGGAAGATCCGCTCGGATTCGGTCACCGCGAGTCCGCAGAGGGGCAGCGCCGGACAGGCGATGCCATGGCGCGAGAGCAGCGAGGTCTCCTCGGGATGCTCCCAGCCCAGTGCCGCCAGCTCGGCTTTGAGGGTCGAGCGCTGGGCGGTGCCGATGTTGCAGAGCAGCAGGTCCTGGTTCGGGGTGATGCGCAGCTCGAGCTTGTAGGTGTCCACAAGCCGGCGCAGGCCCACCTTGCGTTCGCCGCTGAGACGACCGCAGAGCAGTGGCAGCCCCACGAACCAGAGGCCAGGGCTCTGGCGATGCCAGCCGAGGTAGTCCTCGAGCCTGCGCCGGGGTTCGACCCGCAGCGTTCGGATCGGATGCTCGAAGTAGCTGGTTCGCAGCTGCTCGCGGAACCAGTCCACGCCGTTGTCATTGATCAGGTATTTCATGCGCGCGTGGCGGCGCTGCTGGCGGTCGCCGTGGTCGCGCTGCAGCGCCACGATCGCCTGCACCAGATCGAGCACGTGCTCGTGGGCCACGTAGCCGAGGGGATCGGCGGTGCGGGCGAAGGTCTCTTCCTTGTTGTGGGTGCGGCCCATGCCGCCGCCCACATAGACGTTGCAGCCCTGGGGTCGACCCTGGGGATCGCAGAACAGCACCAGGCCGATGTCCTGGGTGAGCAGATCCACCGAGTTGTCGCCCGGCACGGTGACCGCCACCTTGAACTTGCGAGGCATGTAAGTGGAGCCGTAGAGGGGCTCGGCGGCGTCGCCGCTGAACACACCGCCTTCGCCCTGGCGCTCCTTCACGCGCCGGGTGGTGGCGCTGGGCTTGATCCGGTAGCTGAGGTCGCCATCCACCCAGAGATCCAGGTAGGAGCCCTCGGCTGCCTGGGGTGTCAGCAGATCGGCGATGTCGTCGGCCAGCTGGCGGGCGGCGGGGTAGGCGCCCTTGGCATAGGGGGCCGCAGGGGCCATCACATTGCGGTTGATGTCCCCGCAGGCGGCCAGGGTGGAGCCCAGATGGCGCACGATCGTGCCGATCACCTCCTTGAGGTTCTCCTTGCGCACCCCGTGCATCTGGAAGGCCTGACGGGTGGTGGCCCGCAGGGTGCCGTTGCCGAGCTGATCGGCGAGCGCATCGAGGGCCAGATAGAGGTCGGCTGGAATGCGGCCGCCCGGACTGCGCAGGCGCAGCATCATCTGCCAGTCCTTCTCGCGACCCTTCTGCCGGTTGTCGCGGTCGTCCTGCTGGTAGGAGCCGTGAAACTTGAGGATCTGAACGGCCGGTTCGCTGAAATTGGGCAGCTCGTTGCCCAGCTCGGTGAGCAACGGCTCGCGCAGGTGGCCGCTGTTCGCCTTGAGTTGCTCGAACTTGGTGGGCGCGGCTGCGGAGGGCGCCGCCGTGCCGGGGGCAGACCGGGTGGATCCGGCAGACGCGTTGGCAGACACGGTCACGCTGTCAGGTCCTCAACCCGCCGACCGTAGCGAATGGCAGGGGAGTGAAGCTGAAGGGGGGGCGAGTCGATTGCATCCATAGAGTTGGCCCCTGCTGTCGCCCCGTTCCGTGTCGTCGTTTCTGCTGGAGATCGGAACCGAGGAACTGCCCGCCGATTTCGCCCGCCAGGCCCTGCCCCAGCTGCAGGCGGTGGTGAGCCGGGAGCTTGCCGAGCAGCACCTCGATCCCGCCACGCTGCAGGTCACCGGCACCCCGCGTCGCCTGGCGGTGCTGGCCGAGGGTCTGCCGGCCGCTCAGCCCGACCTGCACGAGGAAAGGAAGGGGCCTCCCGCAGCCCAGGCCTTCAGCGCGGGTCAGCCCACCCAGGCGGCGATCGGTTTCGCCCGCCGCTGTGGGGTGGCGCCGGAGGCCCTCGAGGTGCGGGACACACCCCGCGGTCCGTTCGTGTTCGCACGGGTGGTGGAGTCCGGACAGCCGGCCGCTGCCGTGCTCTGTCAGCTGATCCCAGGTTGGATTCAGGCCCTGCAGGGACGGCGCTTCATGCGCTGGAGCGCGGGCGAACAGCGCTTCTCCAGGCCGATCCGCTGGCTGGTGGCCCTCTTGGATGCAGAGGTGCTGCCCCTGCAGCTGGAGGGCTGCGATCCTCCGGTGCAGGCCTCGGCCAGCAGCCGCGGGCACCGCCTCACCCCCGGAGCGGTGACCATCCGCTCAGCCGCCAGCTACCGCGACGATCTCGCCGCGGCCGGGGTGCAGGTGGACCGGCAGGCCCGTGCCAACTGGATCCGTGACGCGGTGCACAGCGCCGCGGAGCGCCACGGCGCCCGGCCCGATCTGCCCGCTGAGCTGTTCGACGAGCTGGTGGATCTGGTGGAGGCACCACTGCTGATCGAAGGCCGCATCGAGGAGCGTTACCTCGCTCTTCCGCCCGAGGTGCTCAGCACCGTGATGCGCGCTCACCAGCGCTACGTGCCGCTGGTGGACCGCCAGGCCACGGCCGATCCGCTGGCGCAGCAGGCGCGCGGGGAGCTGCAGCCTCGCTTCCTGTGCATCGCCAACGGCCGGGAGGCGTCCAGAGAGACGATCCGCCGCGGCAATGAACGGGTGCTCAGGGCCCGCCTGGCGGATGCGGAGTTCTTCGTCAGCAGCGACCACGCCACCGCCAGCATCGACCGCCGTGACCGCCTGGCCCAGGTCACCTTCGCAGAGGGCCTGGGCTCCCTCCGGGACAGGGTGGAGCGCATGGAGTGGTGCACGGACGTGCTGCTGGAGCAGCTGCGCTTCCCCCCTGCCGCCGCCGACCACGCCCGGCGCGCCGCCCACCTGTGCAAGCACGATCTCGTCAGCCAGATGGTGGGGGAATTCCCCGAGCTGCAGGGGGTGATGGGGGGCAAGTATCTGCTGGCGGAAGGGGAGCACCCCCAGGTGGCCCTGGCGGTGCTGGAGCACTATCTGCCCCGGGGGGCAGGAGACAGCCTTCCCCGATCCGATCCGGGAGCAGTGGTGGCCCTTGCCGAGCGGCTGGAACTGCTGCTGAGCATCTACGCCACGGGCGAGCGCCCCAGCGGCTCCTCCGATCCCTACGCCCTGCGGCGAGCCGGCAATGGACTGCTGCAGATCCTCTGGGACCGCCAATGGAAACTCGACCTCCTCGGCGTCCTCCAGCGTGGCTCCGAGCACTGGGGGGAGCTCTTCCCCCACTTCCGCATCCACCCAGCCGACCTGGCGCAGGATCTGGCCGAACTGCTCGGTCAGCGGCTGGCGAGTCTGCTGGAGGACGCCGGTGTGGCGCCTGATCTGGTGCAGGCCGTGGCCGGCGAGGCCGTGCCCGTGGAGCGATTGCTCCGAGATCCTGCCGATGCCAGGCAACGGGTGGAGCTGCTGGTGGAGCTGCGCAAGAACGGCCGGCTCGAGGCCGTGCGCGCGGTGGTCACCCGTGCCGCGCGGCTGGCCGGAAAGGCTGAGCTCCCTGGCGATGTCCTGGCCGCAGACGGAGTGGTGGACCCGAATCTGTTCGAGAAGCCCAGCGAGGTGGCGATGCTCGCCGTGCTGCAACGGCTGGAGCCCCTGGCCCGCTGCGGTGATGCCGACAGCTATGGGGAACTGGCTGAAGCTCTGGCTGAGAGTGCCGGAACGCTGTCGGCGTTCTTCGATGGCGAGCAGAGCGTGATGGTGATGGCCGACGACCCTGCCGTGCGGCGCAACCGTCTCCATCTGCTGGCGCTGCTGCGCAATCAGGCATCGGTGCTCGCCGATTTCAGCCGCATCAGCGGCTGAAATCGGCTGGCCGGCCGGGGGTCAGGCCACCCCGGCGGGCTCGCGGTCGGCGTTGCGGCTGTCGAGGGCCTCCTCTGCTCCAGCCGCATCAGCTGATGAAGGCGCATCAGCTGATGCGGCCGCCTCCCGGGCCTGGCGCTTCTCGCGCGAGGCATTGATGCCGCCCTTGATGCTGCTCACGGCCAGCATCGCGTTCACCTCCTCATCGCTGCGCACCGTGCTCGGCACCGGCTTGTAGCCCTGGGGTGCCAGCGCGTTGCCGCGCAGCACGGCGCCGAGGGTGAGCAGGGTGAGCTTGAGCTGCTGCCAGGGATTCATGGCCACGACCCGCTTGTAGAGGTAGCTGTCGAAGGTCAGACGCTGCACGTCCTTGTCGTCGCACATCTCGACGAAGGCTTCCCGGGCGGCATCGTTGCGGTAGAAGATGTTCTGCAGGATTTCCAGCACCTTGTAGGTGGCGCCGTACTGGCGGTCCCACGTCTTCAGGTACTTCTTGAGATCGGCTTCGCTGGGAATCCGCTTGCCGCCCTGGCTGGACTCCACGATCTGCTCGGCGCACATGCGGCCGCTCTTGGCGGCGAAGTAGATGCCCTCACCCGAACTCTTGGTGACATAGCCGGCGGCGTCGCCCACCAGGGCCATTCGTCCCACCACCCGACGCGGGCGGGGATGCTCAGGGATGGGATGGGCCTCCACCTTGATCACCTCGCCCTTGACCAGACGCTTCTTGGCCCGTTCGCGGATGCCCACCTGCAGACTCTTGATCAGAGACTGGTTCTCCTGCATCGTGCCGGTGCCCACCGCCACATGGTCGTACTTGGGAAAAACCCAGGCGTAGAAGTCGGGCGACACGTCGGTGCCGACATACATCTCGGCCAGATCCTCGTAGTAGCTCATCTCCTCGGGAGGCAGCTTGATGCGCTCCTGGAAGGCGATCGCCACGTTGTAGTCACCCGCGTCCATGGCCTTGGCCACGCGGCTGTTGGCCCCGTCAGCGCCGATGATCACATCCACCTCCAGGGAGCGGGTCTCGCCGGTGGCTTCACCGCCGCTGTAGTCGGAGTAGGTGAGGGTGTAGGGCCCCTGCCGGTTGTTGCCTGTGTCGATCTTGGTCACCAGACCGTTGATCAGATGGGCTCCGAGCTCGGCAGCGCGGTTGCGCAGGAAGGAATCCAGCACTTCCCGGCGACACATGCCAATGTATTCATCCTCGTTGTCGAGGTGAATGTCAACCTCGCGGTTGGACGGTGAGATCATCCGCATGTTGCGCACCTTCCTGTCGATGATGGAATCGGGAAGGTCGAATTCACTGACCATGCAGAGGGGTATGGCACCTCCACATGGCTTGGCGTTGTCGAGCTTGCGCTCGAAGATCCAGGTTTCGATGCCGGCCTTGGCCAGAATCTCGGCGGCGCATGATCCGCTGGGGCCACCACCCACAACTGCCACTCGCAACATCGAAAGAGCGCCCCGCAAGGAGTTGGAAGTGGGCGGAACCTAACACCGTTGCACGGATGGTCGGGGGCTTCTCGCCGCTTCCCAACTAGGATCTTCACCGTGTGTTGTCTGCGGGCGGCACACAGCAGCAACCCCACTCACCGTCACCGCCAGCCATCGCTCCGCATCCGCCAGCTCCCCAGCCCGGAGGCGTCCGCCGGCTACGAGCCCTGGCCGGCGGATCCGTTCCCCCGGCCGCTGCCGATGACATCCCCGTCGCCCGCCGCGCCCGGGTTGACACTCCCGTCCGCGTGCGGCTGCTGAGCCGACTCGGCCTGCTTGCCCTGGGGGTGTCGCTCACGGGCCTGGCACTGCTGCTGCTGTTCCCCGAACCGGTGCGGCTCTTGCTCAGCCCTCCTCCTGTGGACGGCCTGGATGCCCGCACCACTCCGGATGGGCGTCTGCTGGGTCACTTTCCCTATGCGGAGGCATCTCCGGAGACCCTGGTGGACGTGGCCCCCGGCCAGGCCCTGCACCGCGATGCGGCCCAGGCCCTGCTGCGCATGCAGCGGGCCGCCGCCGCCGACGGAGTCCAGCTGGTGGTGCTCAGCGCCTTCCGCCCTGTGACCCTGCAGAAGGAGCTCTTCTTCAACGTCAAGTCGGCACGCAACCAGAGCGCGAAGGAGCGGGCCCAGGTGAGCGCACCTCCCGGTTTTTCCGAGCACAGCACCGGCTACGCCGTCGACCTGGGGGATGCACTGGCACCCCAGACCGATCTCTCGGTGAGCTTCGAGGGCACCGCGGCGTTCACCTGGCTCAAAGCCAACGCAGCCCGCCACCATTTCATCCTCTCCTTTCCGCCCGGCAATGCCCAGGGGGTGAGCTACGAGCCCTGGCACTGGCGTTTCGAGGGCTCCGCCGATGCCCTCAAGCTGTTCGAGGCGTCGCACCGCCTTCAGCGTGATTGACCGTCACCGGATCAGCGCCAGGTTCGTCGGTTAGGGTGACAGCTTGGCTACAGCCCAGAACGCAGGAATTCTTAAAGTATGAGCGCCGCCCATCCCGGCACGCCGATTCGCAATATCGCGATCATCGCCCACGTTGACCACGGCAAAACCACCCTGGTGGATGCGCTGCTGGCCCAGTCGGGCATCTTCCGCGACAACGAGGCGGTGCCCACCTGCGTGATGGACTCCAACGACCTGGAGCGGGAGCGCGGCATCACCATCCTCTCCAAGAACACCGCGGTGGACTACGAGGGGATCCGCATCAACATCGTCGACACCCCTGGCCACGCCGATTTCGGCGGCGAGGTGGAGAGGGTGCTGGGCATGGTCGACGGCTGCCTGCTGATCGTCGACGCCAACGAGGGGCCCATGCCCCAGACCCGCTTCGTGCTGAAGAAGGCGCTGGAGAAGGGCCTGCGCCCGATCGTGTTCGTCAACAAGATCGACCGGGCCCGTGTCGATCCCGAGGTCGCCGTGGACAAGGTTCTGGACCTGTTCCTGGAACTGGGCGCCGACGACGACCAGTGCGACTTCCCCTATCTGTTCGGCAGCGGCATGGGCGGCTACGCCAAGCCGGACATGAAGACCGAGAGCGACACGATGCGGCCGCTGTTCGAGGCCATCCTGCGCCATGTGCCGCCGCCGGTGGGCGATCCCGCCAAGCCGCTGCAACTGCAGGTCACCACCCTTGACTACAGCGATTTCCTCGGCCGGATCATGATCGGCCGCATCCACAACGGCACGATCAAGGCCGGCCAGCCCGCCGCCCTGATCCGCGACGACGGCTCCGTCAAGCGTGGCCGCATCAGCAAGCTGCTGGGCTTCCAGGGACTGCAGCGGGTGGAGATCGAGCAGGCCAGCGCCGGCGATCTGGTGGCCGTGGCCGGTTTCGACGAAGTGAACATCGGCGAGACGATCGCCTGCCCCGACAACCCGGAGGCCCTGCCCCTGATCAAGGTGGATGAACCCACCCTGCAGATGACCTTCGTGGTCAATGACTCTCCGTTCGCCGGCAAGGAGGGCAAGTTCGTCACCAGCCGTCAGGTGCGCGACCGCCTGCAGAAGGAACTGCTCACCAATGTGGCCCTGCGGGTGGACGACACCGATTCCCCCGACCGCTGGTCCGTGAGCGGCCGTGGCGAGCTGCACCTCGGCATCCTGATCGAGACCATGCGCCGGGAGGGCTACGAGTTCCAGGTGAGCCAGCCCCAGGTGATCTTCCGCACCATCGACGGCACCCCCCATGAGCCGTTCGAAACCCTGGTGCTCGACGTTCCCGAGGAATCCGTGGGGGCCTGCATCGAGAAGCTCGGCATCCGCAAGGCCGAAATGCAGAACATGGAGAACACCAACGACGGCCGCACCCAGCTCGAGTTCGTGGTGCCGTCGCGTGGTCTGATCGGCTTCCGCGGCGAGTTCATCCGCGCCACCCGCGGTGAAGGGATCATGAGCCACTCGTTCCTCGACTACCGGCCGATGCAGGGCGAGTTCGACGCCCGCCGCAACGGCGTGCTGATCGCCTTCGAGGAAGGCACGGCCACCTTCTATGCGCTCAAGAACGCCGAGGACCGTGGCCAGTTCTTCATCACCCCCGGCACCAAGGTCTACAAGGGCATGATCGTGGGAGAGAACAACAGGCCTCAGGACCTGGAGATCAACGTCTGCAAGACCAAGCAGCTCACCAACATGCGCTCCGCCGGGGCCGAGGAGCTCGACACCCTGCAGGCGCCGATGCAGATGACACTGGAGCGGGCGCTGGAATACATCGGTCCCGACGAGATGCTCGAGGTCACGCCCGAGTCCATCCGCCTGCGCAAGCTGCCGGCCAGGAAACCCGCCAAGCGCTGAGCCCGGCACCCCTTTCCCCGCTTGGGCAATCCCCAGCCTCGCCGTGTCGCCGACGCCGGATCCCGATGAGACGGTCCTGATGGCCGACCCCCGCTTCCGCGAGGCGGTCGGACTCTTCAATGCCGGCCAGTGGTATGCCGCCCATGACGGCTTCGAGGAGCTCTGGCATGAAACGGCCGGCCCCCTGCGCTCCATCCTGCAGGGGATCCTGCAGCTGGCGGTAGCCCAGCTGCACCTGGAGCGCGGCAACCTCCGTGGCGCCACGATCCTCACGGGCGAGGGGCTGGGTCGCCTGCGCTCCGCCCCGGAGCGCGCCCTGGGACTGGATCTGGCCGCGTTGCGAGTCAGCGCGGGAGCCTGGCTGCAGGTCCTTCAGCACCAGGAGCAGCTGGCGCCTGGGGAGTTGCCACCGCCGCGGCTGCGCCCTGCCGAGCCCCCGGTCCACGCCGACGGGAACGGGGCGGATCGGTAGATTTCCAGCACAGTCGGCCATTCGGCCCGGCCGCTGCTCCGCCCCCCCTTGCCCACTGCAACACCACTCCAAAGATCCACGCTGCACAGATCACCGCTGGCCAGCCTGGCGCTGGCCGGGCTGGTTCTCTGGGGGTCTCTGGCTCCCTCACGGGTGGACGCCCAGGGCCGCGAACCTGTGGTGACCCCCACAAGCGGCATCGTGACCATCGAGTCGGACCTGCAGCGCGCCGACAACCTCACGGGTGTGATCACGGCCAGCGGCAATGTCCGCATCGTCTACCCCGACCGGCGCGTTGTCGCCACCGCTCGCCAGGCGCAGTACTTCACCCGGGAGGGCCGGGTGGTGCTCAGCGGCGATGTGGATGTGATCCAGGTCGACGGCCCCTCCATCCAGGCCGACCGCATCACCTACCTGGTGGACCAGGAGCGTGTGATCGCCGAACCCGCCCAGGGTGGTCAGGTGCTCAGCCGCTTTCCGTTGCCACCGCAGCGCCGGGAGTCGGCTCCCCCCCCGGCCCGATGACACTGGTGCTGGACGACGTGCTCCTGGCCATCGGTGGTCGGGTGCTGGTGAACCGCGTCTCGATCAAACTCGAACAGGGTGAGGTGGTGGGTCTTCTGGGGCCCAACGGCGCCGGCAAGACCACCACCTTCGGCCTCGTGACCGGCCTGCTGCGCCCCGATGCCGGTCAGGTGCTGCTGGACGGACAGGAGATCGGACGCCTGCCGATGCCCCAGCGCGCCCGCCTCGGCATCGGCTACCTGCCCCAGGAGCCCAGCGTGTTCCGGCAGCTGAGCGTGCGCGACAACCTGCGCCTGGCTCTTGAGCAGAGCGGCACACCCCGGTCCCTGCGCCGGGAGCGTCTGCACAGCCTGATCGCGGAGTTTCACCTCACTGCCTTCCAGCACCGGCGTGGTTATCAGCTCTCCGGGGGCGAACGCCGACGCTGCGAGGTGGCCCGGGCCCTGGCTGTCGGTGTCAGCGGACCCCGCTATCTGCTCCTCGACGAACCCTTCGCGGGAGTGGATCCCATCGCGGTGGCTGATCTGCAGGGGCTGATCGCCGGCCTGCGCCGCCGCGGCATGGGCCTGCTGATCACTGACCACAACGTGCGGGAGACCCTGGCCATCACCGATCGCGCCTACATCCTCTCGGAGGGCTCGATCCTGGCCTCGGGCAACTCCCAGGAAGTCGGCCACGACCCCCTGGTCAGGCGGCACTATCTCGGCGAGGGGTTCCGCCTGTGAGTGCCCTCCGCCGTCTCGTGCGCCCTCTGCTGGCCCCCTGGCGCTGGCTGCCGCTGATGGACCGCTGGCTGCTGGGGGAGCTGATCGGCCCCCTCCTGTTCGGCATCGGCGCCTTCACGGCGGTGTCGCTGTCGGTGGGAGCCGTCTTCGATCTGGTGCGCCGCATCGCCGAGACGGGCCTGCCGGTGAGCATCGCCCTGCAGGTGCTGGCCCTGGAGCTGCCGTCCTTTCTGGTGCTCTCCTTTCCAATGGCCACCCTGATGGCCTGTCTGCTCACCTACAGCAAGCTGTCGGGCAACAGCGAACTCACGGCGCTGCGCAGCGTTGGCGTCAGCGCCTGGCGGATGGTGGCTCCTGCCCTGGCCTTGGCGCTGGTCATGACCCTGCTCACCTTTACCTTCAACGAGGCCGTGGTTCCCCACACCCTGCGGCAGGCCGAAGCCACCCGGGACCGGGCCGTGGGCAAGGCGGTGCTGGGGGAGGACCGGGAGCGGGTGAGTTACTCGCGCTACGGCAACGTCACCCAGCCCGACGGCAGCCGCAACCGCACCCTCACCCACTTTTTTTACGCCCAGCGGATGAACCAGGGGGTGATGGAGCAGGTGACCGTGCTGGACCTCTCCCAGCCCGGACAGCGCCTGATGCTCACCGCTGAGGAGGGCCGCTGGAACGAACAGGAGGCGATGTGGGAATTCCGGGACGGCAGGCTCTATGTGGTGAGCGAGCCGGGCGGCGAGAACATCACCTCGGCCACGTTCGACCGGTATCTCTATCCCCTCGGCAACCAGCCCCTGAAGGTGGCCAAGCTGCCCACAGACGCCGAACAGCTCACGATCGGCCAGGCCCGCACCGCCGAGCGGCTGCTGCGGGAATCGGGCGATCCCCAGGCCGCCCGCAAGCTGCGCGTGCGCATCCAGGAGAAGTTCTCCTTTCCGGCGGTGTGTCTGGTGTTCGGCCTGCTGGGCAGCTGTCTGGGGGTGCGGCCGAATGCCCGTCGCAGCCGCAGCCAGGGGTTCGGTCTCAGTGTGCTGCTGATCTTCGCCTACTACGTGGTGGCCTTCAGCTTCAGCGCCATGGGCGTGAACGGCGCGCTCACCCCCCAGCTCTCCGCCTGGCTGCCGGTGGCGATCTTCCTGCTGATCGGAGCCGGCCTGCTGCGTCAGGCCAGCCGCTAACCGGCAGACTGGCTGCAGGAATTTCTCCGACCTTGCCTGATCTGCTGCATGACCCGGTGACGGCCCTCGGCCTCGCCGCCTTCACCCTGCTGTTGTCCGTTCTGCCTCTGGCCTTCTGGTCGCTGAGCGGCGGGCGCAGCAGCACCAGCGTGCGCTTGCTGGTGGCCGCCGCCAACCTCTGCCTCACCGCCCAGCTGCTGCTGCGCTGGCTGGACTCCGGCCACTTCCCCATCAGCAACCTCTACGAGTCGCTCTGCTTCCTCGCCTGGGGCTGCACCCTGGTGCAGCTGCTGGTGGAGCGCAGCTGGCCGTCACCCCTGGTTCCCGCCGCCACCACTCCCGTGGCCCTGGGATGCGTGGCCTTCGCCAGCTTCGCCCTGCCGGAGCGGCTGCAGGAGGCCTCACCGCTGGTGCCGGCCCTTCGCTCCAGCTGGCTGGTGATGCATGTGAGCGTGATCATGCTCAGCTACGCGGCCCTGCTGGTGGGGTCCCTTCTCTCCCTTGCCGTTCTGTTCACGGACCGGGGCCAGGATCTGCAGCTGCGCAGCAGCTCCATCGGCAGCGGTGGCTTCCGGCAGGCCCGACTGGCCAGCGACGGCCCGGGGGCCATGGCCGCTCCCCTGCAGCTGAGCAGCGTCTCGATGACGATGGCGGAGCAGCTCGATTCCCTGAGCTACCGCACCATCACCGTGGGTTTCCTGCTGCTCTCGGTGGGACTCGTGAGCGGCGCGGTGTGGGCCAACGAGGCCTGGGGCAGCTGGTGGAGCTGGGATCCGAAGGAAACCTGGGCCCTGATCTGCTGGCTGGTGTACGCGGCCTACCTGCACACCCGCCTGATCAGGGGGTGGCAGGGCCGCAGACCGGCCCTGCTGGCGAGTGCCGGTCTGGTGGTCATCGCCGTCTGTTACATCGGCGTCAACCTCCTGGGCATCGGCCTGCACAGCTACGGCTGGTTCTTCGAGGGCTGATCGGCGCAGCTGATCAGACGGCCACCGGTTCGGGGCGCCTGCTTTCGCGGATTCCCCGGATCGCCTCGGCGTAGTCGCTGGCCCCGAACACCCCTGAGCCGCTGACGATGGCGTTGGCCCCGGCCTCGATCACCTTCCAGGCGTTGGCGGGCTTGATGCCGCCGTCCACCTCGATCCAGGGATCCAGACCCTTCTCGTCGCACATCCGGCGCAGATCGCGGATCTTGTCCACCTGGCTGTCGATGAAGCTCTGCCCCCCGAAGCCGGGGTTGACGCTCATCACCAGCACCAGGTCACAGAGCTCGAGGCAGTACTCGAGGGTGTCGAGCGGCGTGCTGGGGTTGAGAACCGCGCCGGCCATCTTGCCGAGGTCGCGGATCTGGGCGAGGTTGCGGTGCAGGTGCGGGCAGGCTTCCACCTGCACGGAGATGATGTCGGCGCCGGCCCGGGCGAAGTCGGCCACGTACTTCTCGGGCTCCACGATCATCAGGTGCACGTCCAGGGGCTTGCTGGTGACCGGACGCAGGGCCTCGACGATCAGGGGACCGATGGTGATATTGGGAACGAACCGGCCGTCCATCACATCCACGTGGATCCAGTCGGCTCCGGCCTGATCCACCGCCCGCACGTCCTCACCCAGACGGGAGAAGTCCGCCGACAGGATCGACGGGGACACGACCAGGGACTTCGTGCTCATTGGGGATGGCGGCATCGGAGGCCGCGATTGTAGGAACGGGGCCTGCGCCTCCCCCGCAGCGGCCTGCCGCCCGCAGCCGCTGATAAAGTTGCTCCGCTTCAGGCCTGGGAGTGAGCGCAGGGGCAGGGGTCAGGGTTCAGGGCTGAGGGGTCATCCGCTCAGCGATCCCAGCACCGCTTCTGAGGCCCGTCCCCTGCGCCTGCATCGCTCTCCCCTGCCGGAACACTGTGGATCGCACCCTCATTCAGGAAATTCTCGAGGTCGTTGAACAGGCCGCCATTGCCTCGGCCAGGCTCACCGGCATGGGCCTCAAGAACGAAGCGGATGCCGCGGCCGTTGAGGCGATGCGCGAGCGCATGGGCCAGATCCAGATGCAGGGCCGCATCGTCATCGGCGAGGGTGAGCGCGATGAGGCGCCCATGCTCTACATCGGCGAGGAGGTGGGCAGCGGCAGCGGCCCCGGTGTGGATTTCGCCGTCGACCCCTGTGAGGGCACCAACCTCTGCGCCAACAGCCAGCGTGGCTCCATGGCGGTGCTGGCGGCCTCCGACCGCGGCGGCCTCTTCAACGCACCCGACTTCTACATGAACAAGCTGGCGGCACCGCCGGCCGCCAAGGGCAAGGTGGACATCCGCAAGTCGGCCACCGAGAATATCGAGATCCTCAGCCAGTGCCTGGGGGTGCCCAAGACCGATCTGGTGATCGTGGTGATGGACAGGGCCCGCCACAAGGGCCTGATCGCCGAGATCCGCGCCACCGGCGCCCGGGTGCAGCCGATCTCCGACGGCGACGTGCAGGCCGCCATCGCCTGCGGGTTCACCGGCACCGGCACCCATTGCCTGATGGGCATCGGCGCGGCCCCTGAGGGTGTGATCTCCGCCGCCGCCCTGCGCGCCCTGGGCGGGCACTTCCAGGGGCAGCTCGTCTACGACCCCGCTGTGGCCCAGACCAAGGAGTGGGAGGGCCTCACCCGCGAAGGCAACCTGGCCCGTCTGGCCGAGATGGGCATCAGCGATCCCGACAAGGTGTACGAATCCGGGGAGCTGGCCTGCGGTGAGAATGTCGTCTTCGCGGCCACGGGGATCACCGACGGTCTCCTCTTCGACGGCGTCAAGTTCGAGCCCGACTGCACCCGCACCAGCTCGCTGGTCATCAGCACGCTCGACAACACCGCCCGCTTCACCACCACGGTGCACATCAAGGAAGGCGCCAGGAGCATCTCCCTGCGCTGAGGTTCTCCCCCCGCCAGCTGACCGGCTCCATCACTCTTCCTCCATGCACATCGCGGTCGTCGGACTGAGCCATCGCACGGCTCCGGTGGAGATCCGGGAGCGGCTCAGCATCCCGGAGCAGACGATGGAGGATTCCCTCCAGAGGCTGCGCAGCGATGAGCAGGTGCTGGAGGCCTCCATCCTCAGCACCTGCAACCGGCTGGAGATCTACACCCTGCTCCGCCATCCGGAGCAGGGCATCACTGCGGTGGGGCAGTTCCTCAGCCAGGTCTCGGGGCTGGCGATCGAGGACCTCTCCCCCCACCTGTTCACCTACCACCACGAGGATGCGGTGGGCCACCTGCTGCGGGTGGCCGCCGGCCTCGATTCGCTGGTGCTCGGGGAGGGTCAGATTCTCTCCCAGGTGAAGCGCATGGTGCGCCTGGGACAGGAGCACCGCTCCCTCGGGCCGATCCTCAACCGCCTGCTCAACCAGGCGGTGAGCACCGGCAAACGGGTGCGCACCGAAACCAGGCTCGGAACCGGAGCCGTGTCGATCAGCTCGGCGGCGGTGGAACTCGCCCAGCTCAAGGTGGGCCAGGCCCGCGGCCAGGACGAGATGGTGCCGCTCGATCAGGAGCAGGTGGCCGTCGTGGGCGCCGGCCGCATGGCCAGGCTGCTCCTGCAGCACCTGCAGGCCAAGGGCTGCCGGGGCGTGGTGCTGCTCAACCGCACCCTGAGCAAAGCTGAACTGCTGGCCGCCGACTTTCCCGAGCTGCCGGTGCAGTGCCGGCCCCTCGAGGATCTGGACCACTGCCTGAGCACCTGTTCGCTGGTGTTCACCAGCACCGGCGCGGAGGATCCGATCATCTCCGCCCAGCGGCTCTCGGGGCTCAACCGGCGCAGCTCGCTGATGCTCATCGACATCGGCGTGCCCCGCAACATCGCCGCAGACACCGGCTTGCTGGCGGGTGTGCAGGCCTTCGACGTGGACGACCTCCAGGAGGTGGTGGCGCGCAACCAGGAGGCGCGTCGCGAGATGGCCGCCGAGGCGGAGGCCTTGCTGGAGGAGGAGGCCCGTCTGTTCCTGGAGTGGTGGGACGGGCTGGAGGCGGTGCCGGTGGTGAACCGGCTGCGCCGCCTGCTCGAGGACATCCGCGAGCAGGAGCTGCAAAAGGCTCTCAGCCGCATGGGGCCGGACCTGTCGGCCCGGGAGCGCAAGGTGGTGGAGGCCCTCAGCAAGGGCATCATCAACAAGATCCTGCACACCCCGGTCACCAACATCCGGGCTCCCCAGCCCCGTCAGCACCGCCACACCGCCATGCGGGTGCTGGAGGATCTGTTCGAACTCCATGACCCCGTACAGTCCGACTGATCCCGGCCGCTGGGATCACCGCTGTGCTGCCTGCAACAGTTCGTGCTCCTCGCCCCTCTCCCCCCTGGCCTGATGACCGGGCCGTCCCCTACGGTCGCCGCAGCCCATCAACGGGGACGGCTGGCATGAAACGGGTACTGGCGATCATCCTCGGCGGCGGAGCGGGCACGCGCCTTTACCCGCTCACCAAGATGCGGGCCAAGCCTGCCGTCCCCCTGGCCGGCAAGTACAGGTTGATCGATATTCCCATCAGCAACTGCATCAATTCCGAGATCAACAAGATCTACGTTCTGACGCAGTTCAACAGTGCTTCGCTGAATCGTCATCTGACCATGACCTACAACCTCTCGGCCGGCTTCGGCCAGGGGTTCGTGGAGGTGCTGGCCGCCCAGCAGACCCCCGACAGTCCCAGCTGGTTTGAGGGTACCGCCGATGCGGTGCGCAAGTACCAGTGGCTGTTCCAGGAGTGGGACGTGGACCATGTGCTGATTCTCTCCGGTGACCAGCTCTACCGGATGGATTACAGCCGTTTCGTGCAGCACCACATCGACAGTGGCGCCCAGCTCTCCGTGGGTGCCCTGCCGGTGGATCCGCAGCAGGCCGAGGGCTTTGGGTTGATGCGCACCGATTCCTCCGGTCGCATCCTGGAATTCCAAGAAAAGCCCAAAGGTGATGCTCTCGCGGCCATGCGGGTCGACACCCAGAGCCTGGGGCTCTCGGCCGAGGAAGCCAAGCGCCGGCCCCATCTGGCCTCCATGGGGATCTATGTCTTCAGCCGCGACACGCTCTTCGATCTGCTCAACTCCCATCCCGGTGCCACGGACTTCGGCAAGGAGATCATTCCGATCGCCCTGGAGCGCGGTGATCGCCTGCAGAGCTATCTCTTTGATGACTACTGGGAAGATATCGGTACGATCGGCGCCTTCTATGAAGCCAATCTCGCGCTCACTCAGCAACCCAATCCTCCGTTCTCCTTCTACGACGAAAAGTTTCCGATCTATACGCGACCCCGCTACCTTCCGCCAAGCAAACTGCAGGATGCTCAGGTCACTGAATCGATCATCGGAGAGGGATCACTGTTGAAGGCCTGCAGCATCCACCGCTGCGTGCTCGGTGTTCGCTCCCGCGTCGAGGATGAGGTCGTGCTCCAGGACACCCTCGTGATGGGTTCCGACTACTTCGAATCCTCTGAGGAGCGGTCTGTGCTGCGGGAGCGGGGCGGAACGCCCGTGGGTATCGGCCGAGGCACCACCATCCGTGGAGCGATTGTGGATAAGAATGTCCGCATCGGTCGGAATGTGACGATCACCAACAAGGATCGCGTCGAAGAAGCAGACCGACCGGAGCTCAACTTCTACATCCGCAACGGCATCGTCGTTGTCGTGAAGAACGGCACGATTTCCGATGGGATGGTGATCTGAATGCTGATCTCAAACGCATCATTCTTCGCTGCCTGAGTGTCGAGGAAATCTCAGGTCGAAGCCTGGATCATGCCGCCGTTCGGCTCAGGTCTCGAACCCGTCTCCGCCTGCTCAACTGTTGTGAATCCGTGACATGACCGTCCATGTTGTGACGGATCTGGACGTCGCCCACAGGAGCTGTTCACACTGACGGAACACTGCACGCACATTGCATGGGAACGGCGCATTTCGGCCTGATCGGGCTGGGTGTGATGGGGGAGAACCTGGTGCTCAACGCCGAGCGGAACGGGTTCTCTAGCGTCGTCTATAACCGCACCTGGGCCAAGACGGAGGCCTTTCTCGCCGGCCGCGGAGCGGGCAAGGAGATCAGTGGTGCCCGCAGCCTCGAGGAGTTCGTGGCCTCCCTGGAACGGCCCCGCAGGATCCTGATGATGGTGAAGGCGGGTGAGCCGGTGGACGCCATGATCGCCACCATCTCGCCGCTGCTCGATGAGGGTGATCTGCTCATCGACGGCGGCAACTCCCTCTATGCCGATACCGAGCGCCGGGTCAAGGAACTGGAGAGCCGCAGCTTCGGCTACATCGGCATGGGCGTCTCCGGCGGCGCCAAGGGTGCACTGGAGGGGCCCAGCATGATGCCGGGCGGCACCCGCGCCGCCTACGACGCCATCGAACCCCTGGTGCGCAAGATGGCCGCCCAGGTGGAAGACGGCCCCTGCGTGACCTACATCGGCCCCGGCGGTGCCGGTCACTTCGTGAAGACCGTGCACAACGGCATCGAATACGGGATCGAGCAGATCCTTGCGGAGGCCTACGACCTGATGAAGCGCATCGCCGGCATGAACGGTGACCAGATGGCCGATGTGCTGGCGCAATGGAACGAGACCGAGGAACTGGCCTCCTATCTGGTGGAGATCACCGAAGTGTGTCTGCGCACCAAGGATCCGGAGACGGGCGGTGACCTGGTGGAACGGATCGTGGATGCCGCAGGCCAGAAGGGCACGGGCCTGTGGACCGTGGTGAGTGCCCTGGAGATGGGGGTGCCTGTGCCCACCATCTATGCGGCCCTCAATGCCCGCGTGATGAGCTCGCTGCGCGACGAACGGCTGGCTGCCGAGGCTGTGATCCCGGGCCCGGCCAGTCACAGTTTCGACCTGGGCAGCCCAGCCGATGCCATGGCCCCCCTGCGCGATGCCTGCATCGCGGCCTGTGTGGTGAGCTACGGCCAGGGCATGGCCCTGATGCAGGAGGCCTCCCGGCTGCACGACTACAACCTCGACCTGGCCGCCATCGGTCAGATCTGGAAGGGCGGCTGCATCATCCGGGCCCGCCTGCTGCAGCGGATCCAGAACGCCTACAACGCCAGTCCCCAGCTGGCGAACCTGATGCTCGATCCCTGGTTCGCAGCGCTGATCAACCGCTGTCTGCCGGGGCTGCGCCAGGTGGTGGCCGGTGCCGCCCTTGCCGGCATCCCGGTGCCCTGCCTCTCCAGCACGCTGGATTACATCGACAGCTACCGCAGCGGCCGCCTGCCCCAGAACCTGGTGCAGGCGATGCGGGATTGCTTCGGCTCCCACACCTACGAGCGGGTCGATCGGTCAGGCACGTTCCACACTGAGTGGTTGAGCTGAGTCGCGCGATGCCCACCATCCAGTTCCCATCCCCCTCCGCTGCCGGTTACCGCCTGGAGGTGGTCGATTCGCCGGAAGCGATGGCGCGCCGCTGCTCCGAGACGATCGCCTCGGCCATCGACCTGGCCCTGGCTGAGCGGGACCGCTGCCAGATCGCCCTGGCCGGTGGCCGCACGCCCGCGGCCACCTACCGCCAGCTGGGTCAGGAGCATCTCCCCTGGGAACGGGTCGATCTGCTCTTGGGGGATGAGCGCTGGGTTCCGGCAGACGATCAGGCCAGCAACGCACGGTTGCTGCGCGAGACGCTGATGGCCGGCGGCCCTGGGCAGCAGGCGCGGTTTCATCCGGTGCCCACCCAGCTGGCTAACCCGGTGGAGGGAGCCCAGGCCTACTCCCTGACCCTCGCCCAGCTGTGCGGTGTGCATCCGCCTGTGCTGGATCTGGTGCTGCTCGGCCTCGGCGATGACGGCCACACCGCGTCCCTGTTTCCCGGCACCGCCGCCACCACGGTGACCGACCAGACCGTGACCGTGAGCGAGGGCAAGGGACTCCCGCGCATCACCCTCACCGCGCCGGTGCTGTCGGCGGCCCGGCGGGTGCTCTTCCTGGTGAGCGGCGCTGACAAACAGCAAGCCCTCAGGAGACTTCTGGATCCCGCGGAACCAGCGCAGCGCACTCCGGCGCGGCTGGTGCAGCCGGCCACTGAGGTGCTGGTGTTCGCCGACCGGGCGGCGACTGAAGGACTGGAGGCCTGAGCGCCATGCAGCTGAACCAGGGCGCTCAGCACCAGGGCGCGCAACCGCAGCCTGAGGACGCGCTGGAGATCGTTTCGGGTGCCGGCTTCAGCGGCTGGACCACCCTCAACGACACGATCATGGGTGGCCGCAGCTCAGGCCAGTGCAGCGCCGGCTCCGAGGGGCTGGTGATGGAGTCGCAGGTGGTGGTGGAGGGCGGCGGTTTCGTGAGCTGCCGCTCGGCCGATTTCTTGCCGCCGCTGGATCTCTCTCCCTACCGGGGGCTGGCCCTCGAGCTCGATGGCGATGGCCGCCGCTACAAGCTGGCGGTCGCCTGCGCCGACCGGGTCACGGGAGCGGCGGAGCTCATCCCCGGTGGTCTGCGCTGGGTCGCTGAGTTCGACACCGAGCCCAGCGGCACCACCCGGGTGGTGGTGCCCTTCCAGCGACTCACCGCCAGTGTGCGGGCGCGTCCCCTCGGGCTACCTCTGCGCTTTGACCCACGCCGGATCCAGCGGCTGCAGATCCTGCACTCCAAGTTCAACGACAGCGGGGGACTCAACCCGGGCTTCCGTACCGGGCCGCTGCGACTGCGGATCCGCCGGATCGAGGCGGTGCCCTGAACCCCATGGCCGAGGAGCTCAGCCTGTCGCTGGAGCAGCTCGCCCGGGCGGCGGACCTGAGCCTGCCCCCCTGGCGTCACGCCGTGCGTATCGGCGACGCCGCCGCGCAGACGCCACTGGACTGCACGCTGCGGATCGAAGCCCGTGACAGCGAAGGCGCGCGGCAGCCTCGCCATGACCTGGAGCTGGAGATTTTCCGCAGCGGCGAGGAGATCAACCTGATGCTCAACCGCGTGGATGACGGGCAGGAGCCCCTGCTCTGGCATGGCCGTCACCCGGTGTGGCTGCATCCGGATACCGGCGAGCGCTGCGAGAGGCCCGCAGACGGATCGGGGCTTGAGGCCCTCTGCCGCCGGTTGCGCGCGCTGCTGGCGGCGGAGTGAGGTCGCGGGGGCGGGCGGGGCCGGGGGCCGGAGCTCCGTGGGTTGACATACCTGTGCCACTGACGCTAGTACGGGTGTACTGCAGGCCAGCCTCGCTGGCTCCTCCCATGGCTGTCGTCGCCTCCCCCTACGCCCCCTTCCGCGCCGCCGACTGGATGCGCATTCCTCTCTCGGCACCAGTCAGTCCACGGCCTGGCTCCGGCCTGCCAGCCACCTCCAAGCCGCCACAGGCCCCGCTGCCAGCTCCAGCTGGGAAGTGGCACTGAGCCGACGCTCAGATGTCCGGCTGATCGGTCACGGCGCCCTTGCTGCTGGAGCTCACCAGACGGGCGTACTTCCCCAGCACGCCGGTGCGGTAACGGGGCTCGGGCTTCACCCAGCCGGCGCGCCGGCGGGCGATCTCCTCGGCCTGCACATTCAGCTGGATCAGCAGCTGATCGGCGTCCACGGTGATGCTGTCGCCTTCCTGCACCAGGCCAATGGTGCCACCCACGGCGGCCTCGGGAGCCACGTGACCGATCACCAGACCGAACGAGCCGCCGGAGAAACGACCATCGGTGATCAGGGCCACGGAATCCAGCAGGCCCTGGCCCACGATCGCGGCGGTGGGGCTGAGCATCTCGCGCATGCCTGGCCCGCCCACCGGGCCCTCGTTGCGCACCACCACCACATCACCGGGGTTGATGCGCTTGTCGAGGATGGCGGCCAGGCAGCTCTCCTCGCTCTCGAACACCCGCGCCGGGCCGGTGATCACGGGGTTCTTGACGCCACTGATCTTGGCCACCGCCCCCTCTTCGGCCAGGTTGCCCTTGAGGATCGCCAGGTGGCCCTTGGCGTAGAGCGGATTGCTCAGGGGCCGGATCACGTCCTGGCCGGCCGGGGGCTCGGAAGGCACATCGGCCAGAAGCTCACGCAACGTTCTGCCTTCGATCGTGCCGCAGTCGCCATGCAGCAGGCCGGCATCGAGCAGCAGCTTCATCACCTGGGGGATGCCTCCGGCCTGGTGCAGATCCACGGTCACGTAGCGGCCACTGGGCTTGAGGTCGCAGATCACGGGCACCCGCTGGCGAATGCGTTCGAAGTCGTCGATCGTGAGATCCACGCCGGCGGTGCGGGCCACCGCCAGCAGGTGCAGCACCGAGTTGGTGGAGCCGCCCACCGCCATGATCACGCTGATGGCGTTTTCGAACGCTTCACGGGTCATTAGGTCGCGGGGCCGGATGCCGGCCTGGTGCGCCTGCACCAGCACCTCGGCACTGCGGGCGGCGCTCTCGGCTTTCTCCGGATCCTCGGCCGCCATCGTGGAGCTGAAGGGCAGGCTCAGGCCCATCACCTCGAAGGCAGCGCTCATCGTGTTGGCGGTGAACATGCCGCCGCAGCTGCCCGCGCCGGGACAGGCGTTCTTCTCGATCGACGTGAGCTGCTGCTCGTCGATCTGGCCGCCACTGAACTGACCCACCGCCTCAAAGGCGCTCACCACGGTGAGGTCGCAGGCGCCCAGCTTGCCGGGCTTGATTGTCCCCCCGTACACGAAGATCGAGGGGATGTTCATGCGCGCCATGGCCAGCATGGCGCCGGGCATGTTCTTGTCGCAGCCGCCGATCGCCAGCAGCGCGTCCATGCTCTGGCCGTTGCAGGCGGTTTCGATCGAGTCGGCGATCACCTCCCGGCTCACGAGGGAGTACTTCATCCCTTCGGTGCCCATCGAGATGCCGTCACTCACCGTGATCGTGCCGAACATCTGGGGCATGGCCCCTGCCTGGTGAGCGGCCTGCTCGGCTCGGCGGGCCAGGTCATTGAGCCCCAGGTTGCAGGGGGTGATGGTGCTGTAGGCGTTGGCGATGCCGATGATCGGCTTGCTGAAGTCGTCGTCACCGAAGCCCACCGCCCGCAGCATGGCCCTGTTTGGGGAGCGCTGAATCCCCTGGGTGACGGCGGCGGAGCGGAGCATGGGCGCTGGGTAGGTCGGAGATCTGCAACCTACCCAGCGGCGGTATCGGTAGCGGCGGTTTCAGCCCTGGGGTTGCAGCTGTTCGAGCTGCCGCCGCACGGCCTCGATGGCCTGGTTGAGCTCATGCACCTTGTTGTGGAGGTCTCTGTCCTCGGTCGCTCCCGCTAGGGGGGCTTCGGCAACCGCACGACCGCGCTGAGGCTCATCCTGGGGGTCGGCACCGCCCTGCAGGCGCGACAGGCGCAGACTGCGCTCCTGTCGGGCCGCCAGGCGACGACGCTCCGCCACCGACAGCAGCCACCAGCCCAGGCCGGCTGCCCCGAGCACCGCGCCTGCCACGGCACTGGCAAGCACGGCGGAACCCTGGGAACAGCGCACCTCGCCATCGTGTGAGGTGCGGCTCAGGTCCCTCCGGTTGTGCTCTGCCACGACAGTGCTTGCCAATCAATCCAGAGACTAGGCAGCGGGGACCTCGAGTTCCATCGATGGGCAGCCGAACAGCCGCTGGGCCACGGCGCCGATGCCGGGGCTGATTCGGCCGTCGGCGGACAGTTCGGGGTCGATGCAGGCTGTGTAGAGGGTGAGGTCGGGAAAGGATTCCCCCAGGCGCTTGAGGCCGTCGCTGGCGACCAGAGCCGTGATCACACGCAATCTCGGACCGGTCACGCCCTGCTCACGCAGGCTCGCCAGCAGGGATTCCAGTTCGCCGGCATCGCCCACTTCAGCGGCGAATACAAGCACCCCGCAGCGGGGATCGATGCCTGCATCAGCGAGGGATTCGCCCCGGTGGAGATGCAGCACCCGGGCGGTGGGCAGCACCGTCTTGGCTCCATCCCACACGCCCAGGCCGTCGGGGCAGAGGGGAATGGCCAGGATCGGCACGGTGGCATCCACCACCTGCCCCTGGCAGGGGCCAAGATCCGTGCCGATGCTCACGAAGCGATGCGGCAGCCAGTCGCGCAGGGCCTCATACGTGAGCCAGCGCCCCAGTTCGGTCGTGGCGCTGCCATAGAGCGGTCCGGGCGTGCTGGGATCGCGGAGCACGGTGAGCCAGTGACCGATCAGGGGGTGGGGAGGCACCACCACCCGCAGGGTCATCGCCATGGTTGCCATAACTTGAGCGTTCACCGTAGGTGCGCACCGATGCCCGGCTCCCAGCCTCCGCCGCACAGCAGCGCCGCGTCGCGGGCGTGGGCTCTGGTGGCCATGGTCACGACGGCACTCATGGCGGTCGGGGTGTGCCTGCTGATCGTCGTGCCACCTGCCCTGGCCATCACGGCGCCAGAACTCCGGGGCCAGAGAGCCCTGCAGGATCTGCAGCCGGACATGCATGGACGCACGTTGCAGCAGGCTGAGTTCCTCAAGGCCTCGCTGGCGGGTTACGACTTCAGCCAGGCCGATCTGCGGGGTGCTGTGTTCAACAACAGCGATCTGCGGGGAGCCGACCTCCGCGCAGCCAACCTCGGTGATGTGGTGGCCTATGCCACACGCTTCGACGACAGCGACCTCAGTGGTGCGATCCTGCGCAACGCCATGCTGATGCAGAGCCGGTTCACGGGGGCCCGCATTGAGGGAGCCGATTTCACCGATGCCGTGCTGGACCTGCCGCAACAGAAGCAGCTCTGCGAGCGGGCCAGCGGCTCCAACCCCGTGACCGGGGTGCTAACCCGTGACAGCCTCGCCTGCCGATGATGACCAGCGCCAGCCCTGGCCTGCCCCACGAGCGGCCCTCCCGGCTGCCGGTGACGGTGGTGACCGGTTTTCTCGGCTCGGGCAAGACCACCCTCCTGCGAGAACTGCTGCTGCGCAGCGGCCTGCGGCTGGCCGTGCTGGTGAACGAGTTCGGCGAGGTGGGCATCGACGGCGACCTGCTGCGCAGCTGCGGGTTCTGCCCCCAGGACGAACTCGAAGGACGCCTGGTGGAACTCACCAACGGCTGCCTCTGCTGCACGGTGCAGGACGACTTCCTGCCCACGATGACGACCCTGCTGGAGCGGGCCCACCAGCTCGACGGCATTCTCGTGGAAACCAGTGGTCTGGCCCTGCCGGAGCCGCTGGTGGCCGCCTTCGACTGGCCGGAGATCCGCTCACGCACCCGGGTGAACGGGGTGGTGACCGTGGTGGATGGGGAGGCGCTGGCTGCCGGAGCGGTGGTGGCCGATGCAGACGCCCTGGAGAACCAGCGCCGCGCCGACCCGAGCCTCGATCACGTCACGGGCATCGACGAGCTGTTCGCCCAGCAGCTGGCGAGTGCCGATCTGGTGCTGATCAGCCGCGCCGATCTCCTCACCCAGAACCAGCTGGTGCAGGTGCGCCAGGGTCTGGCTGGCCTGATCCGCACTGGCACGACGGTGCTGCCGGTGGCCCGAGGGGTGGTTCCCACGGAGGTGCTGCTGGGACTCGACCACCGTCCTGCCCACCCTGAGGGTCACGATCACGGCCATGACATCGAGGACCATCACCATCACGATGACCACCACCATCACGATGGGCACCACGATCACCACCACGTGGCCATGGAATCGCTGGCGCTCCAGCTCAGCGGGTGCTTCCAGCGCGCTGCCGTGGAAGAGGCGCTCAGGCACGTGATCAGGCAGCACACCCTTGTGCGGGTCAAGGGCCGGCTGCGCATTCCCGGCAAGGCACGGCCCCTGGAACTGCAGGCCGTGGGGCCGCGACTGGAGAGCTGGTTCAGTGCAGAGGGCCCGCAGGATGCGGCTGTGCCCCCGGGCCTGGACCTGGTGATGCTGGGCTTCCAGCTGCAGGAGAGCAGGCTGCGGGCAATGCTTGCGGAGCTGCTGCGCTGACCCGGTCAAGCCCGCTGAACCCACCCGCTGAAGGCATCTGCTCAATCCAGGGGAATCTCCCCCTTGGCGCAGACACCGTCCCAGCACAGTGCGGCATCGGCGGTCCACTGCGCCTCCACCGGTCTCCAGTCACGGCTGCCCCGCTGCATCCGCACCCTGCCGCGGCCGTCATGCTCGAACGACAGCCGCTCGCTGCCCACCAGGAGACTCCAGCGCTCCCCGAGGCGCTCGACGGTCATCCTGCAGTCCTGCCAGGGGCCTCCTTCCAGACGGCAGCGCAAGGGCACCGGTGGATGCTGCGGCTCGGCCCGGCTGGCCGGGGTGGCAGTCCACACCATCAGCGTCGCCGCCAGCGTCGCCAGGGTCAGCAGCTGCTTCCATCCCAGGCGGACAACTGCCACGACCAGCAGCGCGAATACCTTCAACCTGCGCCTCGGCGCCAGCCCTGGAGCCGCAGGGCTGCGAAGATGTAACAAATCCGCCGGATCCCGTGCCCACCTTCCACGCCCGCGTCCAGGTCTCGCTCAGACCATCGGTGCTCGATCCAGCCGGAGAGGCCACGCGGGCAGCCGCGGCCAGGCTTGGAGTGGATGGTGTGAGCAGGCTGCGCATCGGCAAGGCCATCGAGCTGGAGCTCGAGGCGGCCGACCGGGCCACGGCCCAGAGCCAGCTCGAACTGATCAGCGACCGGCTGCTGGCCAACCCCGTGATCGAGAACTGGAGCCTGGAGATCAGTGAGCCGGCTGCGGCTGAGCACCCATGACCGTCGGTGTGCTCGTGTTTCCCGGCTCCAACTGCGACCGGGACGTGCGCTGGGCCCTGCACGGGTGCCTTGGGCTGCCCACCACCTTTCTCTGGCATGAGCAGCGCCACCTCGACGGCATCGACGCCGTGGTGATCCCCGGCGGCTTCAGCTATGGCGACTATCTCCGCTGCGGAGCGATCGCCCGCTTCGCGCCCGTACTGGAGGCGGTGAAGGCTTTCGCTGATGCAGGTGGCCCGGTGCTGGGGATCTGCAACGGCTTCCAGGTGCTCACGGAGATGGGGCTGCTGCCTGGAGCCCTGACCCGCAACGCAGGTCTCCATTTCATCTGCGAGCCAGCCGAGCTGCGGGTCAGTCCCGGCGGCTGCCGCTGGCTCCAGGGATACGCCGATGGAGATGCCATCCGGCTGCCGATCGCCCACGGGGAAGGCCGCTATCAGTGCGATCCCGACGACCTGCTTCGCTTGGAGGACAACGGACAGGTGGTGCTGCGCTACGCGGCCAATCCCAATGGATCGGTGGGCGATGTGGCGGGTCTCAGCAATCCGGCCGGCAACGTGCTCGGCCTGATGCCCCACCCGGAGCGGGCCTGCGACCCGGCACTCGGCGGGGTGGATGGGCGGCCGCTGCTCGCTTCGCTGCTGCGCTGAAACCTCGCCTGGCTGGGTCCTGGCCGCATGCCTGAGGCGATTGATCCCCGCCCATCGCACCCGCGCCCATCAAAAAGGGGGGCGCGGGTGCACCCCCCATTCCGATGAGATGGAACCGAACGCCCGTTTCAGTTGACGGCGGCGAAGAAGTCCTTCGACTTCACCGGGTCGGGATTCATGGTCTTGTCGCCGGGCTGCCAGTTGGCGGGGCACACCTCATCGGGGTGGCTCTGCACGTACTGGAACGCCTGCAGCACGCGCAGGGTCTCGTCGACGCTGCGGCCCACGGGCAGGTTGTTGATCGTGCTGTGCATGATCACGCCCTCGGGATCGATGATGAACAGGCCGCGCAGGGCCACGCCGGCGTCCTCGTCAAGCACCTCGTAGGCGCGGGCGATCTCCTTCTTGAGGTCGGCCACCAGGGGGTACTTGCACTCACCAAGGCCGCCGTTCTTGCGGTCGGTCTGCACCCAGGCCAGGTGGGAGAACTCACTGTCCACCGAAACGCCCAGCACCTCGGTGTTGCGGCTGGTGAAGTCGGCGTAGCGGTCGGAGAAGGCGGTGATCTCGGTGGGGCAGACGAAGGTGAAGTCCAGCGGGTAGAAGAACAGCACCACGTACTTGCCGCGGTACTGGCTCAGGGACACAGTCTTGAATTCCTGGTCCACCACGGCGGTGGCGGAGAAATCTGGGGCCTGCAGACCGACGAGACGGGACATGCTCGATGTGCTGGGTGGGAGGGGATGACGAACTGGTGAGCCGGCCGGATGCCTACTGCCGGCAGGGACCTGAATCCGCGATCCGCGAGCAGGTCGAACTCGTACCGACTTCCAGTTGTCCCTAACAATTTATCACAAGGGGATGCCAGCCGGGCCATAAGCTCAAGGGAATCGCGTCCGCCCATGGCCTGGGATCCCGCCGTCCTTCGCAAGCACAACATCACCAGCCACTTCCGGCTGCTCAGTCAGCTGCGTTCCGAGCTGCGCGACAACCCGCTGGTGCGCCCCAAGGAGGGAGAGCGGATCGGCGAGGTGAACCGCAGCAAGGCTCTGGTGAGGGCCGTGGAGAACAAGATCGCCAGCATGACCCGCAGCCGCCGCTGAGCGGCTGTGCTTGTTTCCTGGCACAACCCACCACCGGCGGGAGCAGGAATCTTCGATAGCGCTGTCGTTCACGGTTCGCCGGCGCAGCATGGTTGTGGTTCAGCGGGACGCTCCTTATCCCCACATCGAGTTCAGTGAGTCGGTCGATGGCGATCTGCTGCGGGTGGTGCCGGAGCGGGGTGGACTAATCACGGGCTGGCGCAGCGCGGGCAGGGAGCGCCTCTACTTCGATCACGAGCGCTTCCGTGATCCCCTGCTCTCGGTGCGTGGCGGCATTCCTGTGCTGTTCCCCATCTGTGGCGGTCTCCCAGGTGGTGTTCTCAGCCTTCCCCAGGGGCGCTTCCAGCTCCCGCAGCATGGGTTCGCCCGCGATCTGCCCTGGCAGCTGCGGCCGCTCGCCGATGGCCGTGGCATCGGACTGGAGCTTGAGCACAACGCCACCACCCTGGGGCTCTATCCGTTCCGCTTCCTGCTGCGGCTGGAGGTGCGGCTGGCTCCGGGAACGCTGGACATCTCCGCCGTGGTGCACAACCGCGACGACGAGGTGATGCCGTTCAGCTTCGGGCTGCATCCCTACTTCAGCATCGCCGACCTGGCAACGGCGCGCTTCGAGGGCTTGCCTCCCCGGTGTGTGGATCAGGTCACCGGCCAGGAGTGCGACACCGACCAGCAGATCGATCTGATGGCCGAGGGCATCGACCTGCTGGCCCATCCGGCCGGAGCGGTGCGCCTGATCGATCCCAGCGCCGGCACCACGCTGGAGCTGCAGCCCACTGCACCACTGGATCGGGTGGTGATCTGGAGCGACCCTCCCCGGCCGATGGTGTGCCTCGAACCCTGGACGGCACCCCGCGGAGCGCTGGTCAGCGGGGTGGGCCGTCTGGAGGTGCTGCCTGGAGCGCAGCTTCAGCTGCACACCCGCTACCGGGCCTTGGCCTGACACGGCGCAGCTTGCAACTGCAACTTGCTATTGAGAATCGCTTGCAAAAGGGGCCCGGCTGCCCTTAGGTTGCGAGCAGTTCTCAACAAGCACCGCTCAGTGGCCATGGGATTCCGTTTCCTGCCCGATGAGGCCGTGGCTGCCGTCCGCGTGCCAGCCGGCCAGTCCGTGCTCATCGACACCAGCCTCCACACCGCCGGCAGCGCCATCGAAGTGCTGGAAGGGGTGGCCCGGGTGTACTGCCCCTGTGAGGAAACCGAGGGCATGACCATCGCCTTCCTCCAGGTGGGCGATCAGCTGTGCACCGACCGCCTCTGCAGCGAGGGTGTCTGCGTGGAGGCGCTCACACCGCTCTGCTTCCGCAACCACAGCAACAGCAGCGACCGCCAGGGCTTTGACGCGGTGAACGAATGGACTCTGCAGCTGCTGCGCATCCGCCACCTGGGGTCGGCTGAGCAGCGCCTGCACGCGCTGCTGGCCCTCTTGGTGAACCGTCTCGGCCGTCGCTGCGGGGACTGGTGCGACCTTCCCTTCCGCCTCACCCATGAGCGCATCGGTGAGCTGATCGGCACCACCCGGGTGACCACCACCCGGCTGATCTCGCGCTTCCGCAGCGCCGAGCTCATTCAGGTGCCGGCGGGGGCCAGCGGCTTGCGTCTGGCACCAGCCCTGGTGGAAACCGCTCCTCTGGCGGCGTGAACAGCACCACCATGCACACCTGCGTCACCACCGGCGACAGCCTGATCGCCAGCCTCTGCAGGGAAGTGGATGGGCTCAGGCTGCGCAGTCGCCAGCTTCACGACTGCATGCATCGCTGCCAGGACTCGCCCCTGTTCGAGCGCCTGCGCCTGGAACTCGACCAGCTTCAGCGGCGACGCCGCTGCCTGCATGACTGTGCTCGCTCCTGGCGGCGTGAGCAGCTTTCCGATCCCCTGGCTTTGGACTTCCTGCTCGAGCTCTGCAGCCGCCCTCTGTCGTGATCTGGCTTCACACAAAAACGAAGCCGATCTGAAGCGCCGCGCCAGCGACCAGCCGGCAGATTCAGGGTGAAGGGCATGAACAGTTCCACCACGGTCTTCCCGGTCTCGGCGACAACTCCGGCGCCAGCAGTCAGGCCAGCTGCGGCGCCATCGGTTCCAACGGCTGTGCCAACGGCGCAATCGAGTCATGCAGCCGGCGGGGCCACCCAGGTGCTCGTGTTCACCCCCCGCAGCTTGAACGATGCCCGCACGGTGATCGAGGCGGTGCGGGCCCATCGCACCGTGGTCGTGAACTCGGCCTGGCTGGAGGACAGCCCTGGACAGCGGCTGATCGATTTCGTGTGCGGTGGCATCGAGGCGATCTGCGGTCAGGTGCACCGCATCGCCGAGGAGGTGTTTCTGTTCGCCCCGGCGGGCACGCGGGTGCAAGCCTGCAACACTATGCGCATCGAGGCCTAGGCGGACTCATTATGGGTTAGTGTGGAGTTGGCGCCAGGGTCCTGGTGCTCTGTACCACTGCGCTCAGGCCATCCATGGCTCCTCTCGCCCACGTGCCCGACGTCACCTTCAAGACCAGGGTGCGTGACGAATCCGTTCCCGGTCCCAATCCCTACCGCTGGCAGGACCTCAGCAGCGACGAGATCTTCAGGGGCCGCAAGGTGGTGCTGTTCGCCCTTCCCGGTGCCTTCACCCCCACCTGCTCCTCCAACCATCTGCCCCGCTACGAGGAGCTCTATGAGGAGTTTCGGGCCCATGGTGTGGACCAGATCATCTGCCTGTCGGTGAACGACGCCTTCGTGATGTTCCAGTGGGGCAAGGCGGTCGGTGCCAGGAACGTGTTCCTGCTGCCCGATGGCAATGGTGAATTCACCCGCAAGATGGGCATGCTGGTGGACAAGTCGAACCTGGGCTTCGGACTGCGCTCCTGGCGTTATTCAATGCTGGTGGACGACGGCCGGATCGAGAAGATTTTCCTTGAACCGGAGTTCGGAGACAATTGCCCCGTCGATCCCTTTGAAGTTTCAGACGCCGACACGATGTTGGCTTACATCAAGGGCACCGAATCCGCCGGGGTCACAGGACCGCGTCGGGAGTTCGAGGGCTGAGAGCTGGTCGGCTCGCGCTGGCGGGGTTCAGAGCTTCGGCATAACGCTGATTCACCTGCCCCCAGTTCACCAGTGACCACCAGGCGGCGGTGTAGTCGGCTCGGCGGTTCTGATAACCGAGGTAGTAGGCGTGCTCCCACACGTCCAGGCCCAGCAGCGGCGTGCCGCGCTCGATCCCGGGAAGATTCATCAACGGATTGTCCTGGTTGGCCGTGCTGGCGACCGCCAGTTTTCCGTCGTGGCGCAGGATCAGCCAGGCCCAGCCGGAGCCGAAACGCCCGGCTGCCACCTGGCTGAAGCGTTCCTGCAGACCCTCCAGCGAGCCGAACGACGCATTGATGGCGGCCAGCAGCTCCCCGGAGGGAGCACTTCCGTCTCCGGCAGGGGCCATGGCCGTCCAGAACTGGCTGTGGTTCCAGTGCCCTCCGGCGTTGTTGCGCACGGCTTCGGGTAGCCGGCGACCCCGAGCCAGCAGCTCCTCCAGGGAGAGCCCGGCCAGATCGTCCCGCTGGGCGAGGGCCGCGTTGAGCTGGGTCACATAGCCGGCGTGGTGGCGGTCGTGATGGATCTCCATGGTGCGCGCATCGATCACGGGCTCCAGGGCATCGGCGGGGTAGGGAAGAGGCGGCAGGTCGAATGCCGCCTGGGCCGGCGCGGCTGTCACCAGCAGCAGGCCCAGCCAGGCCACCAGCAGCAACTGGCGGAGCGCACGGGTCAGGGACGGCATGGTCACGGATGGTCTCGGTGCCGGGGTTCTAACGCAGCCCCGTCGAGGCTTCAGTCCCGCTGGGCCCGCCAAGCCGGGTCTGCCGTAATCGCGCAGCTTTCGCAGGGACGCCTCCAGGACGAACCTGCCCCCTACGAGCGTGAACGGGAGGCTCGGCCTGGTGCCGGCGCAGCAGAATCGGTTCAACGAGGGCAGCCGGCCATGACGATCGGCAGCGCGAACCCAGCCTCCGGCGCCGCATCCAACGGAGCGAGCCAATCCCTGCTCCCTCGGGTGGTGCTGATCGCCGGCTTCGAGGTGTTCAACGCCGCCCTCTACCGCCAGGCGGCGGAGCGGGCCGTGGCGCGCTCTCCCCAGCTGCAGATCCGCGTCTTCAGCGATCACGACCTGCGCCGGCGTGATCCCGAACTCGTGGATGCCCTGAGCGGTGCCGATGTGCTCTTCGCCAGCCTGATCTTCGATTTCGACGACGTCGAATGGCTGAGCCAGCAGGCCGCAGAGATTCCCGTGCGGCTGGTGTTCGAGTCGGCCCTGGAGCTGATGGCGCTGACGCGGCTCGGTAGGTTCGCCATTGGCGCCGGCTCCCGGGGGATGCCCAAACCCGTGCGGGCGTTGCTGGACAAGTTCGGCAGCGGCCGGGAGGTGGACCGCCTGGCGGCCTATGTGGGCTTCCTCAAGGTGGGCCCGAGGCTGCTGCGCTTTCTGCGCTGCCGTCGGGCCCAGGATCTGCGCCACTGGCTGGTGCTCTACGGCTACTGGAACGCGGGGGGAGCGGACAACGTCGCCGCCCCAGGACACACCCGCCATGGGGCTGGTTCATCCCGACCACCCCGAGGTGTTCCGCCGGCCCGGCGACTATCTGGCCTGGTTCCACCGCACCAGGCCGGCCAGTCGGCCCGGGCGCGAGCACTGGCCATTGGTGGGCCTGCTGCTCTACCGCAAGCACGTGATCACCGCCCAGCCCTACATCGGCCAGCTGATCCGCGCCTTTGAGGCGGCCCGGCTGGTGCCGCTGCCGGTGTTCATCAACGGCTTGGAAGCGCATATGGCCGTGCGCGACTGGATGACCAACGCCAGCGAGCGGTCCTCTCCCCAGCGCCGTCAGGCGGTGGCGGTGGAGGCGATCGTCTCGACGATCGGCTTCCCGCTGGTGGGCGGACCGGCCGCCTCGATGGAATCGGGGCGGCGCGAGGAGGTGGCCAAGCGCATCCTGCGGGCCAAGAACGTGCCCTATGTGGTGGCGGCACCGCTGCTGATCCAGGACATCCACTCCTGGAGCCGCCAGGGGAACGGCGGGCTGCAGAGCGTGGTGCTGTTCGCCCTGCCGGAGCTGGACGGCGCCATCGACCCGGTGCCCCTGGGCGGCCTGGTGGGCGACCGCATCCTGCTGGATCCAGCTGCGCCGCACACCCCCGGGGGTGCGGCGTCTGGCCGATCGTGCTCTACGGCTTTCCACCGGGCTACGGGACCACGGGTACCGCAGCGCTGCTGAACGTGCCGGCCTCGCTGATGCGCCTGCTGGAGGCGCTGCGCCGCCAGGGCTACGACCTGGGCGATCCGTCCGACTGGTCCGGCGACGGCGAGGAGCTGGTGCGGCGGGTGAAGGAGGCCGATGAGGCCTGGCTGAGCCGCATCCCCGCAGGGGAGAGGTTCGAGGAGTCGCCCCTGGCCAGCGTCAGCGCCGACGAGCTGCGGCAGTGGCTGGGGCCCCTGCACAGCCGCCGCATCGAGCGCCAGTGGGGGCCGCTCAGGGGCACCGGCATCCGCACCCTGGGGGATCGCTTCCTGCTGGGCGGGGTGCGGCTGGGCAACGTCTGGATTGGCGTGCAGCCGCCCCTTGGGGTGGCGGGCGATCCGATGAGGCTGATGGATGAGCGCGACCTCACGCCCCACCCCCAGTACGCCGCCTTCTACCTGTGGCTGCAGCGGCAGCTGAAGGCCCACGCGGTGCTCCATTTCGGCATGCACAGCACGGTGGAGTGGCTGCCGGGGTCACCTCTGGGCAACACCGGCTACTCCTGGCCCGACCTGCTGCTGGGCGATCTGCCCCACCTCTATGTGTATGCAGCGAACAACCCGTCCGAGTCGATGCTGGCCAAGCGGCGTGGCTACGGGGTGCTGATCTCCCACAACGTGCCCCCCTACGGCCGGGCCGGGCTGTATCGGGAGCTGGTGGCGCTGCGGGATCTGATCGGCGAATACCGCGAAGACCCCGAACGCAACGCCGCTCTGCGCGAGCCGATCCTCAAGGCCGTGCTCGATGCCGGCCTCGATCGCGACTGCCCCCTGCCCGCAGGCCTGGACCGCCAGGGAAGCCAGCCTGACCTCTTTGACGCCTATCTCGAGCAGCTCAGCAGCTACCTGCAGCTCCTGGAGCAACGCCTGTTCTCCAGCGGCCTGCACAGCCTTGGTGAGCCGCCGGACTGCGCGGAACTGCTCAGCTACCTCCGGGCCTGCTTCGGTGAGGAGCTGGGCGAACTGCTGCTGGAGGAGATCACGGCGCTGGATCCGGCCAGCCTGGATCCGCTCACCGGCGAGGCCACCCTGCAGGCCCGGGGGCGGGCCCTGCAGCTGCGGCACCCGAAGCTGGACGCTGCCGGCGAGGAGACGCTGGCACGCGCCCTGCAGGTGACGGGGCTGCTGCAGCGCAACCTCGAGGAGCTCGCCAACCTGCTGCGGGGCCTGAACGGCGAATACATTCCTCCTGCCCCCGGCGGAGACCTGCTGCGCGACGGGCCTGGCGTGCTGCCCACCGGCCGCAACATCCATGCCCTCGACCCCTACCGCATGCCCTCGGCGGGGCGATGGCCCGGGGCCGCGAGATCGCCCGGCGCATCCTCCAGCGCCACCGCGCCGAGCACGACAGGGCCTGGCCCGAGACCGTGGCGGTGATGCTCTGGGGCCTCGATGCCATCAAGACCCGGGGCGAATCGCTGGCGATCCTGCTGGAGCTGGTGGGAGCCCGGCCGGTGCAGGAGGGCACGGGCCGGATCGTGCGCTACGAACTGAATCCGCTGGCGGAGCTCCACCATCCGCGCGTCGACGTGCTCGCCAACCTGTCGGGGATCTTCCGCGACAGCTTCGGCAACATCCTCGAGCTCCTCGACGATCTGTTCCGCCGCGCCGCCGAGGCCGACGAGCCCGAGGAGCGCAATGCCATCCACCGCCACTGCAACGCCCTGCGGGCCAAGGGGGTGGAAAATCCCAGCGCCCGGCTGTTCTCCAATCCGGCGGGCGACTTCGGCTCGCTGGTGAACGACCGGATCACCGACGCCAACTGGGAGCAGGGCGATGAGCTCGCCGCCTCCTGGCGTGACCGCAACGCCTACAGCGGCGGCCGCAGCGACCACGGCCAGGCACGGCCGGAGGTGCTGGCGTCGCTGCTGCGCAGCACCGACCGGGTGGTGCAGCAGATCGACTCGGTGGAATACGGGCTCACCGACATTCAGGAGTACTACGCCAACACCGGCGGCCTCAAACAGGCCGCCGAGATGGCCCAGGGCGCAGAGCGCCCCGGGCGGCGGGTGCCGGCCAGCTTCGTGGAGTCGTTCTCGCGCGACACCACCCCCCGGGAGCTGGACGAGCTGCTGCGGCTGGAGTATTTCAGCAAGCTGCTCAACCCCCCGCTGCGCCGAGGCGATGGCCGCGATGGGCTCCGGCGGCGCCTACGAGATCTCCCAGCGCATGACGGCCCTGATCGGCTGGGCGGGCACCAGCGACTTCCGCGACCCGTGGGTGTACGACCAGGCGGCCGACACCTACGCCCTCGATCCGGCCATGGCCGCGCGCCTGCGCCAGGCCAACCCCGAGGCCTTCCGCAACGTGGTGGCGCAGGAGCGGATCCGCACCGCCCTGCTGCTGCTGGCGGTGGATCCGGGGCTCTGCTGGGTGGTGATCACCGGCCGGCGAAGTACGGCCAAGACCGTGATGGCCCGGACCCTGCACGCCCTGCTGCCACCGATCCGGGTGATCCGCCACTCCTGCGCCCAGGCCGACCCGGCCGCTCCCTGGGACTGGGACGACGCCACCGTCTCCCGCTGGCAGGGATCAGCCGCACGCCGGTGAGCGCGATCGTGCCGCCGCCGTTCGTGCAGGTGGCGCTGGGGGTGAGCGAAGACCGGCTGCTCGGCTCAGTGGACGTGGAGGCCTCGATGCGCAGGGGCCGGCCGGTGTTCCAGCCGGGACTGCTGGCCGAGGCCCGCCCTGGCCGATCTGCTGCTCTCCGCGGTGGCGGCGGGCTTCAACCAGATCGCCGAGGTGATCGTGGTGCTGATCACCGACGGCAGGGCGAATGTGAACCTGAGCCAGTCGCCGGCGATCACGGCCGGCGGTGGTGGTGGCGTTGAACCGCTGACCCTGGCGGGCATCCACGCGGAGGTGCTGACGATCGCCCGCGCCCTCGCCAGCCTGATGGTGCCCCTGCTCGTGATCGACACCGGCAACCGGCATCCGCCATCTGCCCTGTTGGCGGATCTGGCCAGCACGGGGGGGCGCCACGGTGCTGCCCCTGCCGCGGGCATCGGCAGCGCAGATCAGCTCCACATCACGGCGCTGGCTGCAACGGGGGCGATCCATCGACGGCTGAATACGTCTTGCCCTTATGCGGCTAAAGTCATAAGACCTCGCCACGGATTCCATGGCTTCCGCCCAGTGCGCCACCCCGAAGGCCGCCGTCTCCCTGGTCGCCGCCGCCGGTGGCGGTCCGCTGCTCTTCCGCCAGCTGTTCGACGCCGACACCGGCACCTTCACGTACCTGCTGGCCGACACCGCCAGCCGTCAGGGGGTGATCATCGACACCGTCTTCGAGCACCACCAGCGCGACCTCTCCCTGATCCGGGAGCTGGGCATCGATCTGGTGGCCTCGATCGACACCCACGTGCACGCCGACCATGTCACCGGCAGCTGGCTGATGCACGCCGCCACCGGCTGCGCAATCGGCCTGGCGGCCGCCGGTGGCGCCGAGAACGTCAGCCTGCCCCTCGCCCACGACGATCGGGTGGCCTTCGGCAGCCGCCACCTGGAGGTGCGCAGCACGCCGGGACACACCGATGGCTGCCTCACCTACGTGCTGGATGACCGTTCGATGGCCTTCACAGGTGATGCCCTGCTGGTGCGGGGCTGTGGCCGATGTGATTTCCAGCAGGGTGATGCCCACGCTCTGTGGACGTCGATCACTGAGCAGATCTTCACCTTGCCTGAGTCCTGTCTGCTCTATCCCGGCCACGACTACACCGGCCGCAGCGTCACCTCGGTGGTGGAGGAGGAGACCTACAACGCCCGCCTCGGCGCCGGCGCCACCGAGCGCGATTTCGTGGGGCACGTGCAGAACATGAAGCTCCCCCACCCGCACCGCATCGCCGAAGCGCTGCCCGGCAACCTGCGTTCCGGCAAGCCGAGGGAGGCGCAGGCAACCCCTGCCTGGGCGCCGGTGGCCCGCAGCTACGCCGGCCTGCCGCAGCTTACGCCGGCCTGGGTTGCGGCCCACCGTCAGGACGTGACGATTCTCGACGTGCGTTCCGCCGAGGAGCTCGAGGGTCCCGACGGGCGGGTGGACGGCAGCCTGGCGATCCCGCTGCCCGACCTGGAGCAGCGCAGCGCCGAGATTCCAGCCGACCGGCCGGTGGTGGTGGTGTGCCATTCCGGCAGCCGATCCGCCCTCGCCACCCAGCAGCTGCTCAAGGCAGGTCGGGCCGAGGTGGCCAACTTGCGTGGTGGGCTCCGCCTCTGGGCCGACGAGGGCTACCCGCTCGAGGTCCCTCAGCCGACCTGAGCCTGCTCCGCCATCGGCACTCCGCCATCAGCACTCCGCCCTGCCCGACCCTGCAGACCCCTTCTGTCCAGTCCGGGATTCAGTGTCGCTGTCCGTTCGCTGCCCCCACACCTCTCTCTGCCCCCAGACGTGATGACCACCACTCAGCCCATGCAGTACCGCAGCCGCGTGTCGGCCCATGACCTGGCCCACCAGCTCACCAGTCATGACGTGACGGTGATCGATGTGCGTGAGCCGGTGGAATTCGCCTCCGGCCACATCGAGGGAAGCCTCAACATCCCCCTCGGACGTCTCGCCGAGGCCGACCTGCCCAGCGGACCGCTGGTGTTGGTGTGCCACAGCGGCAACCGCAGCAGCCGGGGTCTGCGGATCCTGCAGCAGCAGGGTCACCCCTACCCCGTCGCCGACCTGGAGGGCGGGGTGCCGTCCTGGGAGCAGGCCGGGCTGCCCCTGCGCCGGCTCCGCAAGGCTCCCTTGCCGCTGATGCGGCAGGTGCAGATCGCGGCCGGTTCCCTGGTGCTGCTGGGGCTGATCCTCAGCCAGGTGGCGGCTCCGGCCTGGATCCTGCTCACCTGGTTCGTGGGGGCCGGTCTGGTGTTCGCCGGCATCAGTGGCTTCTGCGGCATGGCGCAGCTGCTGGCGGCGATGCCCTGGAACCGGATCTCCCCGTGACCGACTCCACCCTGACCCTGTTGCTGCTGGGCGGCACTCTGATTGGGTTTCTGCTGGCGGTGCTGGGTGCCGGTGGCTCGATCCTGCTGCTGCCGTTGCTGGTGAGCGGGGTTGGGCTGCCCACCCGCGAAGCTGTGCCGCTGTCCCTGATCGTGGTGGGGCTGCTGGCCCTGGCCAACGTGCCGCCCTACCTGCGACGGGGCTGGATCGCCCCCCGACCCGCCCTCGTGCTGGGGGTGCCGGCGCTCGTGGGCAGCTGGATCGGTGGCAGTCTGGTGAAGGCGGGTCTCATTCCTGAAGCCCTGCAGCTCGCCCTGTTCGCCGCTGCGGCGCTGCTGGCGTCGTGGTTGCTCACCCGCAACTCCGCGCTCGTCACAGCCGCCACCGCGACCCAGACCAGCGTTGGCGGCAGCGGATTGCTGGCGGCGCAGGGGGTTCTGGTGGGTCTGCTCACCGGGATCGCCGGGGTGGGTGGCGGCTTCGCCATCGTGCCGGCCCTGGTGCTGCTTGCGGGACTGCCGATGGCTCTGGCCAGCGGCACCAGCCTGGTGCTGATCGCCACCAACGCTCTGGTGGCACTGCTGGCCCTGGGCCACTGGCCCAGGGACGTGCTCGCGCTGCTGATCCCCCTGCTGCTCGGAGGATTGGCGGGCGGTGTGGTGGGCCAGCGGCTTGCGCCCCACCTGCCTGAACTGCGGCTGCGTCAGGGCTTCGCGGCCCTTCTCGTGGGCTCCGCACTGCTCACCGGCGTGGAGGCCTGGCGTCGCCAGGAGCCAGTCCCCACCGCGGAACGTCCTCGCCATGCCACGCCATGGGCATTGTCCCCGTCCTCCCGCCTGCCATGACCCTCGAACGCCTGCTTCGATTCCGCCTCCAGAGCCGCCATCCCCTCCCCGAGCGCGCCAGCACCGATCTGGCTGTCCAGTGGCTCAGCCCCGAGGGTCTCTGGGAACCCCAGGACCTCACCCTCACCATGCCAGGGTTCCGGATCTACCTGATCTCACTGCTGATCTGCCAGCATTTCTATCTCGTGGCCAACGCCCGCGAACGGCGGATTCCCCTGGAGCGGGTACAGGCCGACTTCACGGTGAGCGCCCGTGAAGACTGGATCCTGGACAGCGTGACCGGCGAGTTTCAGATCCAGCTGGATGGATCGGCACTGGTGCAAGGAGGAGGCTCCATGTGCAGAGAAGACCTCGCCTTCATCGAGGAACGCATGAAAGCCTGTCCTGTGTCGAGAAATCTGGCTCCAGGAGTGCAGAAGCGAACCAGAGTGACCGTGATCAGCTGACGCCCCTGATCAACTCAGTGCCGGTGATGCAGGGGGGCCGGAGCTGCAGGCTGAATCAGATCTGGAGGATCAACAGGCCTGAATCGGGGCAGAACAATCTGATCAAGAATGGGCTGAAAGCGTCAACATGCCGGCGATTGAATGGATCCGCTGCAATGACGACACCGGAATGGCTCGGGGGAGACTTGAACTCCCGACCTTGGGGTTATGAATCCCACGCTCTAACCAGCTGAGCTACCGAGCCGCGGTGTGTGGAGTGTATCAGGCGCGAGGCGGCAGGAAGTTGAGGGGGTTCACCGCTGAATCGCCCGGAGGGTGGATCTCGAAGTGCAGATGGGGGCCGGTGCTGCGACCCGTGCTGCCCATCAGGGCGATCACGGTGCCCTGGCGCACCTCCTGGCCGCTGCTGACCATCAGCCGGCTGTTGTGGGCGTAGAGGGAGCGGCTGCCATCGGGATGCTGGAGGGTCACCAGATAGCCATAACCGCCGTCATGCCAGCCCGAGAACACGACGCGGCCGTTGCGCGCTGCCTTGATCGGGGTGCCGACGTTGTTCGCCAGGTCGATGCCTCGGTGCATGCGCCCCCAGCGCCAGCCATAGCCGGAGGTGAACACCCCGTTGGTGGGCCAGATCCAGGTGTGGGCACCGCGATCATCGAAGGACTGCTGCGGCTCCCCGAAGCTGGGCTGGTCGGGCCAGCTCAGGCCGCCGCTGGTGCTGGGACGCAGCCCCAGCACGGCGCGCTGGCGCACCGGTGCCGCCTGCACGAGCTGGATCTCGGTGCCGGCCACCAGACGGGCGGTGTCGAGACCCGGGTTGAAGCGCAGCAGCTCCTGCATGGTGAGCCCATAGCGCTGGGCGATCTGCAGCAGAGTGTCGCCGAGGCGCACCACTCCCTTGGTCTGAACCGGGGGCGGAGCGGTGGGCGGCGGCGGGGTGCGCCGCTGGTTGGAGCCGTCCAGCGCCGCAATCTGCTTGGCCAGGCGGCTCTGCTGAGTGGGCAGCACCACCCACTCATCGCTCTGGAAGCGGTGGCTGGTGCCCACGTCGTTGAGGTTGGCCAGCAGCTGGCTCTGAACCCCGATCTGGCGGGAGAGTTCACCCAGGCTCAGCGGGCGACGCACCCGCATCCACACCCGGTCGGATGCAGGCAGGGCCGCCACGAGCTGAGCCGACACCGGTTCGGTGCTGACGGGCAGGGGGCTGCTGAATGGGGCGGGCGGCGGCACCGGAAAGGCCGTCGCGATGGTGTCAGGCGGTTCGGCGATGGGTTGGCCGTTCCCGCTCGCTGCTGCAGGAGCCGCAGAGAAGGCGAGAAGCTGCTGATCCAGCGGCAGATCTGTAGTGCTCCGCTGCGAGACAGCGAAACTGATCGCAGGTAAGGCGACAACTCCTGGCAGGAGAAGCAACAAACCCTTGTGAATTGTCTGGCTCGGCTTCATTCGATCTGTCCCCAAACGACAAAGCCCAGTGGAGAAGCCTGCATCCCTGGACCGCGCAGACAGTAGCGGACGGGCACGGGTGCAGCAAGTTCACCCCAGACTCCAGCTGCCACGAGGCTTGCCGCCTCGGCTGGCTGGAACAGGCTCAGCGGCTGTCCAGCTCTCCGAGCTGGCGCAGGGCCTCGAACAGCACCACCGCCACCGCCGAGGCCAGATTGAGGCTGCGCACCCCGCCGTCGGGATGGTGCCTGGAGCGGACCATGGGGATCGTCAGACAGGCGTCGGCCTCCTCCAGCAGGTGGGGGGGAAGACCATTGGTCTCGCGGCCGAAGAGCAGCCAGTCGTCGGCCGCGAAGCGGAAGTCCGCATAGCTGCCCCGGGCATGGGCGGTGAGGGCCACCAGGCGCCCGCCCCGGCAGAGGCGCTCGCGGCAACAGTGGTCCCAGTCGGCATGGCGGTGCAGGGGCACCCAGGGCCAGTAGTCGAGCCCGGCACGGCGAAGCTGACGGTCGCTGATCTCAAAGCCCAGCGGTTCCACCAGATGCAGTTCCTGTGCCGTGGCGGCGCAGGTGCGGGCCACGTTGCCGGTGTTGGGGGGAATCTGGGGCTGATACAGCACCACGCGGGGCATCGCGATCAACACCTCGGGGTGTCTGCGGGCACCGGCTCACTGTTGGGCAGCAGATCGAGGGCCCGGCCCGCGACCACCAGCCAGAGGTGGTGGCACTGGCCGCTGAGCCGTTCCTCCAGGGTGCCCAGCCGATCCCGGAATCGCCCGCCGATGGCTGTGGCCGGCACCACCCCCCACCCGGTCTGCTCGCTCACCAGCAGCACCCGGGAGCGGCAGGTTTCCAGGCTGGTCAGCAGGCCGGTCACGTGCCGATCCCAGCCGGCTTCGTTCAGATCCAGGCCCCAGCTCACCCAGGTACCCAGCGAGTCCACCAGCACCAGCTCTCCGGCCGGCACGGCGGCAAGGGCCGCCGCCAGCTCGACGCCCACCTCGCGGC
>JBATEO010000066.1:0-27823 GCA_049664045.1 Prochlorococcaceae cyanobacterium
ACGGTCTTGATGGCGCTCTTGGCGCTCATCTTGTTGAGGTCCTTGGCGATGCCGCTGATCGCCTGGGCCACCATCACGTAGGCCACGCTCCACCAGCGCGGCCAGCTGTCGGCCACCGGAATCAGCAGCAGCAGGGCACCCACCTGCAGCAAGGTGCCCGCCCAGAGGGTGAGCCGCAGCCCGAAGCGGGCCCCCAGCCAGCCGCCGAAGAGGTTGGTGACGACGCCGAAGAATTCGTAGAAGAGAAACAGGAAGGCGATCTCCAGGGTGGTGTAGCCGAGCTGGTGGAAGTGGAACACCACGAGCATGCGCAGGGCCCCGTCAGTGAGGGTGAAGGCCCAGTAGTTGGCCGTCACGATGCCGTATTGCTGCAGGGCGGTGAGGTGGCGCATCAGCGGGCCTCCTGGGCGATCACGTGGCAGGCCAGATCGGCCATGCGGCAGCTGTAGCCCCACTCGTTGTCGTACCAGGCATACACCTTGAGCTGGGTGCCGTTCACCACCAGAGTGGAGAGGGCATCCACGATCGAGCTGCGGCTGTCGTTGAGGAAATCGGTGGACACCAGCGGCCGGGTTTCGTAGCCGAGGATGCCTTCCAGGGGGCCGTTGGCGGCGGCCTCGAAGGCCCCGTTCACCTCCTCCACGGTGACGCTGCGCTCCAGCTCGAACACCGCGTCGGTGATCGAGGCATTGAGCAGCGGCACCCGGATGGCGTGGCCGTTGAGGCGGCCCTGCAGGTCGGGAAAGATCAGCCCGATTGCCCGGGCCGAGCCGGTGCTCGTGGGGATCAGGTTCTGCAGGCAGGAGCGGGCGCGGCGCAGGTCGCTCTTGAAGCCGTCGATCACCACCTGGGTGTTGGTCACGTCGTGCAGGGTGGTGATCGAGCCGTGGCGGATGCCGAAGCTCTCGTGCACCACCTTCACCACCGGCGCCAGGCAGTTGGTGGTGCAGGAGGCGGCGGTGAGCAGGCGGTGGCGACTGGGGTCGTAGAGCGCATGGTTGATGCCGAAAACCACATTCAGGGCTTCTTCACCGGCGATCACCCCCTTCACCGGACAGGCCACGATCACCCGCTTCAGGCCCGGCAGGGTGAAGTAGGGCTCGAGGGTGTCGGGGGTCTTGATCTTGCCGCTGCACTCGAGCACCAGGTCCACGCCGGCGTGAGCCCAGGGCACAGCGGTGGGGTCGGTCTGCTGGCTGTATCCCACCCTGGTTCCATCCACCTGGAAGCCCTGGGGCACGGCGGGATCAGCGGTCACGATCCGGTCCCAGCGGCCATGCACCGAGTCGAACTCGAGCAGGTGGGCAGCGGCGGCGGCCTCGCCGGCCGGATCGTTGACATGGACCAGGGCGATGCCGGGTCGCCCCCAGAGGGCGCGGAACACCAGGCGGCCGATCCGGCCAAAGCCGTTGATGCCGACGTTCATCCGGAGAGCGACGATGCAGCCCGAACATAGATCAAGTAGAGTTGATTCAAGATGTGTTCCTGATCACATGGATGTGACCAATCCTTCGATGCAGGCTGACCAGGCCCGACGGCTGCTCAAGGCCCTCGCCGAGCCGCTGCGCCTGCAGGTGATCGAGGCCCTCGGCGGCGGCGAGCGCTGCGTCTGTGATCTCACCGCCGATCTCGGCCTGGCCCAGTCAAAGCTCTCCTTTCACCTCAAGGTGCTCAAGCAGGCGGGTCTGCTGGCCGATCGGCAGGAGGGCCGCTGGATCTACTACCGCCTGCGACCCGAAGCAATCGAGGAGTTGCGTGGCTGGCTGGCGCATCTGGGTGCCCAGTGCAGAAGGCCCGCGAGCCCCTGCACATGAGCGACGTCTCCCCGGCGATTCGGTGGCTGCGCACCAGCCGGCCGGGCCATGTGACCCTGCTGGCCGGCCTCGTGGCTGGATGGCTGCTGCTCTACCGGATCAACGAATCCCTCTGGGAAGCGGTGCTGTTCGGCTGGCTGGGCCTGGATCCGGAGCAGCGGCTGAGCGAAACCCTGCGCTTCTTTGTTTACGACTCGATCAAGATCGCTCTGCTGCTCAGCGGCATCATCTTCCTGGTGACCGTGCTGCGCTCCTATCTGAGCGTGGAGCGAACCCGGGCCCTGCTGGCCGGGCGCCGCGAGGGGATCGGCAACGTGTTGGCCGGCCTGCTCGGAGTGATCACACCCTTCTGCTCCTGCAGTGCGGTGCCGGCATTCATCGGCTTTCTGGCTGCCGGCATCCCTCTGGGAGTCACGATGAGCTTCCTGATCGCCAGCCCGATGGTGAACGAGGTGGCGATCGGCCTGCTGTTCAGCCTGTTCGGCTGGCGGATCACGCTGATCTACATCGGCTCCGGCCTGGTGATCGCGATCCTGGCGGGTTGGGTGCTGGGCCGCCTGCGGCTGGAGCGCTGGGTTGAATCCTTCGTCTACGAAACCAAACTGCACGGGCAGGCCGTGGATGGTTCGCAGGCCCTTTCCTTCGAGCAGAGGCTGCAGATGGGCGCCGAGGAAGTGGCTTCGATCCTTCAGCAGATCTGGCCCTATCTGCTGATCGGCATCGGCGTGGGCGCCTTGATCCACGGCTGGGTGCCCACCAACTTCTTCGCCATCTACGCCGGCCGCGGCAATCCCTTCGGTGTGCTGCTGGCCGTTGGAATTGGGATTCCACTCTATTCCAACGCGGCGGGCGTGATGCCGATGGTGCAGGCGCTCTACGAGAAGGGACTGCCGATGGGCACGGTTCTCGCCTTCATGATGAGTGTGGTGGCCCTGTCGGTGCCGGAGCTGATCCTGCTGCGCCGGGTGCTTCAACCACCGTTGCTCGCCGCCTTTTTCTCAGTCACGGGCGTGGGCATCGTGCTGATCGGCTACCTCTTCAATGCCCTCCTGGCTTGATCCTTATCCCTTCCCACCATGGACATCAAGATCCTCGGCAGCGGCTGCAGGAAATGCATCACCCTGGAGAGCCACGCCCGCCAGGGTGCCGCTGAGCTCGGCATCTCCTCCAGCATCGAAGCGGTTCACGATCCCGTCGCCATTGCCGGCTACGGCGTGATGCGCACCCCGGCGCTGGTGATCGACGGGCAGGTTGTGGTGTCAGGCCGGGTGCCGGCCGCTGAGGAAGTGCGCGCCATGCTCCGCTCGGCATCAGAGACCTGAGCGGCATTGACGCCATGTTGATGGCTGATACTCCATCGGCTTCAGGTCGGCCATCCTGAAGGCAACCCAGCCTGTTGACGCGGTGCTGCTTGCTGCCTCCCAACCGATCTGGTCTCTGCCGCTGGAGCAGGTCTATCCAGGTCTGCGCACCACCCCCGAGGGTCTCAGCCAGCCGGAAGCTGAAAAGCGGCTGGAACGTTACGGCGCCAACCGGCTGCCGTCGCTGAAACGCCGGCCCCTGGTGCTGCGTTTCCTCGATCAGATGCTCCACTTCATGGCCCTGCTGCTGTGGATCGCCGGGGTGCTGGCCTTCGTGGCCGGCACCCCGCAGCTGGGCTGGGCGATCTGGGCGGTGGTGCTGATCAACGGCATCTTCTCGTTCTGGCAGGAGTTCCAGGCGGAGCGCACCCTGGCCGCTCTCACCCGCGCCCTACCCCGCCAGGTTCAGCTGTGGCGCGACGGCAGGCTTGGCTTCCGTTCCGCTGAGGAGCTGGTGGCCGGCGACCGGCTGCTGCTGGAGGAGGGCGATCGGGTGCCGGCCGACTGCCGCATCAGCGTGAGTCATGAGCTCCGCGTCGATCTTTCGGTGCTGAGCGGTGAATCAGTGCCGGTGGCTCGCCAGGCCATCGACCTGCCTGCCGCTCAGGCCGAGCTGCGTCTGCCCACAAGTGAGCGGCCCAACCTGCTGCTGGCGGGCAGCACGATCGCCTCCGGCCGGGGCGAGGCGATCGTGTACGCCACCGGCTCCGAAACCGAATTCGGCCAGGTGGCTCGCCTCACGGCCGGCACCCACCGCAGCGCCAGCACCCTGGAGCAGCAGGTGGCCCGCATCGTGCACACGATCAGCACGATCGCCATCACGATGGGCCTGCTCGCCTTCGCCCTGAGCCTGGTCTTCGTGGGCATGACGCCCCTGGAGAGCCTTGTCTTCGCAATGGGGATCATCGTGGCGAACGTGCCCGAAGGTCTTCTCCCCACGGTCACCCTGGCGCTGGCATTGAGCGTGCAGCGCATGGCCCGTCGCAAGGCGCTGGTGCGGCGTCTCTCGGCGGTGGAAACGCTGGGTTCGGTGAGCGTGATCTGCAGCGACAAGACCGGCACCCTCACCTGCAACCGCATGGCGGTGGAGGAAACCTGGCTGCCGGTTCCTGGCGAGGACCTGCACCGGTTGCTTCTAGAGGGCGCCGCCCTCTGCAGCAACGCCCGCCTCGATGCCGGCGGTGCCGTGGGTGATCCCACCGAAACGGCGATGCTGCAGGCGGCACAGGCCGCCGGCCTCGATCCGGCGGAGCGGCAGCGCCTCCACCCGCGCCTGCGCGAGATCCCCTTCGATTCGCACCGTCGACGCATGACGGTGCTGGTGACGTGGAACGACACGCCGCTGCCGATCGCCGCCGGGGGCTCCCTGGTGATCACCAAGGGGGCACCGCTGGAGGTGCTGGAGTGCTGCGACGACTGGCTCACACCCATCGGCAGCGAACCGCTCGATGAGATCCGCCGCCGACGTGTTGTGGAGGCCAACGACGACCTGGCCGCCCGGGGCTTCCGGGTGATCGCGGTGGCCCTGCGAGCCGGAGCTGAAGACATGCACGCGGCGCCAGGGGACGTTCTGGAATCGGGCCAGACCCTGCTCGGCCTCCTGGGCCTCTACGACCCGCCGCGACCGGAAGTGCCCGACGCCATCCGCCGCTGCCGCGATGCCGGTATCCGGGTGACGATGGTGACCGGTGACTACGGACTCACGGCCCAGGCGATCGCCCTCCAGATCGGCCTGCTGGAGCCGAGCTCCACCCAGGGTGGCCGTGCAGGTGCCGATCCCGTGCGGGTGATCGAGGGCTCAACCCTTGCCCAGATCAGCGACGTGCATCTGCGGCAATTGCTGAAATACCGCCACCGGCTGGTGTTCGCCCGCATGGCCCCGGAGCAGAAGCTGCGACTGGTGCAGGCCTACCAGGCGCTGGGCGAAGTGGTGGCCGTCACCGGCGATGGCGTCAACGACGCGCCGGCCCTGCGTGCCGCCGACGTGGGCCTCGCCATGGGCATCAGCGGCACCGATGTGGCCCGCGAAGCCGCCGACATCGTGCTCATGGACGACAACTTCGCCACGATCGTGGAGGCCGTTCGCTATGGCCGTTCGGTGGTGGCGAACATCGGCAAGTTCATCACCTACGTGCTGGCTTCGAACGTGGGCGAGGTGGCCCCGTTCCTGGCGATGGTGGCCTTCCGGATTCCTGCGGCCCTCACCGTGTTGCAGATCCTGGCAGTGGACCTGGGCACCGACCTGCTCCCGGCCCTGGGGCTGGGTGCCGAACCGCCCGAGCCAGGGGTGATGCGCCTGCCCCCCCGCCCCCGGGGCCTGGCGCTGCTCAACCGTGTCGTGATGGTGCGGGCCTATCTGGTGCTGGGTCTGGTGGAGGCCCTGCTGTCGATGGCGGGCTACCTGCTGGTGTGGCACGCCCATGGGGTGGATCTCGCCGAGCTGCAGCGCCTGGCGCCACAGCTCCTCCATCACACCGCCGATCCAGCGGTGCAGGCCCTGCAGAACCAGGCCTCCACGGTGGCGTTCTGCCTGATCGTGGCCGGGCAGATGGGTGCCTTGCTGGCCTGCCGCAGCAGCTGGCGTCCGTTCTGGGAGATGCTCCATTTCCCGAATCGCCTGTTCTGGATTGGATTCCTCAGCGAACCGGTGGTGGCCGGCACCCTGGTGCTGGTGGCGCCGCTGGCCGCCGTGTTCGGCACGGCCCCCTTCCCCCTCGCCTACCTGGGCCCGATGGCACTGGCACCGGTGGCGGTGCTGGTGGCGGACACCTTGCACAAGATGCTCATCCGTCAGCGTGGCTGGGGTCAACGACCTTCAGAACTGGCAGCAGCTGCCCTGCCCACCACCCCCCTTCTCTGAATCCATGGGCCTCTTCGAGCGCTGGCTGAGTGGGTAGTTGGCGCTGGCCATCACCGCAGGAATCGTCCCGGGACAGCTGTTTCCCGGGCTGTTCGCCGCCCTGGCCGCTGTGGAGGTGGCCCGCATCAATCTCGTGGTCGCGCTGCTGATCTGGCTGATGATCTTCCCGATGATGCTGGCGGTGGATTTCTCCGCCATCGGTAACATTCGCGGCGAACCCCAGGCGCTGATCGTCACCCTGGCCATGAACTGGCTGGCGAAGCCGTTCACCATGGCGCTGCTGTTCGGCTTCCAGGCCACCACGATCCTGGCCAACCCGGTCCTGATCGTGCTGTTGGCGATCCCGCTGATCCTGCAGACGGTGCTGATCTTCACCCTCACCGCCCTGTGGATGCGCCAGTGGCGCCAGCCCCACGATCTGGCCGCCCCCGGCGCCCTGATCGGCGCCTCCAACTTCTTCGAGCTGGCAGTGGCGGTGGCCATCAGCCTGTTCGGGGTGCGCTCCGGCGCCGCCCTGGCCACCGTGGTGGGCGTGCTGGTGGAGGTGCCGGTGATGCTGGTCCTGGTGGCGATCGCCAACCGCAGCAGGCGGTTGTTTCCCTACCGCAGCTCCGCAGTCTGATCGGGGTCAGCCCCCTCCAGCCGCAGCACCCGCGGCGCGATGGCGGCGCTGAGCCAGGCCCCCAGCGGAGCGGTGACCACGATGCTCAGCACCGCCACCGCCAGGATGACCTCGCCCGGGCCCGTGGGAAGCCCCGCGGCCTGCATGGTCATCAGCGGCATGGCACCGATGGCCGCCTGCACGGTGGCCTTGGGGATGTAGGCCACGGTCACGAACAGGCGCTCGCCGGCCGTGAACTCGCTGCGGGCCAGGCAAAGCAGGGTGCCGAGCGAACGCGCCACCAGGCCCAGGGCCAGCACCGCCAGCCCCGCCAGGCCGCTGCGCCAGGCCACCGCCACGTTCAGCTGGGCACCCACCAGGGTGAACAGCACCAGCTCGGCGAACACCCAGATCGAGGCCAGTTTGGCGGCGATGGGCTGGGCCAGGTCATCCCGCAGCTCCAGGATCACCACCCCGAGGGCGATCGCCGCCACCAGACCGGTGAACGGCACCAGCCCGTTGATGCGCTCCTGCAGGCGCAGCAGCAGCAGCGACAGGGCCAGGATCAGCAGCACCTGTCGGTTGGCCTGGGGCCGGAAGCGGGCGATCCAGCGAATCAGCAGCCAGCCCAGGCCCGCCCCGGCGGCCGCCCCCAGGGCCAGCCCCACCGGCAGGCGGATCAGCTGGGCGGGCAGAGCAGCGCCCCGCTGCACCAGCAGCCCCAGCAGCACCCCGTTCACCACGATCACGGCGATGTCGTCGAGGGAGGCGGCGGCCATCACCATCTGGGGAATGGCCCGGCCGGTGCCGCGCTTCTCCTCGATCAGGCGCAGCATCAGCGGCACCACCACCGCCGGAGACACCGCCGCGATCACGCTGCCGAGCAGTGCCGCCTCAAGCGTGCTCAGCCCGAGCAGCGGAGGGGCCACCAGGGTGATCATCAGGCCCTCACAGGCGGCCGGGATCCAGGCCAGCAGCAGCACCCGCCGCCCCACCTTGCGCAGCGTGCCCAGGTTGAGGCCAAAGCCCACCCGCAGCAGGATCACCACCAGGGCCATCTGGCGCAGATCGCCGCTGAGGGCCAGCAGCCGGGGATCGAGCAGGCCCAGCCCCGACTGCCCCAACCCCACCCCCACCAGCAGCATGCCGATCAGCCCCGGCACCCCCAGCCGCCGGAACAGCCCGTCGGCCAGCAGCCCCAGGATCAGCAGCTCGGCCAGTCCGAACCAGCTCATGCCGCCCACCGCCATGACCGCTCAAGCATGGCCCTGGTTGCATCCGCGGCGGGTTCAGCCGGCCTGGGGGATCAGCTCGGGAGCATCCGCTGACGCCAGGGCGGCCACCGCGTGGATCAGGGCCCCGTGGAGCTGAAGCAGCAACACGCGCCCATCGGCCTGCTCGAGCAGTTCGCGCTCCGGCTCACTGAGGCCGACGGCCTGATCATCGGCCTCGTTGCCGGTGCCGACCGTCTGCACCGCCCTGATCTGCATGTGGCTCATCGTGTTGATCCTGAGGATGCTGGCGATGCAGATGTCCAACCCACCGCCACCATCAGATCCGCGAGCACCGTGAGCGCGATCACCACATCGTTGATCAAGGCGCCTTTGCCGGAGAGCAGGAGCACCTGGACCGGGAAGCCCATATGGAACGGACCGGAGCCTGCGGCTGGGCAGGCCTGGGCGCCCCGCTCGGGAGGTCTCAGGACATGGCGGCACCGGGCCCACCGGCAACATCGCAACCGGTGCCGACCACATCGACGGGAGTTTCACTGATGCGTTGGAACAGATCCAGGCTTTCGCGGTTGAGATTCAGAACCTTCACGGTGGACCCGGCCTGTGAGAGCTTGCGGATCACCTGATCCAGGGCGCGCATGCCGGTCTGGTCCCAGATGTGGGCCTGGCCCATGTCGATGGTGACGCGAGCCGGATGAGCGTGCTTCTTGAAACCGGCCAGGAAATACACCGTGCTCACGAAAAACAGCTGGCCGCGCACGGTGTAACGGATGTGGTCATCCTCAAGCCAGGCGGCTTCAACAGCGACCACCTTCGCCACCTTGCGGCTGAACAGGATCCCGGCCAAGGCCACGCCCACCAGCACCGCGATCGCCAGATTGCGGGTGAGCACGGCCAGCAGCAGCGTGAGCAGCATCACGGCGGTGTCGCTCCTGGGGATGCGGCGCACCTTGAGGAAGGACTCCCAGTTCACGGTGCTGATCGACACCATGATCATCACCGCCACCAGGGCCGCCATGGGGATGCGGGCCAGCCAGCCGCTGAGGGAGATCACCAGAATCAGCAGCCCCACTCCGGCGGTGAGCGTGGACAGGCGATAACGCCCCCCCGACTGGATGTTGATCACGGTCTGGCCGATCATGCCGGCACCGGCCATGCCGCCGAACAAGCCGGCGGTGATGTTGGCGACGCCCTGAGCCCGGGCCTCGGCCTCGTAGTCGGCATCCTCATCCAACAGGTCTTCCACCACGCTGGCCGTGAGGAACGACTGCAGCAGGCCCACAAACGAGATCGCCAGGGCGGTGGGCAGGATGATGCCGAGGGTGTCGAAGGACCCGAACACCGCGGGGAGGCTGAACACCGGCAGGCTGGTGGGCAACTCCCCGAGATCTCCCACCCGCGGCACCGGCAGCTGCCACAGCTCGGCGATCACACTGATCGTGATGATCGCCACCAGCGTTGAGGGCACCACCCTGGTGAGACGGGGCAGGCCGTAGATGATGGCCAGACCCAGGGCCACCAGGCCCCACACGATCGGCCAGCTCACGGCCGCAACGCCCACCAGCTTCGAAGGAGTGTCACTGCCCAGGCGCCCCAGTCCCATCTGGGGCAGCTGGGCCAGGAAGATCAACACACCGATGGAATTGACGAAGCCCACGGTCACCGCCCGTGGAACGAAGCGCATCTGCTTGGCCAGGCGCAGCAGCCCCCAGATGATCTGAAAGACGCCGGCGAGGATGCAGGCAGCCAGAAGATGGGTGAGGCCATGGGCCTGCATCAGGCCGCCCATCAGCAGCGCCGTTCCGGCCGTGCTGGCCGACACCATGCCGGGGCGTCCTCCCAGCAGGGCCACCACGATCAGGATGCAGATCGAGCCAAACAGCCCCACCCGGGGGTCCACCCCAGCCACGATCGAGAAGGCGATGGCCTCGGGCACGATGCCGAGGGCCACCACCATCCCCGCCAGCAGTTCGGACGGGATGGAACGGGGCTGGGGAATCAGCGTCCAGGCCTTTGTCACAGCGGCACCCAGGGGCAGTTGCATCGTGTCACGAGCGGCCGGCGGGCCCCACCCGGCCCGGCGCTAACCAACTCTTAAACAAGCCGCTACCGGACCTTTGCCTGGCGTGCCGGAGATGTCCATAGGTTGAGGCCGCAGAACCGGATCCAGAACGTCATGGTGTTCACACCGTCCCTGGAAGCCTCCTACCGGGACAGTTTCCGGGATCTGCTGGAGACGAGTTTCGAGAAACGCAGCCTGGTTCACCTCGGTGCTGGCAGCACGGTGCCCCTGCTCAAGCGCAGCGTGTGGATGGTGATCCGGGGGATGGTCAAACTCAGCGCGATCTCCCTCCAGGGTGATGAACTGCTGCTGGGTCTGGCCGGTCCCAACGAACCCTTCGGCGAACCGCTCAGCAACGTGCAGGCCTACGAAGCCCGCACCCTCAGCGACACCGACCTGCTGTGCCTGAGCTGTGAGGACCTGGCGGCCTCGCCGGATCTGGCCATTGCCCTGCTGCAGGGCATGGCGGCGCGCTACCGCCAGAGCGAGGCGATGCTCGCGCTGCTGGGACTGCGGCGCATCGAGGAACGGGTGCGCGGCTTTCTCGAACTGCTCGCCAATGACTACGGCCAGCCCTGCGACCAGGGACTGCGCCTGAACGTGAAGCTCACCCACCAGGAACTGGCCAGCGCCCTGAGCACCACCCGCGTCACCGTGACCCGGGTGCTCGGCGCCCTGCGCGAAGAGGGCTGGCTGTGCATCGACTCCCAGCGCCGGCTGGTGATCGCCCATCAACCGCTGCAGCGCCGGTGAGCCGGCAGCAGCCCCCGCGGCTGCTGCTGCTGGCACAGGACGTCTCCGACGATCCCCTCGAGCGACACCTGGAGACGGGGGGATTTCTGCTGGAGCGGTGCAAGACCCCGGAGGGAGCAGGGGAGCTTCTCGGCAGTGATCCGCGTCTCGATCTGGTGGTGGTGACCATCGAACTGGCCGAGGATCAGGTGCGCTGGCTGTGCGGGGCGGCGGCCGCCGCCAGCCCTCCCGTGCCGGTGCTGCTGCTCGGCAGCCGGGATCCGGTGCGGGCCCTGGAGGCGGGAGCCGACCATGTGCTCCCGCCCCCCCATGGCCTCGCCGAAGTGCTGGCGCGCTGCCGGGCGCTGGTGCGACGACGGCAGCTGCTCAGGCCCCAGCCCACCGTGCTGCGCTGCGGCCCCATCGAGATGGTGGTCGAGGAGCACGAGGTACGGCGCGACGGCCGGCCGGTGAAGCTCTCGCCGCGGGAATTCCGGCTGCTGCGGTTCCTGCTCGAACACCAGCGGCGGATCTGGAACCGGGAGGAGCTGCTGCGCCTGGTGTGGGGCGAATGCGAAGGGCCGGCTCTCGATCCCAAGACAGTGGATGTGCACATCCGCTGGCTGCGGCTGAAGCTCGAGGACAATCCGGCCAGGCCGCACCTGATCAGCACCGTGCGCGGCAGGGGGTATCGCCTTGGCTGATGTCCTCTTCTGGGGTGGCTCCCTGACCCATCAGAATGGGCCCATGCAACCGAGGCTGCTGGTCGTCGAAGACGACGACACCATCCGCGAGACCATCCGCGACGCCCTGGCTCTCGAGGGCTTCGACGTGACGGCCTGCGGCAACGGCCGCGACGCCCTCCAGTTCGTCCAGCGCGCGGGCGATCAGGAGGCGTTTGCCCTGGTGGTGCTCGATCTGATGCTGCCCGGGCTGGGAGGTCTGGATGTGTGCCGCCAGCTGCGGGGGAGCGACAACCACACTCCCATCCTGGTGGTGAGCGCCCGCGACAGCGAGACCGACCGGGTGCTTGGGCTGGAGGTGGGGGCCGACGACTACCTCACCAAGCCCTTCGGCATGCGCGAACTGGTGGCGCGCTGCCGGGCCCTGCTGCGCCGCACCGCCAACCCCGTGGTCATGAGCAAGGTGCTGGAGCACGCCAACCTGCGGCTCTTCCAGGATGAGTGCCGCGTCACCCGCAACGGCTGCGATGTGAACCTCTCGCCCAAGGAATACCGTCTGCTGGAGCTGTTCATGCAGCATCCCCGCCGCGTGTGGAGCCGCGAAAAGCTGCTCGAGCAGGTGTGGGGCGTTGACTACTTCGGCGACAGCAAGACCGTGGACGTGCACATCCGCTGGCTGCGGGAGAAACTGGAGGCGAACCCGTCGGCGCCGGAGCACCTGATCACCGTGCGCGGCTTCGGCTACCGCTTTGGCTGACCTGCGCCGCCCGCCGCGCCGCCGCTGGGCCCTGTGGAGCAGGCCGGCGCGAACCCCGCACGAGCGCGGCCTCCCCAGTTCCACCCAGCTGCTGAGCTGGATCAACTCCTCGCCCGTGGGCTGGGTGCTGCTCGAGCCCGGTGACCGGGTGCGCCACCTCAACACCCGCGCCGAGCGGATCCTGGGGGTGAAGGCGGGCCGTCACCTGGAGGGCAGCACCCTGGCGGACCTCTGTCCGGACCCCAACCTGCTCAGCAGCGTGGCGATGGCCCGGCGGCAGGACCGCCCCCAGCGGCTGGAGTGGCACTTCGACCATCAGGACTTCGACGTGATGGTGGTGCCCGCGGCCGAAGGCTGGATCGGCGTGCAGCTGCAGAGCCGCCGCTCCCTCGAGGCCCAGCTGGAGCAGCAGGAGCGCTGGGTGAGCGATGTGGCCCACGAGCTGAAGACCCCCCTCACCGCCCTGCTGCTGGTGGGCGACAGCCTCGCCGCCCAGGCTGATGAGCGCAACGCCCGGCTGGTGGAGCGGCTGCAGCGGGAGCTGCTGCGGCTTCAGGAACTGGTGAACGACCTGCTGGAGCTGTCGCGACTGGAGAACACGGTGCCGGGCCGGGGTCTTCAGCTCGCGCCGGTGGATCTGCGCGCGCTGGTGGATCAGGTGTGGGCCGGCCTGCGTCCCCTGGCCGAGCAGCGGGGCGTGCGCCTCACCCTGCACCAGAACGAGGCGATCACCCTCCAGGCCGACGGCTCTCGCCTGCACAGGGCCCTGCTCAACCTGATCGACAACGCCGTGCGCTACAGCCCGGACGGCGGCAGCGTGGACGTGGCGATCAGCAGCCACGGCGGCTGGTGCCAGGTGAGCGTGCGCGATCACGGTCCCGGACTGAGCCGGGAGGATCTGCAGCACATGTTCGAGCGCTTCTACAGGGGTGATCCGGCCCGGGTGCGCAGCCAGCGCACGGGCAGCGGTCTCGGTCTTTCGATCGTGCAGCAGATCGCCGTGACCCACGGTGGGCGGATCCAGGGCAGCAACCACCCGGAGGGTGGCGCGCTGATGGATCTGCTGTTGCCCACCGTGGGCCTGGCGGTCTCGGGGTAGGGGTCTACCCGGCGTAGTGAGGGTCGCTCCAGCAGCGCGGCAGATCCTCACCGGAGGGGAAGAACAGGCTGGCCTTCGGAAGGGCCTGGGGATCCTGCATCTCCTCGCCGGCGTGCATCCTCACCTGCACCTGGGTGGCGAAGGGATCGAACAGCTGTTTGAGGTCGAGCACCTCCACCAGGCTGCTGTCGTCGTCGTGGCGGGTTTTCAGAAACATGACAGTCCCCTCCTGCGGGGTTCTCCCCCCCAGTGTGGAGCTCAGCTCACCCGCACCTCCACCACCCGGCCGCCCAGCCGTCCCACCCGTTGCAGGGCTTCATTCATGCGGGTGAAGGGCACCCGGATCACGGTTTCGGCGGTGCGGGAATAGGCGTTGTCGGCGAGGCCGGTGACCAGGATCGTCACCAGCCGGCCACTGGCGCCGTCGCTGCTGCGGGTGCCGGCCATCACCGGCAGCCCCGCCACCCGGTCCCTGCGGTCGCTGTTGAACACCGCCACGCTGGTGCCCAGCTCACCGTCGTACACGCCCGTGCCGATGGCGGAGCGGAAGAAGGCCGGTCCGGAGCTGGGGGGGTTGACGGCGATCGGCCGGTTGGCGTGCACCACCTTGTTCAGGCGCGACTGCACGCCGGCCGCATCCCCCTTCACCGAGGCGGCGACGCCGCGGGCCAGCTGCATCAGCCAGGAGAACTGCCGGCCCTCATGGCCCTTGGAGTAGTCCCAGCCGTGGATGTAGGGCACCACATCCTGGCCGAAGCGCTCCTGATACTCGTCACTGTCGAGGTAGGAATCGATCTCGGCGTCGTAGCCCTGCTCCTGCAGGATGGTGAAGTGGTGCAGCATCTCGGCCCCGTTCTGGGGGGCGCGGCCGAGCAGGTGTTTGAAGTTGAGCTCGATGAAGCGGTAGGGGTTGCAGTTCTCGAAGAACCGGGCCTTGTAGAGACCGCTCTTGGCCACCTGGCGCACGAACTCACGCACGCTGAGATCGCCATTGCGGAAGAGTGACTCAAGGCCCTCGAGGCGCTCGCTCTTCATCAGGTACTGGTGTCCGAGCACCTGCTGATACACGGCCCGGATGATCGTGTTGCGGTCCTCACTGGAGGCCTGGGCCCAGTTTTCCTTGTCGCGGTCGTTGGCGTAGCGCTCGATGCCAAGAACCGGAGCTTTGAGCAGGGCCATGGGAAGGGTTGCGGAGGGATTGGGCAAGGGAGAGCGGCTGGACACAAGCCGAAGCCACCGCAGCCGCTGGGTGAAGTTACGGGCGTCTCACCGTGGATTCATGGCGGTTTCATCGAATGTTTCGCTTCCGATGAAGAGACGTGAAGCAGAGGCCGCGGCGGCTGCAAAGCAGAGGCCGTGGCGGCTACCGAGCAGCCACCGAGGCAGGGGCCGCAGTGCCCGCGCGCCGGCCGCTCTGCTGCACGTCTCCAGCCTGGCTAGGATTACAGGAGGCCGTTCATCTGCCATGCATTTCTGGGCCCCGGAGATCGATCCCTCCCACCCGATGGACTGCACCCAGGCGGAGCGCTACGCCATCCGGCGCCTGGACAATCAGGCCTACCTGGCCCTGCAGGGCAGCGACGAGCACCTCAGCGAGGTGAGCAGCCCCGACCAGGCCTACCTCTTCCACACCCACGAGGCAGCCCTGCGGGCGGCCCATGAACTCAACCACAGTGGCCGAGGGCCGGTGGACGTGGTCAAGGTCGAATGGGAACCAGCCCGGTCCTGAACCCGGTGGGGTGCTGGTCCCATCCCTAGGGTGGTTCCTGCACGGCGAGCGACGGCGCCAGCGACGATGACCATCTACGCCGACAACAGCCTCAGCATCGGCCGCACACCCCTGGTGCGCCTTCAGCGGGTCACCCGGGGCTGCGGTGCCCGCGTGCTGGCCAAGATCGAGGGGCGCAATCCCGCCTATTCAGTGAAATGCCGCATCGGCGCGGCGATGATCTGGCAGGCCGAGAAGGATGGGCTGCTGGGGCCCGGCAAGGAACTGATCGAGCCCACCAGCGGCAACACCGGCATCGCCCTGGCGTTCGTGGCGGCGTCGCGGGGGATTCCGCTCACGCTCACGATGCCGGAGACGATGAGCATCGAGCGGCGCAAGCTGCTCACCGCCTACGGCGCGCGCCTGATGCTCACCGAGGGGCACCTGGGCATGCCCGGCGCCATCGGCGCCGCCCGGGAACTGGCCACTTCCGATCCGGACCGCTACGTGCTGCTGCAGCAGTTCGCCAACCCGGCCAACCCCCAGATCCATCACGACACCACCGGCCCGGAGATCTGGGACGACACCGAGGGCCAGATCGATGTGCTGGTGGCTGGCGTCGGCACCGGTGGCACGATCACCGGCGTCAGCCGCTACATCAAGCGCACCCTCGGCAAACCGCTGGTGGCGGTGGCGGTGGAGCCGGCCAACAGCCCGGTGATCTCCCAGACCCGTGCAGGCGAGGAGCTACGGCCCGGACCGCACAAGATCCAGGGGATCGGTGCCGGCTTCGTGCCCGCCAACCTCGATCTGGATCTGGTGGACTTGGTGGAGACGGTGAGCGATGCCGAGGCGGTGGCCATGGCCCGCCGGCTGATGAAGGAGGAGGGGATCCTCGCCGGCATCTCCTGCGGGGCCGCCACCGCCGCGGCCCTGCGCCTGGCGGCCGATCCGGCCTATGAGGACAGGACCATCGTGGTGGTGCTGCCCGACTCCGGCGAGCGCTACCTCAGTTCGGTGCTGTTCGAAGGCGTGTTCGATGCCAGCGGCATGGCCCCGGTGCCGCTGGCCGGCTGACCCTGGAAACACCCACCACCGCCGGCCGCCCGATGGCGCCTCCGCACCGCATCTGGGTCGTCGACGACGATCCCGAACTCCGCCAGATGCTGGCCACCTACCTCGGTGAGCAGGGGTACGAGGTGCGCTGTCTGGTGGATGCCCAGCAGCTCCAGGCCCGGCTGGAAAGCCAGCGGCCCGATCTGGTGGTGCTCGATCTGATGCTGCCGGGGGATGACGGCCTCACGGCGCTGCGGCGGCTGCGGGACGGCGGCGACGACCTGCCCGTGCTGATGCTCACGGGTCGCGGCGACGCGGTGGACCGGATCATCGGACTGGAGCAGGGCGCCGACGACTACCTCGCCAAACCCTTCCTGCCGCGCGAACTCACGGCCCGCATCGAGGCCGTGCTGCGCCGACGGGCCAGCCTGCCGGCGGGGACGCCGCTGACGCAGGAGGCGGTGATCGAGTTCGGCGCCTTGCGCCTCGACCCCAACAGCCGCAGCCTGGAGCGGAACGGCGCGCCGGTGGCGATCACCAGCGGCGAGTTGAGCCTGCTGCTGGCCCTCGCCCGGAACCCCCACCGTCCGCTCTCGCGGGAGCGCCTGATCGAGCTCGCGCGCGGGCCCACCAGCGAAACCGACAGCCGCAGCATGGATGTGCAGGTGTCGCGGCTGCGCCGGCTGGTGGAGGAGACCCCGTCCCAGCCACGGATCATCCAGACCGTGTGGGGCTACGGCTACGTGTTCGTTCCCGATGGCCGGGCGCGGAGCTGAGCGGCGGCGCTGGCTGAAGATGCTGGGCTATGGGGCCTGCGGCCTGGGTCTGTGGCTGCTCAGCCTGCTGCTGATCCAGTCGCTGCTGGGGCGCCGCATCGTCGGGGCACGGATGAGCCAGCTGGGCTCGGAGGTGGCCTTCAGCCTGCGGCTCGGGGAGCTGGCGCTGGAGCGCTACACCATGGAGGCCGTGGCCGAGCTGAGCGGGCTGCAGCTGGCCAGCCAGCCGCCGCCGGCCTCGCTGCGCGGCCGGCGCCAGGCCGCCGCCCTGGAGGCCGAGCTGTGCGACCAGCTGGGCTACTGCCGGGAGGTGGTGGCGGCGGGCAACCAGCTCTGGGTGGAGATGGCCTCCGCTCTGGAGCCGGTGTGGATGGCCGCGCCGCTGCCCAGGGCAAGGGCCTGGCCGCCCGATCCCCTGTCGCTCACGCTGTCGCTGGTGGCCGCAGGGCTGGGCCTCAGCACCCTGGTGCTGGCCCTGGAGGTGAGACGGCCCCTGGGGATGCTGGAAACGTCCCTGCAGCAACTCGGCTCCGGAGGGGACCCGCAACCGGTGCCGCCCCGCGGGGCGGCACCGGTGCGCCGGCTCACGGCCCGCTTCAACACGATGCTCGCGCAGCTGGAACAGACCCGGAAGGAACGGGAGACGATGCTCGCCGGCATCGGCCACGACCTCAGCAGTCCGCTCACCCGCCTGCGGCTGCGGCTGCACCTGGCGGAAGCCACGCCGATGAGCGCCGCCGACGCCGGCAAGGCCCTGGCGGATCTGGATGCCCTCGAGCGGATCACCGCCCAGTTCATGGCCTTCAGCCGGGGCCAGACCGACGAGGCTCCTGTGGAGCTCGACCTCACGGCGTTCCTGGCTGAAGTGGCCGGGCAGTGCGACCTGCAGCCGCTGACGTTGCAGCTGGAGCCCCTGCGGGCACGGGTGCGGGCCACGGGCCTGGCGCGGGCGGTGGCCAACCTGCTGGACAATGCCCGCAGCCACGGCGCGCCGCCCTTCCGGCTGTGCCTGCGGCCCTGGAACGGCGACGGGTTCGAGATCGAGGTGGCCGACGGCGGGCCGGGCCTGGACCGACAGCTCTGGACCCTGGCCCTGGAGCCTTTCCGCCGTCTCGACCCCGCCCGTGGCGGCAGCGGGCATTGCGGGCTCGGCCTGGCGATTGCCGAACGGGTGGCCCTGGCCCATCACGGCTCCCTTCACTGCGAGCGGGGTGAGCAGGGCTTCGCCGTGCTGCTGCGGGGCCATTCCCTGGGAGATGCCTGACCCCGTTCACAGGGGGATGCCTGACCCCAGGCCGGGCTGGAGGCGAAGGGCGCAGACCCGGAAACATCTGGTCACAACCTGGCCCGGGGCGTATGCAACTGGGTCAGATCCCATCGGGACGATGGAGGTCGTGGTGATCGATCAGCCGCGGTGTTCCACCCGTCCGGCGACCCACCCCCATGCCCATCCCCCTCCTGCCGATCGTTCCGATCGCCGTCCCTGCCATGACAACTTCTGCCATGAGAACTCCCGCCCCGTCACGCCGCGGCCGTTCGCTGGCCGTCACCCTCGGATCGGGCCTCACCATCGCCCTGCTGGGTCTGGGCTCCGCCCTGCCAGGCCTGGCCCAGGACTCCGCACCGCAGCGTCTCACGCCGGAGCAGCAGCAGCGCATCTTCCCGGAGCGGCGCTCGCAGCTGCTGCGCCATCACAAGGAGCGCATCCAGACGCTGCAGAAGAATGAGCGCTGCATCAGCGCCGCCCGCGACACCGCCGCCCTGAACAGCTGCCTGCAGCAGGAGCGTCGGGAGAACCAGGCGCAGCGCCAGAAGCACCGCGATGCCATGCGCGCCATCTATGAACGCAACGGCATCCAGGTGCCGGTGGGTGGACCCGGCGGTCGGGGCAGTGGCGCAGGTGGCAGTGGCGGCAAGGGGCGGCGGGCCCTGTGATCGGTCCCGGCCTCACCCGGGCAGGGGGCACCCGTGAAGGCTGATGGCGGCGGCCTGGGCAGTCCCTGCGGGGCTGCCTAGGTTGCGGTCAGCCCCCTAGTCAGCCCCCAGTCAGCCATGCACACCCACGATCTGGAAAACCACGACAACCTCTACGCCGACGAGATCGCTGCCGTGATTGGCGAAACCCCCGCCGATGCCCGCTCCCACGCCCTCTGGGCCGCGGCCCTGATCGCCGCCATGGTTGTGGGGCTGGGCGTGGCGCTCACGGTGTTCTGAAACGCGGCGCCCGGCAGCCGCAGGCAGCACGGGCCCATAATGCGTTGGCCGGCATAACGCGCAGGCAGCATTCCCATGGGCCCTTCCGGCGAGATCGACCTCAGCTCCCTTCCCAGCCCCCGGTTGCTCGAGGAGCTCAGCCAGTTCTTCCGCCTGCTCAGTGAGCCGGCCCGGCTGCAGCTGCTCTGCCATCTCAAGCAGGGCCCTATGGACGTGGCCGCGCTGATCGAGGCCACGGGCTTTTCCCAGTCGCACATCAGCCGCCAGCTGGGCCAGCTGCAGCGCGCCGGCCTGGTGGGCTGCCGCCGCGACGGGGTGCGGCTCATCTATGACGCCGAGGACGAGCTGGTGCACGATCTCTGTGCCCTGGTGCAGACGCGGCTGAAGCAGCGCCTGGAAAGCCAGCTTCGCCAGCTGCAGACAGCCTGACCCCGATCCCGACGCCACCGATGCCCCTCTCCCGCCGGCAGTTTCTGGAGCTGGCAAGCACCGGTGCTGCCGCCCTGCTGGTTCCAGGCTGGTGGCGCCAGGCGGCGGCGGCCCAGGCGCCTCCCCGGGGCGACCTGCGCCTGGCCTTGATCAGCGACCTCAACGCCAGCTACGGCTCCACCAGCTACGTCCCCCAGGTGCAGCGCGGCGTGGAGCTGCTGCAGGCACTCCGGCCCGACCTGGTGCTCTGCGGTGGCGACATGGTGGCCGGACAGAAACTCGGCCTCAGCGGCGGCCACCTCGATGCCATGTGGGCCAGCTTCGACCGGCAGGTGCTGCAGTCGCTTCTGCGCGCCAGCAGTGGCTTCGCGCCGACGATGGGCAACCACGACGCCTCCAGCAGCCGTGGCCCCGGGGGCTTCACCTTCGCCCTCGACCGGGAGCGGGCCGCTCGCTTCTGGGGGGAACGCCGCCAGAGCCTGGGCCTGACCTTCGTGGAGGCCGCCCGGTACCCCTTCCGCTACAGCCTGCGTCAGGGGCCGGTGTTCGTGGTGGTGCTCGATGCCTCCTCCGCCACCGTGCCGGCGGAGGACTGGGCCTGGGCCCGGAGCCAGCTGAACGGACCCGCCGCCAGGCAGGCCCGCCTGCGGATGGTGATGGGCCATCTGCCGCCCTATGGGGTGGGGCTGGGGCGAGACCGGCCTGGCGAGGTGCTGCAGCAACCGGAGCAACTGCGGCAGCTGATGGCCGCCACGGGCTCTCAGCTCTATGTGAGCGGCCACCATCACGCCTACTTTCCCGGCGTCAGCGGCGGCATGAACCTGCTCAGCCTGGGGGCCATGGGCAGCGGTCCCCGACGTCGCCTGAACGATGCCAGGCCGCCCGAGCAGACGCTCACGCTGCTGGATCTGTTCGAGCAGCGGGGTGAGGTGGTGGAAACCACGCTGGAGCTCAACACCCTGCAGATCGTGCGGCCCGCCTCGCTGCCCCTGGCCCTCCAGCCCAGCACGGGCCCCCGGCTGCAGCGGCGGGAGCTGCCCCTGAAACTGGGCGCACCCGCGTAAGCTCAGGCCACTGGTTTCAGCAGGGAACAGCTGCTGAAGGAAACGGGGAAAGTCCGGTGCGATTCCGGCGCTGTCCCGCAGCTGTGAACCCCGGATGGGGAAGTCAGAACGCCCGCCAGGTTCTTCATTCGACGAGGATCGACCCTTGAATCACCGCACGTCTCCTGCGGCTGGCGCCGCAGGCCCTCTGGGTGTGGGGGCGCTGGCGTTCGCCGGGTTGTTCACCGCCGCGCTGGCGGCGTTGATCAGCGCCCTGCATCCCGCCGCCGCCCGGGCCCACCACCCCTTCGAGATGGCCGAGGGCGGCGCCCTCAGCCCCTGGATGGGATTCGTGAGCGGCCTCGGCCACCCCCTGCTGGGACCCGACCATCTGCTCTTCCTGCTCGCCATCGGCTTCGTGGGCCTGCGGCGACCCCTGGCCTGGGTGCTGCCCCTGCTGGCCGCCGGATTGCTGGGCAGTGCCCTGGCCCAGGTGCTTCCTCTGAGCGCCTCAGTGGCGCCCTTCGCAGAAGCCCTGGTGGCGCTCACCCTTGCGCTGGCCGGACTGGTGGCCCTCGGCAGGGTGCCCGCGGCGCTGCTGCTCCCCGCGATCGCCCTGCACGGCTACCTGCTGGGCGGCATGGTCGTCGGAGCCGAACCCACGCCGCTGCTCACCTACCTCCTCGGCCTGTTCCTCGGCCAGGGGGCCCTGCTGCTGCTGGTGGCCTCCGGTTCGCGGGGCCTCCTCTCGGCCATTCAGGACAACGGCCGGCGCCTGCTGGCCGGCATCTGGATCGGCATCGGCGCCGCTTTCGCCTGGACGTCGCTGGTGCCCTGAAGCAGATAGCCGAGCAACATCGGCACCATCTTCAGGTGCAAGCAGGCCAGCGCGCCGCACAGGCCCAGCAGCAGCCCTTGCAGCCCACCGGTTGCTGCCAACCCTGGCTGCAGGAGTTGTCCTGCCGATGTCCATGAAATCGCTGAAGGAGCAAGGCCGCAGAAGCTGCCGGCCTTGCCCGCCCCTTCACCGCTGAAGGGGCACCGAGGTCCGCAACTGAGCCCGGCGTTCCTCATGGGTCCACGCCCCAGCCTCCACCTCAGCCTCCGTGCAGCTCGACAGCGGCCGTCAACGCATGCCTGGGTCTGCCTGCTTCCGCGGCGATAATCGTTCTCATTCCTGTTACCGTCGCAGCGGTCCTGATCCACCCGTCGTTCGGTTTGCGGCTTCCGATGAAACCCAGGCAACACCGGCCGGCAGCCCCTCAGGCCCTCGGACTGATCGCAGCCCTGGTGGCCGGTCCCGCCGGGGCCGCCACTGCCTCCCAGCTCACTCCCGCGAGCAACGCTGAGCTCAACTTCACCGTCCTCGAGCAGTACGCCGGCCCGGCGCTCAGCAGCGAGCAGGTCACCAGCATCTCCCAGTTCTCCGACGTGCGCCCGACTGACTGGGCCTACCAGGCGCTCTCCAACCTGATCGAGCGCTACGGCTGCGTCGCCGGCTACCCCGACGGCACCTACCGCGGCCAGAAGGCGATGACCCGCTTCGAGGCCGCTGCCCTGCTCAACGCCTGTCTCGACCGCGTCACCGAGGTGACCGACGAGCTCAAACGCCTGATGGCCGAGTTCGAGAAGGAACTGGCCGTGCTCAAGGGCCGCGTCGACGGCCTCGAGGCCAAGGTGGGCGAGCTGGAGGCCAACCAGTTCTCCACCACCACCAGGCTCAACGGGCTCGCCACCATGGTGCTGGGCGGGGCCGGCAACACCGGTCTCGGTGATGAGGTCACCGTCAACGACGACGTGCAGCTGAACTTCGACACCAGCTTCACCGGCAAGGACCTGCTGCGCACCACCCTGCGGGCCGGCAACTTTGGCAGCTCGGTATTCGGCAGCGGCAACACCACACTGGAGACCGCATTCGGCGAAGAAGATTCTGCTGATTCAGTTGCAATCAATCGACTCTTCTACCAGTTCCCCATTGGCGAACAGCTCACCGCCACAGTGGGTGCCAAGGTGGAACAGCCGGACATGCTGGCGATGTGGCCCACCGCCTACACGGCCAACATCCTCGAGATCTTCACCAGGGCAGGAGCGCCAGCCACCTACAGCAAAAACCTGGGTGCCGGTGCCGGCATCTGGTGGCAGGCTGATGGCAGTGGCTTCAATGCCAGCGTCAATTACATCTCAGCCGAGGGTGCTGCGGAGGACTCCCGGATCGGCGCTGGTGAGGAGTTCAGCGTCACCGCCCAGGTGGGCTACGCCGGCGAGAGCTGGGGTGCGGCCTTTGCCTACACGTACGCAGAGGTGGGCTATGTCTTCGACAACAGCTCCAACAACATCGCGCTGAGTGCCTACTGGTCGCCGGTCTCGGCAGCCTGGGCTCCATCCATCAGCGCCGGCTTCGGCTACAGCGACTTCAACACCGACCGGCCCATCGACGAGAGCACCAGCTGGATGGTGGGCCTGCAGTGGGACGACGCCTTCCTGCAGGGCAACGCCCTGGGCATGGCCCTCGGCAGCGCCGGCCAGTCCAATGCCGCCAGCGGGCGGATCGACACCCTCGGTGTGTGGGCCGATCCCGGCAACAACACCCTGGCCTACGAGCTGTGGTACCGGTGGCAGGTCACCGACAACATCAGCGTGACTCCCGCCTTCTTCTGGATCGAGAACAGCGGTCGGAGCGACACCTACGGCGGCCTGGTGAAGACCACCTTCACCTTCTGACGCCACCTCTTCTGAGGCGCCACCACTTCTGGGCCACCCGTGTGATTCCAGATGCGCCGGCCGGAAGCTGGCGTCAGGGTGCCAGGCGCTCGATAAGCCACTGCCCGGCTGCCCCCTCAGTGCCGCTCTCCTCCAGGCGGTAGCGGAAGCGGTCATGCAGCCGGTTCTCGCGCCCCTGCCAGAACTCCACTTCCTCAGGCACCACCCGGAAGCCCCCCCAGGCATCCGGCAGGGGCACCTCACCATTGGCGAAGCGCCGCCTGATCTCCTCCCACTTCATCTCCAGGATGCGGCGGGAGCTGATCACCGAGCTCTGCTGCGACACCCAGGCTCCCACCCGGCTGCCGAAGGGCCGGGAGGTGAAGTAAGCGAGGGATTCAGCAACGCTGATGCGCTCGGCGGCGCCGAGGATCGCCACCTGACGCTCCAGGCCATACCAGGGGAACAGCAGGCTCACCTGGGGCGTTGCAGCGATCTCCCGGGCCTTGCGGCTGCTGTAGTTGGTGAAGAACACGAACCCCCGCTGGTCGAAGGCCTTGAGCAGCACGGTGCGGGTGCTGGGGCGCTGGCCGTCGCAGGTGCCCAGCACCATGGCGTTGGGCTCCAGCAGCTGGGCTGCCGTGGCCTGCTCGAACCACAGGCGGAACTGCGTCACCGGATCGGCCGCCAGCTCGGCCCGGTGCAGGCCGGCCTGGCGGTACTCGCGGCGCAGCGCCGCCAGATCCACCGCGCCCGGGGCAGTCATCGCGTTTCAGCCCTTGGGGAACCACCCCTCCACTCTCCGCCGCAGCGGCCCCCCGGGCAAGAATGCGGTGTGAGCCTCGCGATCCGCACGCCGCCGCCATGAGCCACCTGCGCGACATCATGCAGAAACTCGGCCAGCGCCACGCCAGCGGCACCACTCCCGCGCTGGAGATCCCTGCGGCAAGCAGCAGCGAACTGGAGCGCCACTGCGGTGACTACCGCCAGCGGCTGCGGGCCTGCACACCGCCGATGCTGCGCTACGAGTGGACCTGGCTGCACCAGCATCTGGAGGATCTGGACCTGTGCAGCACCACCCCGGAGATGCTCCGCGTCACCGGCGGGCGGCAGCACATCGACCTGCTGCTCAGTGAGGCGCGCGCCTACCTGCAGGAGCTGGAGGCGGAGTTCCGGGAGCGCGACCTGGTTCCGGCGCGGGAGCCGCACAGCGTGCTCAGCGGCGAGCACGCCTGGGACGTGAGCAACGCCACCATCCGTGCCCAGTGGGGGTTCGATGCCGGCGACACCTAGCGGGCCAGGGCCAGCATCACGGGGTGGGAGGTCGCTGCACCATCGGCCATCCCTGGTGCTCCTCAGTTCGGCATCGTCACGAACTCCTCGGCCACCGAGGGATGCAGCGCCATGGTGTGGTCGAAGTCGGCCTTGGTGGCGCCCATGCCGATGGCGATGGCCGCCATCTGAATGATCTCGGCGGCGTGCTCGCCCACCATGTGACAGCCCAGCACCCGGTCGCTGGCCGTCTCCACCACCAGCTTGAGCAGCACTCGGGGACCCCGGGCCGGCAGGGCCTGGCTCATGGGCCGGAAGCGCGCCCGGTGCACGCGGATCGCCTCGGCGCCATGACGCGCCACCGCCTGTTCCTCGGTGAGACCCACACCCGCGAGCTCCGGCTGGCTGAACACGGCGATGGCCACCAGCTCATGGTTCACCTGGCGGGGGCGCTGGCCGAAGACGCTGTCGGCGAAGGCCCGGCCCTCATCCACCGCCACCGGGGTGAGATTCACCCGGTCGGTCACATCCCCCACCGCGTAGATCGTGGCCACGTTGGTGCGCTGGTCGGCATCCACGGGGATGCGATTCCCCTCCACCGCCACGCCGGCGGCCTCCAGGTTGAGGCCCTGGAGGAAGGGCCGGCGGCCCGTGGCCAGCAGCACGCCGCCGCAGGGGAGCTGCTCGCCGCTCTGGGTGGTGACCGTGTACTCGCCGGGGGCGCACTGACCGGTGATCGCTGCGGGGGAATGGGCGAAGCGGATCTCGATGCCCGCCTCCTGCATGGCCTCCTGCACGGCCAGGCTCGCCTCCCGGTCGAAGCCCCGCAGCAGGTGATCGCCGCGCACCAGCTGGGTCACCGCCACCCCCAGGCCGTTGAGGATGCAGGCGAACTCGCAGGCGATGAAGCCGGCCCCCACCACCACAACCGCATCGGGCAGCGACTCCAGCAGAAACAGATCGTCGCTCACCCAGCCCAGATCGGCGCCGGGAATGTCGGGCCGGTGAGGACGGCCGCCCACGGCGATCAGGATCCGTTCACCCCGCAGTTCCCGCTCCCCCCCGTCGGCCTGGCTCACCAGCACGGTGCCGGCATCGGCGAAGCGCCCCCAGCCCCGCACCAGCTCCACGCCGGCGCGCTCCAGGAAGCCGATGTGCAGCTGGTTGAGCCGGTCCACCTCGGCACGCACATGGCTGAGCAAGGTGGCGGGATCGGGCTGCACCGGCAGCACCGGCCAGCCGTAGCTGGGGGCATCGGCGAGCAGATGGGCATAGGCCGAGCCGTACACCAGCAGCTTCTTGGGCACGCAGCCGCGGATCACGCAGGTGCCCCCCACCCGGTCGCCCTCCACGATCGCCACCCGGGCGCCGTGGGATGCCGCTCGCTTGGCGGCCGCCAGGCCACCGGAACCGGCGCCCAGCACGATCAGATCGAAGCTTTCGGACATTCAGCTGGGGATTCAGGACAGGGACCCGGGCAGCTGGGCACGATCCAGGCGGGCGTCACTGAGCCTGGCACCCGCCAAGCGGGTATCGCGCAGGTCGCAGCCCCGCAGGTCAGCACCGCTGAGGTCCGCATCGCCCAGGTCGGCCCCGTAGAGGCAGCAGCCGCGCAGATCGGCGTCCCGGAGCTGCACGCCGCGCAGTTGGGCGAAGCTGAGGTCGGCGCGCTGGAAGTCGGCGCCGCCCAGGTCGGTGAGCTGATCCAGTCCGGAGCGGAAGTCGGCCTCCACCAGGCGGGCGTCGCACCAGCGGCTGCCGGCCGCCAGCACCCCGCGCAGGCAGGCGCGGTGCAGCAGGGCCGCTGAGAAATCGGCCTTCTGCAGGCGGCACCCCGACAGATCCGCCTCGTGCCACTGGGATTCCCGGGCCTGCACTCCGGAGAGATCGGCTCCCCAGAGCAGGGCCTGCTGGAAGCAGCAGCCGTCCACCCGGGCCTGCCGCAGGCTGGCGCGGCCGAAGCGGGCTTCCTTGAAACAGCTCTCCTGCAGCTCGCAGCCGGAGAGATCGAGATCCACTCCATCGAGATCGCCGAGGCGCAGACCGTGAAAACGCCGCCGGCCGGCCGCCAGGGCCTGCCGCAGCTCATCGAGGGTGGCGGGCAGCGACTCGATCACCCCTACAGGATGGCAGCCAGGGCATCGAGCTGCTGCCGCCGGGACGCCAGCAGCTGCTTCTCGGCCTGGGCCATCAGCCGGAACACTCCCTTGTCGATCACTTCGTAGAACACCAGGCTGCCCTCCGGCCGGCGCTTCACCACGCCGGCGATGGTGAGCAGCTTGAGGTGCTTGGACACGAGCGCCTGGCTCAGACCGGTGCGCTCCACCACGGCCGTGACGTTGAGCGGGCCCTGGCGCAGGGCATCAAGCACAGCCAGACGGTTGGCTTCGGAGAAGACCTTGAAGTACTCAGCCAGGGCGTCCATGGAGATCGGCGGATGGGGGAGCGGGGATGGAGGCGGGAGATGGGGCGGGGCGTGCCCGGAAGGCCTGCCATTTTAAGCACCTGTTGATGTCACGGAATCATGATTCCGGCATGCAGTAGTTCAGCGTACGGCAGTCCGCCAAGCGGCTGACCTCATGGGGATCGCGGTACGGGCAACCCACCCGCCAGGGCAGGTTGCCCTCCGTCTCGATCTGGATCGCGAAGCTGAGGATCGTGCGCACGACCACAAGCAGTCCCAGGGCGAGCACGCCGGAGATGGTGAGGCTGAGCGACACGGTGCGCAGCAGATCAGCGGCGATCAGCACCTCCAGCGCCAGCAGCAGGGCGAAGAACTCCGCGAGTTCCCCGACCATCCGCAGGGAAGGGTCGACAGCCAACGGCCGGTCGGATCGATGCGCTGCTAGCCAGCCTGGCGCGGCGCACCCCCGCGGGCGTTGAAGCGAAGCCCGGCAGCGACGGTCGCAGCCGCATCCGCATCCGCAGCCGCAGCCGCAGCCACATCCGCCACCCGCGGTCGGCCCAGATCCGCATGACAGATGAAATCACGATGCTGTTATATCGGTGTATGTTGTTCATGCCCCTGCGCTGCCGCTTCCTCCATGGCCGTTTCCGGTGCGGGGGCCGTCCTGGCTCCTGCCGTCCAAAGCTGGGCCGGTCACTGGCCCCGTCACTGGCAGGAGCAGGAACCGCTGCTCGAGCGCCAGCACGAGCGCCTCGAAGCCCTGCTCGCCACCCTGCTGCAGGAGCACATCCAGCCCCTGCCGCCGGAGCGGCTGGAGCTGAGCGACCAGGCGGAGCAACTGGCCTGCCGCCGCCTGCTCTGGGACCTCCGCCTGCACCTGCGGCTGGAGGAGCGCTGGCTGGAGCACTGGGGTGCCCTCTGCCCCGGCCACCGCGACAACCATCGCGATGCCGCCCAGGCGGCGATCGCCGGCTTCGTGGGCCGCGCCGGCAGCCGCCGCGGCCGGCTGGCCTGGCT